>CAZGWJ010000004.1:5000-60038 GCA_964529445.1 uncultured bacterium
TGGTCCTGTCCTGGGAGAAGCCCGAGGATCGTCATCGCCTGCAAAACCTCATGGACGGGCTGAGGTTCAGGTGATCCTGGGGTGTTGCCGTTTATAAAAGGAGAAACCAGCCCGGGAATCTCGGCAATCAACGGGGAAGCCGAGGTCCCCGTCGGGAGAGGGTGCGATCAGCGAAGGATCTGGCAGTGCAATCCGCCCGATCCCCATGCGTAGGTGGGGATCCCGATGACATCGTACCCTGCTTTCCGGATCAAGGCCGCTTGGCGCTCAAAGATCGGATTGGGTTCCTTCTGAGCGCTCTCCATCTCGTTCCAGAGGTTTTGGATGGCCTCGAGGTAGGCCTGGTACGAGGAGGGGTCCCGGCGTTCGTGCCATTCGAAGGCCTTGTCATCGAGGAGGGTCATGGCGATTTGGATCCTCTTTCGCGGGTGTAGGGAATCATGGGGCAGATGATAGGTGTATCGAGGCAGGAGGACCACAACCCGATCCCGATCCCGGTCGTAGTACTTGACGAAATTCACGGGGCCTCTCACCGGATGGTCGGCGAAGGGGAGCCGGATCACCTGGTAACCGATCTCGTCGAGTTGATCCGCGGCAAGATCGTATTCCCTCTGAACGGCGGAAATGTAATTGCGCTTCAAGGGCAGATCCAAGGCGGAATCCGCTGCCGGGGATTCGTAAGTGGGGACGAAAGCATGGGGAATGTGTCTGTGGTTGTGGAGAACCGTCGTGATCATGTCCAGATGGAAAAGATCGACATGGCCCAGGGCGGGTTTTTCCAGGACCGCCTCGGGAACGATGATGACCGGGAGGTCGTAAAAAGCCCGGCTGAACGCTTGTCGCGCCTCGGCGATAGCCAGCGGATCCGCGGGACGTCCGTTGTAGGATTCGCCATCCCGGTACTCGAGAAAGGCCTGGATGCGATGACGCCCAACCAGGAGTGCGGGCTTGCCCTCGGGGGTCCAGACGATCTCCTCGTCGCCTCCTTCCGCATTGATGCCTTCCGGAAGGACCTTGAGGGCGAAATGCTTCGGGAAAGTCTCCGCCAAGGTACGGATGGTGCTTCGATATTTCGTCGTTGGGCCGGTGCTGCCCACGTCGATGACGGCCCGGTTTTTCGTGTCGCGTCCCAGGATCTCGCCGATATCCTGGGCCCAAACCAGGGATTCGGGGCTGCAGAAGAACTGGATGTTCTCGCGAATTCGCTTTTCGGGCCACTGACAGCGAACCCTGAGATATTCGCGGAAGAAGGATTCTTCCCGTCCGCTGCAGACTTTGCCGTTGCGGAGACGCGGAACGGCGACAAAGAGGTGGGTGTAGTCCGGGAGGAAACGCATGACGGCTCCGTGGGACAGTTCGAAATTCAACCAATAGAGGTTCCGATCGACCTCGGAGAGCTGGCTTTCGTTGAACCCTTTCTTGCGCAGTTCATCCGTCAGCATGAAATTGGTTTCCCATTCGGGGTTCAATCCCATGATGAAAAAATCCAGGGGACGGTCCGACTCGGGGACCAGGGTGACGCCCTGATGGAGCAAGGGAACTCCGCGGGGAAGCGGAGGGGGATCGAAGACGGATTCGATCCCTCTCCGGCAAGACAGGTAGGCGCCGAGCATGAGCAGGATCAGGAAGAGAGCAATGTTTTTCTTATGAACGGACATTCACGTCCCCCGGAGGTTTCACCGGCTTTTCCACGGATTTATTTGCAAAATCCATTCCTGGTGTATCGCTAAAGCGGGTGGCTTGATCCCCGTTTTTTTCGGCTTTTGCCCCTGAACAAGGACCTGTTGGAAGCTGTGGTGGGTAAAATGTATTCAGACTCCAGATGCCTTGAGGTGTTTTGATCGAAAACTGACTAATTGTGTATCCGCCATGACACAACTGAACGAGGCTTCCCGAATTGCGGGAGGAGGCGACGATGATCACCCAGCCGGATTTCGACGAGGTCCAACTGAAGACCCGCATCGAGGAGGAGTACGGCTTCGCCATCCTGGAACTGAAGGCTGTTCCCTGGGGCGAGACGTCCTGGGGTTATGCGGTCGAGGAACTGGGCGGGCAGAAATACTTCGCCAAGGTCTTTCCGGCACCTGGAATTTCAGAGGAATCCCTTCGGCTCACCGATCGCCTCTATTCCGAGTGCCACCTCGAGAACATCGTCCATCCCATCCGGACCCGGGACAAGGGATTGCGGACCTCGTTCGGGGGTCATTCCCTTGTGCTCTTCAATCACGTCGAGGGTGGCAACCAGCGAGACCACAAGCTCACCGTGGACGAGTTCCGCGTTCTCGGGAGGGTCCTGGCCAAGCTCCACAACGCGACCTCCTGCGTGAGCGATTACCCGGTCAAGGAACGTTACGAGACCCCCTTCGTCAAGGCGTATGAGAGGATCCTGAAGGAGATCTCGAAGGACCCCGGGAAGGGCAGTGAACCCCAGAAGGAACTCAAGAAGCTCTTGTCCCCGCACCTGGCGCGCCTCGAGCGGGAGGTCTACACCCTCGAGAACGACAGACTGAAGGCCCAGGCGGTGAAGCCGAAGTTCGTCATCTGCCACGGGGATCTGACGCCCTCCAACATCCTCGTGACCCCCGGCCACGACATCTATCTAGCCGATTGGGATGCGCCCCTGCTTGCTCCCAAGGAAAGGGACCTGGTGTTCCTGACGGGACCGAAGATGATGTTCGTGATGCAGGGATACCGCACCATCCTCGACCAGGGGGATGTGGACGAGAAGGTCATCGCCTACTACCAGCATTGGAGGAACGTGCGGGACATCGCGGCCTACGGGGAGCGCATCCTGCATTCCCGTCAGGACGAGGATCAGAGCTGGCACGACCTGGACGAGCTGGTGCTTCTGCTGGGGGAAATGGGCATCTGGAAGGGCAAGGAGATGAAGAAGAGGTAACCATCTTCACGCCGAAGGCACGAAGTCACCCGGAGAAACAATCGTCGTATTCTGGCTATCCCGAATGGACGCCTTCGTGTCTTGGCGTCTTCGTGGTGGATCTGGAGGATATTTTGTGAAAACACAAGTCGCCTTGTCCGCCATCGGGAGGGACCGGCCCGGCATCGTGGCCGGGCTAACGAAGGTCCTCTTCGAAAAGGGATGCAACCTCGAGGATTCCAGCATGACCCTTCTCAAGGGGGATTTTGCGGTCCAACTTCTCGTGACCCTTCCCGAGGGATTCACGGTCGCTCAACTATCCGATGCGGTCCACTCGGTGGCCGACGCCATGGGGCTGACCACCGTGATGCGTGAACTGAAACCGGAGGATGTCCAACCCGCCGGCACCGCACTGCCCTACACCCTCATCGTGTACGGGGGGGACCGACCCGGCATCGTCTACAAGGTGACGAAGGCCGCGGCGGGACACGGATTGAACATCACCGACCTTCGTACCCACGTCACGGGGGACGCCACAAAACCCGTATACACCCTTTCGATGGACGTCGAGGTGCCCGATGTGGCGGCCGCGAAAGCTTTCGCCGGGGAACTGGACGGCCTGAGGGCCGAACTCCAGGTGGATATCACGTTCCATCCTGTCGAAGCCGAAGAGCTCTAGGCCCGAAAATGGTTCGAGCAGATGGAAGATAGAAGGTCGAAGTTAGAAATGGACTCCTCACTCCTAACTTCTAACTCCTAGCTGCCGTTGAGGTGTTCATTGTCCGTCTTGCCCGTCCTAATCTATCCCCATCCGTTCCTGAAGGAGAAGTGCCTTCCGGCGGACCTGACCGATCCGTCCCTTCCCGCGCGTCTTCGGGACCTGAGGGACACGATGAACGCGCATCCCGGATGCGTCGGCCTGGCCGCGCCTCAGGTGGGGATCGGGATCCGGGCCCTCGTCGTGGATGCGTCGAGATCGAGGCGGGGGAACGAGAACCACGGGTTCCTCTGCCTCGTGAACCCCGTGGTTCTGGAGGCCACCCAATGGAAGGCGTCGCGGGAGGGTTGCCTCAGTTTTCCGGACCTTCTCGCCAATGTGAAAAGGGCCCAGAAGCTCCGCGTGAAGGCCTTCGACGAGAAGGGGAAGCCCTTCGAGTTGACGGCGTTGGGGTTCGAAGCGGTGGCGATCCAACATGAGATGGACCACCTGGACGGGATCCTATTCCTGGACCGCATCCGGTCCTCGAAGGACCTCGTCGAGCGACAGGTACAAGGTAGTAGGTAGAAGTTAGAAGGTTATGATCGGATTGACGTCTTGGCGGACTTGGCGTTCTTGGCGGTGAGGAAGATAACTCGGTTCAACGGATGAAATACAGCCCCGTATAGACCTTGGGGTCGATGTAGGCGCCCTTTTTGCGGCGCGATTCGAGGAAGCGGTCCACGCCCTTCAGGGGCACCGTGAAGATTCGGATGCGCTCGCTCCCGTCCCCTCCGCCTTCCCCGACTTTCCTCAAACCTCTTGCGATATAGAAGCGGATGTGCTCGGCCGACATGCCGGCGGAAGGAGGTCCCTCCAGCATGAAGCGCATCGAGCGCGCCGACCAGCCCGTCTCCTCGATGAGTTCGCGTTTGGCGGCCGTCACGAAGCTCTCGCGCCGTTTTCCGGGCAGGTCCCCCACGAGGCCGGCGGGGAACTCGACCACCCAGCCCTTCACGGCAGGACGGTATTGCTCGATCAGGACGATCTCCCGGCGGGGGGTTACGGGGACCATGACCACGATGCCCGAGATGTTGCGCCTTTCGACGCATTCCCATCCGTTGTGCGTCACGAGTTGGAGGTAATGACCCCGCCCGAGTATTTTGCGGCCGGCTTTGTTTCGATTTCTCATGATTTCCAATGGGATGATGCCGCCTTGGGGCGGCGTTTTTTCATGGCCCTTTTCAGGGTGACCGGGATATAATTTGCCACACAAAGGGTTCGCTTTCCCGGGAATTCTTGGACGGGGAGGCGGACTCTTGTCGTTTCAGGGCCTTTTCGGGTCTTGTAAACAAAAGGCTTTCGGACGCCGACAGGCCGGGCTGAACCCGTCCGAGGCCATTGGCCGTCTGATTTTTGGAAAATTTCACAGGGAATCGGATCCATGAGCGGACATTCCAAATGGGCTAAGATCCGGCGCTCCAAGGGCGCGTTGGACCAGAAGCGCGGGCAGGTGTTCTCCAAGATCGCCAAGGAGATCCAGATGGCGGCGCGGGACGGCGGGGGAAACCCCGAGGCGAACCTGCGCCTCAAGAACATCCTGCTCAAGGCCAAGGAAGCCAGCATGCCCGCCGACACCGTCAAGCGGGCCATCAACAAGGGAACGGGCGCTGAGGCGGGTGCCCAGATCGAATCGGTGACCTACGAGGGTTACGGTCCCGGCGGCGTGGCTGTCATCGTCGAAGCCGCCACCGAGAACCGCAACCGGACCGCATCCGATGTGCGCGCCATCTTCACCAAACACAACGGTAACATGGGGGAGACCGGCTCGGTCAGCTTCCTGTTCGACCGCAAGGGCCTGATCGCCGTCAAGAAGGAAGCGGTCGGCGAGGACGATCTGATGGCCGTGGTGCTGGATGCAGGGGCCGAGGACCTGAAGACCGACAAGGGCGACCTTTTCGAGGTCGTGACCCCGCCGGGGTCCTTCGACACGGTCCGCGCTGCCGTCGAACAGAAGGGGATCCCCATGGAGACGGCCGAGATCACGATGATCCCCAAGACCACCGTTCCTCTCGACGAGAAGAAGGCCGCGGCCATGATGAAGCTGTACGATGCCCTGGACGAGCACGACGACGTGCAGACCGTGCATTCCAATTTCGAGATCAGCGACGAGATCATGGCCAAGCTTGAAAGGGAAGGATAGACCTTTCAAGCAGTGAGAAGTGAGCCCGTTCGACGCGCCTCGTTCCTCGGCTTGCTCAGGGCGCGGCGACAGGGTCGCCGCGGAGTGAGGAGTCGGGTGTGAGGAGTGATGGCAAAACCTCCCCGGTAACCCTGAGGGTTCTGGGGATCGACCCGGGGCTTGCACGGATGGGTTACGGACTGGTCGAGCGCCGGGGGAACACGATGAGGTCTCTGGATTACGGGACCCTCGAGACGTTCCCGGGGGAGACCCGGGAGGCGCGGTTAGTGGACCTTTTCGAGGGGTTGCGGAGGATCCTCGAGAGGACCCGGCCCGATGCGGCCGCGGTGGAGGAGTTGTTCTTCTCGAAGAACGTCAAGACGGCCATCACCGTGGCGCACGCCCGGGGGGTGGCGGTCCTGGCGTGCGGATTGGCCCGGGTGCCGGTTTTCGAGTACAAGCCCGGTCAGGTGAAGCAGGCGGTGGCCGGCTACGGAGCCGCCGACAAGAAACAGGTCCAGCGGATGGTGCAGGTCCTGCTGAACCTGAAACGCGCGCCGAAGCTGGACGATACGGCCGACGCGCTGGCCGTTGCGATCGCCCACGCGAACGCCGGGCCCCGAAGGGATTCGGCGTCCACGAATGAAGCGGCCCTGTTGAAGCGGGCCATCTCGGTATTCGGGGGAAACCCCCGGACGAAGGGAAGTGCACGATGAAATGCAAGAATTGCCGCAACAACAAACTGGCCGAGGGATCCCGC
Source organism: uncultured bacterium (assembly GCA_964529445.1). Classification (GTDB taxonomy): domain Bacteria; phylum Oederibacteriota; class Muellerivitia; order Muellerivitales; family Muellerivitaceae; genus CAZGWJ01. Next base: position 11,518 of record CAZGWJ010000004.1, read on the forward strand.
TATTGCACGGAATGCGGATACCCGGTGGACGAGAAGTTCAACGTCACGGCCGAGGATTTCCTGAGGGATACCGAGGACCTGGGACTCACTGAACTGTTGTCTCCTGATTCGGGGGAACCCCTCAAGCGCCTCAAGCACCAGGACCACGAATACCTTTGGGATCCCGAGGGCATGGGCGTCTGGGTCGGGAAGGAGATTCTGACGGGTGTCGATCCCGAGGCGGCCCAGGTGGTGTTCGAGAACCTCAATGCCGAGGACCAGAAATACCTTTCCCAGGCCAAGGAGAGTATCAAGCTCCGCGCTTCCGGCATGAAGAGTCCGGTTTCCGAGAACGAGCTGGACGAGCATTTCTACAAGGCCCTCGTGTTCGACCAGGACTTCGAGTCGGGGGGGTTGTGGATCGATCCCGCCGTCGTGTCGTTCTGGTACGCGGCCACGCAGAACAAGGAAGCGCCAGCCTTGACCCAGGTCGAGGAACTCCTCCACATCCTGGTGCATTTGCGTTTCTTCGAAGATTGACGGTCTTTAACCGCAGAGAACGCAGGGGACGCAGAGAATGGCATTCCGTTGGGATGTTTGATCTTGAAAAAGTGGAGCCTTCCTCTGCGGACTCTGCGACCTCTGCGGTGATAATGAGGTGAGTGCCGGATGATCGCGTTCCTGCAGGGGATCCTGTCGGTGAAGCTGGCCGACCGCGTGGAAGTGGACGTCCATGGGGTGGGTTACGAGGTCTTCATCCCGAAAAGGTCCCTGTCGGACCTCCCCCCCGTCGGCCGCCCGGTTAACCTCAAGACCCATCTTCACGTGAGGGAGGACGCCCAACAGCTCTATGGCTTCCTCAAGGACTCCGAGAGGCAGGCCTTTCTCCTTCTCCTGTCCGTGTCCGGGGTGGGACCCAAGGCGGCCCTGGGCGTCCTGTCGGCCCTTTCGGCCGACGAACTGTACCGGGCGGTCCTGCAGGACGATCTGGCCGCCTTGAAGGCGGTGCCGGGCGTGGGGGTCAAGACGGCCCAGCACATCGTCCTGGAGATCAAGGAGAAGGTGGCCCGTTTGGCCCGTGAGGGCGCCATCGAGGCGGGAGCCGTTTCTGCGGGGTCCTTGCCGGGCTCCCGGGCCGTGGGGGACGCCCTCCAGGCCTTCCTGGCGCTGGGTTACAGCGATACCGAGGCCCGTCGGGCCACGGCATCCGCCGTGGAGGTCCTCGGTGATAAGGCCACGGTTGAAGAGATCTTGAAGGTTGGTTTAAAATCCATGAGCGCTTGAACGGCTCCGCCGATTCAAGTCCCGATCCGAAGGAGGCTGAAATGGGCGCCTTGAGCCTGCCCCGGTTGGCGATCTCCCTGTGGTTCGTCAACTATGCGTTGCTTTCACTCATCTCGTACCTGACCTCGTCCGGAGGCGGCCGCCTGCCGATCTTCTGGACCCTGGTACAGGCGACCATCTGGATGGCGATCGAACTGGTGTTCCTGGGTTTGTGGCTTGACGACGGCAAGAAGGCGGGTTGATCGGCGAAGGCCGAAAGGAGCAGTCATGTCGGACGATATCTCGAACTACAAGTACGGCCTTTCCCCCAAGGAAGCCCGGATGATCGGTCTGGGCGGCGAAGGGGACGACGTGGTGAACAAGGACGTGGAGCTGGACAGCATCATCACGCGGCGCATCCGGTCGATGGGCGCCAGCCACGTGAAGGTCGGCGTGAAGGCGGGGAAGGTCACGCTGTCGGGGATGTGCGACGACTTCAGCGAGAAACGCTCCCTCGCGATGGTGGCGAGGTCGATTCCGGGAGTCGTCAAGGTCATCAACCAGGTCAAGGTCATCCCCTCGGATACGGGAAGGCCAGGCCGAGGCTGACGCTTCGGCAGGTATAAGGTAGAAGATAGAAGTGAGAAGGTTACGGCCAAAGTATCATCGGAAAATAGAAAAGGGCCGGGACTGATAATCCCGGCCCTTTTTTTATGGCATGGGGCCGTCATTTCAGGCGTTTATACTCGACCCGCGCGACCCCTTTCACGCGTCCAATGAACGGGACAGACCGGGGCTATTTGCCCGGCCCTTTACTTATTGCCACCCCGGGGGGTGGTCGATAGAATACCGGTTCGTTCCTTCGTTTTTTTCCATCCCGGTGCCGATTCCGGGACCCAATCGAGACCTAAGGAGACTTTCAAGATGAAGAAAATCTTCCGTTCTGCGCTGACGGCGTTGACGGCGATCGCCCTCGCGGTCCCCGCTTTCGCCGGCGTGATCGAGAGCTGGGCCGTGCTCGATTCCGCCAATATCGGGACCTACGCCGATACCCAGGGTTCCTTCATCATGTTCCTCACCACCGACGGACCCAAGGCCGGGGAGCGGGCCCTCAAGATCGAGTCCACCCTCAAGCCCGGCGGCTATTGCGGCATCTGGCACAACCTGGCGGGTGCCAACCTGAAGGAAGGCGCCGTGAAGTTCATGGCCAAGTCCACGAACCCGGGGCAGATGCAGATGGCCATCAAGGACAAGTACAACAACCAATACACCGCCTTCTTCAACATTCCCTCCAAGGAATGGTCCGAGGTCATCGTGAACATGTCGGACTTCACCCTGGACGGCACCTATACCCCGCCCGATGCCATCAAGGGCAAGCCCATGGACGTCACCGAGGTCAAGGGCATGAACTTCGGCCCGAAGATGGAGGGCGACGCCACCATCATCCTCGGCCCCGTTTCCACCAGCAAGCCGGGCAAGTCGGCTCCTCCTCCCGCCGCCAAGCCGGCGGCCGCCAAGTCTGCCGCCAAACCGGCGGCCAAGAAAGCGGCTCCCAAGCCGGCGGCGAAAGCCGTCGCGAAGGCCGCCGCTCCCAGCGCCGTGGCCCAGGCTGCGGCTCCTGCCGCGGAAAAGCCCTCTGCTTCCGCCGGCAAGGTGGGCGGTACCGCCGAAGGTTGGACCACCGTGGACAGTTCCAACACCGGCACCTACGCCGACTCGAACGGTTCCAAGATCTCCTTCAGTGTCGTGGAAGGCCCGAAGGCCGGCGAGAAAGCCCTCAAGATCGAGGGCGAAATGGCCGCCGGCGGATACATGGGAATCTGGCACAACATCGCCGCCGATCTCTCCAAGGCCGGCGCCCTGCGGATCCCGGTGAAGTCCTCCGCGGCGCAGGACGTGCAGATCGCCATCAAGGACAAATACAACGTCCAGTACGTGACCAAGTTCCCGGCCACGACGGCCTGGTCCGACGCGGTCATCCCGGTGGGCTCCTTCGCCAAGGACCCCTACTACACTCCGCCCGACGCCATCCCGGGGAATCCCATGGACCTGTCGGAGACCAAGGGCATGAACTTCGCCCCGCAGAATCCCGGTGCCTCCGTGTTGACGGTCGGTCCCGTGGTCTGGATCGAGGGCAAGGTCGAGGCCCCCGCCGCGGCGGCTGCGGCCCCCGCTGTGAAGGCGACCGGCGCCAAGGTCCTCCTGCAGGACTTCGCGAATGCCGCGTCCGGCAGCAGCGGTTCCTATGCCGACACGAACGGATCGTCCATCTCCTACGAGTACAAGGACGCCAAGAAGAAGGACAAGGCCGCCGACAAGATGATCTCCATCAAGTACAAGCTGGTGGGCGGCGGTTGGTGCGGGATCTGGCATCAGGCCGGCGAGGGGTGGGACGGCGTGGATTGCTCGAACGCCGCGGGCATCGAGCTGACGGTGTACACGCCCAAGTCCATGGTCATCCAGATCGCCCTGAAGGACAAGACCAACAACCAGTACATCGGGGATGCTCCCGCGACGAAGGGCGGCTCCTGGGAGAAGGTGGTCATTCCCATGACCGCCTTCACGAAGGATCCCTACTACACCCCGCCCGAGGCCATCAAGGGTGCTCCTGCGGACTTCTCGCAGGTCAAGACCTTCAACATCGTGCCCAAGACCGAGGGGGAAGGCACCTTCGCGATCGACACGATCACGGTCTTGAAGTAACAGCTCGCGCGCTTTTCGGGGGGCGGGCCGAGCGGCCCGCCCCTTTTTTTGTGGCAAAACCGCCGGACGGAACAGGATTGGGTCGTTGACTCGGGGTCCCGGGACCGTTAATATCCCTACTCTTGTTTGTTCCGGACGCTGGGGGGTCGAGTCCCTCTTGGACTCGACACTCCCAATCCGCGTCCTCGGTTTGTGACCTCGGATGCTGGGGTAGCTCAGCTGGTAGAGCAGCGGTTTCGTAAACCGCAGGTCGCCGGTTCAATCCCGGTCCCCAGCTCCACTTATCGCTCTCCGCGTATCTGTTTGTAAAACAAGAGCGATCAGTGCCATGAGCAAGTGAAGCGCGTCGAATGGCCATGCCTGTATATCAACGGGATTGAAAATCACGGCCTGCCCTGAGGGCGGCCGTAGGCCGTACTCGAAGGGTCCCCCAGCCCCATTTATCGTATTTATCCGAGAAAAGGCCATCCCAAGGGGTGATTTCCGGCTGAACAGGCCCTCATCCCATCGATCCCCGGTGGAATAAAACGTCCGGCAAGCGCTCTATTCTTCGGCGGCAAATCGGTTTGGACATCCATCCTGCGTGTCCTTGGAGCGCCTGTGAGGAAACCCGTTCATTTCCGTGCCCTCGTTGGAACGGCTCGTCTGCTGCCGCTCGTCTTCCTCCTTATGACCTCGTCGTCGTACGCCCAGGTGGATGTCTTTGACAGCTACGTTCCCGGCGGTTCCGTCAACACCCTGTGCGAAGCGAACGGTGTCATCTACCTGGGGGGCAACTTCCGGTATCTCGGTCCGCGGACCGGTGGGGGAGCGCTCCTGGACTCGACCGACGGCCAATGGGTGCCGGGCAACCGGATCAAGGGCATCGCTTACGCGGCCGCGCCCGACGGGTCGGGGGGGTGGTTCATCGGTGGGACTTTCACGCACACGAACGGGCAACCCCGGGTCAACCTGGCGCACTTGTTGCCGGATGGCACGCTGGATCCCTCATGGAACGTCACGGCGGAGAGGGATTATTCTACGGCCAAGGTCATGTCCCTCGTCCGGTCGGGTTCCACCCTCTATATCGGAGGCTATTTCAATCGGGTGAACGGCCAGACTCGGAACGGTTTGGCGGCCGTGGACGCCTCCACGGGAGCCATCCTCTCCTGGAACCCCGACTGCAGTAACGAGGTCTACACGATGGCGGTCCAGGGGTCCGTCGTTTACGTGGGGGGCAATTTCGGCGCTCTCGGCACGACCCTCCGCAGGGGCGTCGGGGCCGTGGATGCCGTGTCAGGCGCCGTCCTCCCTTGGAATCCCCTGCTGAGCTATTCGGCCCAGGTCAATTCCGTCGCGGCCGCAGGTTCCACGATCTTCATGAGCGGCGGTTTCACTTCCGTGAACGGGCAACCCCAGACCTATGTGGCCGCGGTGGATGCACTGTCGGGGGGCCTCTTCGCCTGGGATCCCGTGGTGAACAACTATGTCAACTCCATGGCTTTGTACGGCGACACCCTCTACATGACCGGCAGGTTCACGGTCATCGGGAACCAGGGCCGCATCCGCGCCGGGGCGGTGGATGCCTGTACGGGAGCGGTCCTGCCCTGGGAGACCGATGGGGTTGGCACCTACGGGAGCGCCATCGCCGCGGCGAACGGGCGAGTCTTCATCGGCATGGACGGCAGCGGGAGCTACGGGAGTCTGTTGGCGGTCGACGCCGTGACGGGGGCCTTGCTCTGGAATGACCCGCTCTTCGACCGCGCTGTCAAGACCCTCGCCGCTTCGGGCGACCGCCTCTACGTGGGCGGCGATTTCCACACGATCGGAGGACTGGTCCCCCGGGGATCGCTGGCGGCGATCGACGCCGCGAACGGGAAGGTTCTGCCGTGGAATCCCGGTTCGAATTCCCTGGTCTATTCGTTGGCTCTGGAAGGTCCGACCGTCTATGTCGGGGGTGAGTTCACCACCCTGGGAGGGCAACCCCGCAGTCGCCTCGGGGCCGTGGATGCCGTGACCGGGGCCGTTCTCCCCTGGGACCCCTCGGCGAACGGCTATGTCACGGGGTTGGTCGCGTCGGATTCCGTCGTTTGCGCCCACGGCATCTTCTCGTCCGTCGGGGGACAGACTACCTCCAATTTCGTCGCGCTGGATGCGACGACGGGTTCGATCCTGCCCTGGAGTTCCGGCGTGGAGCGCATCTGGGCGATGGCACTCTCGGGGACCACGCTTTACCTGTCCGGAGGTTTCACCATCGTGGGCGGCGAGGGCCGGGACCATTTGGCGGCGCTCGATGTCACCACGGGCGAGGTGCTTCCCTGGGCCCCGGATGGGGGGTCTGACGGGAGCATCTCCACCCTGATGCCTTCGGATGACAAGGTCTACCTGGGCGGATCCTTCACGACCCTGGGAGGCCAGTACAGGCGGAACCTGGCGGCCCTGGATGCCGTGACCGGCGCCATCCTGCCGTGGGACCCCGGGGCCGACCGGCGGGTGACGGGTCTCGTGAAGGACGGCTCCATCCTGTACGCGGCGGGCGAGTTCGCCACGGTGGGAGGACAGCCCCGGCGCTCCCTGGCGGCCATCGACGAGAGCGGCGCGATGTACGAGTGGGCCACCGTCATGGAGGGCGGAGCGAACTGTCTGGCCCTCTCGGGGGACCGTCTGGTCGCCGGCGGGAACATCTATTCCATCGGGTGCGAACCCAACAAGTTCCTGGCCCTGCTCGGGAAGATCCCAATCGGAACCACCTATATCACCCCGACGCCCACGTCCACCCCGACGGAGACCCTGACACCCTCCATCACGCCGACCGGGACCTGGATGACCGATACGTTCACGCCTTCGCCGACCGTGACCGCGACCGTGACCGCGACGGGAACCCCTACCGTCACGCCGTGGCCAACCGGTTGCGGCAAATTCTATTTATACGCAAACTCGTACACACCGCCCAACCCCGTCTCCGGGGGCACCACAGTGACCGCTGCAAACCTCAGCTATTCGAACCCCTACAACACGGGATGCACCCTGATCTTCAACAGCATGGGTTTCTCGCTGAGTCTCACGGGCAACCTAAGCACCACGATCCAGGAGATCCAGTTGGGCGGGGTCTCGGTCCCCTATTCGAGCCCCACCTTCGGCATCGGCGGCTCGCCGCTGGGGAGCGCGGGGTCCTACACGTTGCGTTTCGTCCTCGCGCCGGAAGCTTCCGGCACCTTCCAGGTCACTCTCACGAGCGTCAGCGGCTACGTGGTGAATTACGTCTCCGGTTTCTATTGTCTTTCCTTGCCGTCGACGGGACCCGTCGTCACCGTGTACCCTCAGGGGACGCTGACCGTCACTCCCACTTGGACGGATACGGCGACCCGCACCGACACGCCCACGCGCACACCCACGTTCACGGGCACGTGGTATTCGCCCACGGCGACCCCCACCTTCACGAGGACGTATACGCCGGGAGGGGTCCATCTCACCGTCACTCCCGCCATGGGTTCGGCCACGCCCTGCCTGGTTTGGCGGCGGGAACTCGCCGAGAACTGGGGTACCAACACCTACCACGAGGCGAACGTGGTCGTTGATCCATTCGGTGACATCGTCGCTTTGGATTTCGAGAACCTGGTCGGCACGCGGGTCTCCAAATACGACGCCGGTGGGACCCTGCTATGGAACGTCCTCGTCGACCATGCGGATAATCCGAGGCCCCAGGGCGTCGTTGTGGATCCCTCGGGGAATATCCTCATCGCGGCCAGGACCTACGGCGGGGACCGGAGCATGGTGGTCAAGATCCGCCCGGGCGGGACGCAGGATTGGATCGCGGAGTTCGGGAGCGGGGTCTCGGGACAGGCGGAGGCGATGGCGAGGGCCGCCGACGGGTCCCTGTACGTTGTGGGCAGTGGATGGTCCTCGGGAGATTACCTGTTCCTCCAGAAGGTCTCCGCGTCCGGGGTTACCCTTTGGAACAGGACCTATAGCGTCACCGGCATGAACATCGAAGGTACGGCGGTGGGCGTGGACGGCACCGGGAACGTCTATGTGGCCGGGACGGTGGGCATCTATCCCGGCAAGGTCCTTCTCCTCAGGTACGACGCCTCGGGGAACCTGGCCTGGGACGTCCAGGGAAGGAACGCGGATCATATCAATGATCTGGTCGTCGAACCTTCCGGGGCGATCTTTATCAGCGGGAACGAGTGGTACAAAAAAGACGAGTTGTTCCTCCTGCGCTACGATCCATGGGGAAGCCCTGTTTGGGAAAGGACCTATGCGGGGAACCTCTATTATGTCTCCCAACAAATGGATCTGGATTCCCATGGCGGCCTCTACCTCGTCAATCACCCTAACCCCTTCATCTTCTACGACTTCAGCGTCATGAAATGGGACTACGACGGGAACCTCCTCTGGGAGATGGTGGACGACGCGGGGGGCACCGAGATCCCGCGCGACCTGGACGTGTCCGACACGGGGGAACTGGTGGTCATCGGCGAGATCCAGAAGGACGCCTATACCTATTCGCGTTTAGTGGCGAAGTACGACCTGTCCTGCGCGGGCGGACCCGCCCTGACGCGGACGCCCACCCCGACCCTCACGCCCACGCTTCCCGCCGCGCCCAGCGGGACACCGACGGATACATGGACGGCCACGCCGTCCCCAACGTCCGGGCTGATCGAGACGTCCACGAGTACGCCGATCACCTCCATGACGGCCACCCCTTCATCGACGGCCACTCCTTCGTCGACCCCCTCTCCGACGCCGTGGGGGACGCTGACGCCGTCGATCCCGGGGACGCCGACCTATACGTACACATTCACCTTCACCCCGACCTATTCGTTCACGCCGACCGTCTCGGGTACCGTGATGCCCCAAAGCCCGACGGCGACCCTCACCTTCACGCTGACATACAGCCATACCCCCACCTATTCCCGGACACCCACCCAGCTCCCCTCCTCCTGGACGCCCACATTCACTCCCACACCGACATCGACCGCTTCCGCCCCTGTTCCATTAACCTTCACCTATACCCCGACTTTCACCTATACCTTCACCCCCACCCGGACCTCGACCCCGACCTATTCCGCCACAACCACGCATACCCCGACCCCGAGTTGGACCCCCACGAACGACCCGGCATTCGCGACGCCCACGGTGACCGACACGCCGGCCGCCCTGCCGGCCCTGGCCGGTGCCTTGCAGGTCGCGCGCGCGCATCCGTTCCCCAATCCCTCGACCGACGGGAAGGCCCAACTCTATTTCGAATTGACGGACCCGGTTTCATCGGTGCAGTCCGGGCATCCGGTCTTCTTCGACCCGGAGGGAACGGCCGAACTCAGCCTGTACACGACCTCCCTTCGCCTCCTGTGGCGCACCACGGTCAAGGGTTTGAAGACGGGGGACAATGTGTATTCCTGGGACGGCAAGGATGCCTGGGGTGCCACGCTCTCCAATGGAGCTTATCTCTACCGTGTCCGGGTGGCCTCCCGCAGCAACATTTCCGAGGGGTATTCGCGTCTCCTGATCCTGCGATGAGGGCCCCGTAACGTTCAACCGACGGCCTTTCAGGCCTGGAACGCGGGGTTGCCCGCGCCTCACCCGAATCCTTCCGGGAGCGGTATAATTCCATCATCCTCCCACCCGCGAGGCGGCATCATGACCCGAAGGAAGGTCGAATCGTCCGAGGCGATCGACATCTTCGAGGAACTCGAGTCCAAAATGCCTTTTTTCGCCCAGACCCGCTGGCGCGAGAACGAGGTCGCGCAGGGTCTGGCCCTCCGCGACCGGCTCCTGCCGGTCTACCGCCGCGTCATCGAGAACAACATCCTGATGGACGCACGCCTCTTCGTCGAGTCCCTGAAGCGCAGGGAACTCACCCGTCCCGAATGCGAGAAGGTGAAACGCCTTGTGACGGCCTTCATGGAACGTTTCCTGAAGAGGGCCGAGGGGAATTGACCCCGGTGCCCTGATCCCGTCATGCCGCCTCACGGCGTCCTTCCGGTCCCGAGCCGTGGATGGTACAATCCCTGGGACAATCCGCGGTATTTCCCCGCCTCCGGTCCCGGCTGAAATCGGGATGAACCAGAAAGGCAGCGGTTCACCCATGCGTCCCATCCGTTTCTTCTCCCTCTTCCTTATGATCCCGGCCTTCCTGTCGGCCGTCCCCCTTTTATCGGGCGCTCCCGAGCCGGGACCCACGCGCGGCGCGGAAGCCACCGCCAGCAAGGCGGCTTTCCTCTTCAACCTGAGCCGCTTCATCGAGTGGCAGGATCCCCAGGCGGTCGTGGGGGATTCCCCCATCATCTTCGCGGTCATGGAGGACGACTCCCTGGGACCCGCCCTGAAGGAAATGCTGGAATCCAAGGGCCTCAACGGGCAGGTCCTGGTCATCCGGGACGAGAGCCAGGTGAAGGCCGCCCGGGAGTTCTTCAACGTCTTCTCCTTTCCCGGCCAGGATGCGGTCACGGCCTCCCGCGTCCTCGATGAACTCAAGGGGAGCCGTGTGCTGACGGTCAGCGAGGCCAGGGATTTCCTCGAGCGCGGCGGGATGGTCCAGGTGGAAATGACCGGGGACTCCATGCAATTCAAGGTGAACGAGAAGATGCTGGCCGCCGAGGGATTGAAGGCCGCACCCGCCATCCGGCGCATGGCGGGTACGACGATCGTGTCACCGGGCCGGGATCCCCGCCAAATGTACGAGGCCTGGCGTCAGGTGTTCGACCGGGCGCAGGAACAGGGCGGGGGATTGCCGGTGCCTTCCGGACTCGATGAGGATGTCCCGGTCCTGGAGAGGGTCCTTATTGCCCTGCGATGGATCGGTGCCCTTGCGGGGCTCTTCACCCTGGCCTGGGCCTGGAGGCGGTTCGCGGGAACAAGGAAACGGCGGAAACGCCATGGATAGGTGGTTCGCCGGCCTTTCGATCCGCGGGAAGGTCCTTTTCACCTCGCTGGTGACGGCGGGCCTGGCGCTCGCCGTGGCCAGCGTTATCGTGCTGGGCTCGGAATTCGAATGGGCCCGCCGGAAGGCGATCCAGACCTCCAAGGCCATTTCCGACGTCGTGATCGTGTATACCCTGCCGGCCTTGATCTTCGAGGACGCGGTCACGGCCGGACGCATGATCGATTCCCTGAAAAGCGAGCCGAAGGTCGTCCACGCCGCGCTCTACGATCCGCGGGGCGGGCGCCTGGCCGAGTACCGGCGCGCCGGTTGGGCGGGCGCCCTTCCGGCGTCGCTTCCGTCCGGCGAAGACCGCGAATTCCGGGGGAGGCATCTTCGCGCTTTCGCGCCCATCCTCGTGAAGGGACGGCCGATGGGAACCCTCTACCTGGTCACCGACGTGTCGGACATCGCCCGGCAGATCGTCAGTTTCGTCCTTCTCATCGTGGTGGCGGGTCTTTTTGCCGCCCTGGTGGCCTTCCTCTTCTCGCGGTACGCGCAGGGCTTCGTGACGCGTCCCATCCTTTCGCTCACGGGCACGGTGCAGGCCATCGCCCGGGACGGCGATTACACCGTCCGTTCCGACGTGAGGACCCGCGACGAGATCGGGTACCTGGCGGTCTGGATCAACTCCATGATGCAGCAGGTCCAGGGGCAGGATGAGGCCCTGCGGACGGATGTGAGGAAGATGCAGGAGAAGGAGCACGAGATTCGCAAGCTCCTGGCCAAGATCCAGGACGACAACGTCAAACTTCAGAAGCTCGACGGCCTCAAGAACGATTTCATCTCGACGGTGTCCCATGAATTGCGCACCCCCCTGGCCGCCATCGGCGGTTTCGTCCGGTTGGTGGTGCAGGGGGCCGACGGGGAACTGAACCCGACCCAGAAGGAGCACCTGGGAATCGTCCTGAGGAACTTGGACCGGCTGAAGGGGATCGTGGACGAACTGCTCGACCTCTCCCGGCTGGAATCGGGCAAGGTCGAGCTGGACCGTCGGGAGATCCGCGTGGAGGACATCCTCCGTAGGACCTGCGAGGGGTTCGAGGCCCTGCTCCAACGGAAGGGCCTCAAACTGGAATACCGTTTCGAGGCGAATCTTTCCCCGGTGATGGCCGATGCCGCCAAGGTCGAGCAGGCGGTCGTCAACCTCGTGGAGAACGCGGTCAAATTCACGTCCGAGAAGGGGGTCATCGAGGTCGGGGCCGAGCCGGCCGGCTACGAGCGCGACCCCGGCGTGCACTTCTGGGTTTCGGACAACGGGCCCGGCATCCCGTCGGACAAGGTGGATGCCGTTTTCGACAAGTTCTACCAGGTCGAGGAATCCACGGTCCGGAAGGTCGGGGGATCCGGGCTGGGCCTGGCCATCGTCAAGCGGATCGTCGAGGCCCACGGCGGGCGGGTCTGGGCGGAGAACCGGCTTTCCGGCAAGGGGGCCACCTTCCACGTGACCCTGCCGGGGCTGGGCCATCCCCAGGTGCGGGAACACAAGAAGGATCCGCCGCCCCCTTCCTCCCATGCTTGAGGGCTCGGCGTCGCGTCGCAGGACGACGGCTTTTTCGGGTTTTATCGCGTTCGCAATCCTCCTTTTCCCTTCGGCCACTCCCGCCGCCACCCGTTATGTGGCCGATTGTTCCCCCTGCTGGGGGGTGACCTATTCCACGCTGACCGCAGCCGTCAGCGCCGCCGCGAGCGGCGACACGATCGTCCTCCAGAAGAGTGTCACGGAAAGTCCCGGGGCGATCGACAACAAGACACTCGTCATCGAGGGTCCGGGCCCCGCGCCCGTCCACAACTGGACCAGCGGGTCCGGGAACCTCGTGACCCTCATGAACAATGCCCAACTCACGGTGCGCAGCCTCAATCTGGACTGTCGCAATCAGAGCGTCCTGGATTTCACCAACCCCCAGCAACCGGTGTCCTTCATCGGCTGCGTCTTCCGGCAAAGCATCCAGGTGTTCAACGTCCCGATCCTTTCCCTGCGCTCGGTGGATGCGGCCGTGCAGTTGGTCCTGCAGGATTGCGAGGCCGTCGGCAGCGGCGCCGCGGCCCAGTCCTTCATCCGGATCGAGGGGAACATGAACAACGGGCCGTGCCTCCGGATGGTGAATTGCGTGGTGCGCGATTTCACCGGTTCCGGGGCCTCCGTCATGGAGTTGTATCCGACCGCCACCCGCGCCAGCCTCTTCGACATCCGTCACTGCACCTTCGGGAACGACGCGATCGGGATCTACACGACGTACAACAGTTCCGGGGCCGTCACGAACACGGTCTTTTCCTGTCTCTCGGCCGACGTGACGATCGGCACGGGCTCGAGGGCGGCCTTCACGAACTGCGCGTTCGACACGACGATGGGGTGGAACGCATCGTGTGTCACCATCACGGGCGCCGACGAGTTCGTGGACATGGGGGGTGGCGACTACCACCTGAAGGCGGGGGCTCTCAGCATCGACCGCGGCTTCGCCATGGCGTCTGTCGTGACCGACAAGGACGGGAATTCCAGGCCCGCGAACGCCGCCTGGGACATCGGGGCCTACGAATACCAGGGAGCGGTGACCCCGACGGCGACGCATTCGTCCACGGAGACGGTCCTGCCCACTTCCACCTCAACGGCCACCTTCACCGCCACGGAAAGCCCCACCGCTTCACCCACGGAGTCGCCCACGACGACGGATACGTCGACCTCGACCGGAACACCGACCCCAACCCCGACCGATACTCCGACGGATACCTCCACGGATACGGCGACACCCACCCCGACGAATTCTGCGACCTCATCCCCGACGCCCCCGCATACGGACACGCCGTCACAGACTCCGTCTTCGACGCCGACAAGGACCCCGACCGACACCGTCACCGATACGCCTACCGTCCCTTTCACGGAAACCCCGACCGCTACCGTCACCTTCACTTCCACGCCGACCATGACCTCGACGTGGTCCCCGTCGCATACGGCGAGTCCCACGAGCAGTTTTACGTCCTCTCCCACCGCCTCGCCCACGCCCACCGATACGCCTTCGGCCTCGTTCACCCGAACGCCGTCGGCGACGCCCACGCGGACCCCCTCCGTCACGCCGCTGTCCACATCGACACCTTCATCGATGCGGATATCGCCGGATTTCATCCTCGACCGGAACCTCCAGGATCCCGCCGTCGACCCGCCGCTCGGGATCGTCTTCACCCATCCAACGGGCGGGGAGGCATCCTTGGCCGTCTACAACGTGGCGGGCCTGCGGGTGCGTGCCCTGCACCGGTCCCTCGTCATGCCGGGTATCCACCGGATGGCCTGGGACGGCCGGGATGACCGTGGGGAGACCGTCCAACCCGGGCTTTACCTGGTCGTGCTGGAGCGGTCGGGACGACGGGACATCCGCAGGGTCGTGGTGAGGCCGCGATGAAAACGAGGACCCTCCTTTTCGGTCTGGCGCTTGCAGTGGCCTTTCCGGGCCCCGCCCGGCCCTACGGGCTCACCACGGGGGCGGATTTTCTCCTCGCGGCGCCGGCGGCCCGCCCCGACGCGTTGGGCCAGGCGTTCAGCGCCGTGGCCGACGACGTGAATACCCTCGTGTACAACCCGGCGGGACTGGGGCTCCTGCGGCGCCCCGAGGCGGGGTACAGCCGCCACGAGTTCGTGGCCGGGGTGCATCAGGATTTCCTGGCCCTGGCCATCCCCTTGGGACGGCCTGGCGTGGTCGGACTGGCTTACCAGGCGCTCGGCACGAAGCCCTTCGACAGCACGGGAGGCGACCCGGGCGCCGTATGGGGCACGGCCTCGGAATGGATGGTGCTCCTGGGTTGGGGCCGGTCCTTCGGCCGCGTCCAGGCGGGCGTCGCGGCCAAGCGCGTGGAGCGGGAACTGGGGGATTGGAAGTCGGAAGGAGCGGCGGCGGACCTGGGTCTGCGCTGGGTCCCGTCGCAACGCCTGGCGCTCGCCGCGGTGATGGTGAATGCGGGGCCGATCCTCGGATCCGCGCCCCCGGGCTGTTATCCCCTCTCCTGGAGGGCGGGTTTGGGCTGGAACGCGGTCGAGACGGAGCGTCACCACCTCACCGAGGTCACGGACCTGCTCTACTCCCGGGTCAGCCGCGAGATACGCTGGGGCGCAGGGCTCGAGTACTGGTATCGCGATACGGGTGCCTTGCGGGCCGGTTGGGCCATGGATCGATTCGACAGCCAACAGGAGGGAGCGTCGTTCGGGGCGGGATTCAGGTGGGGAGGAGCGCAATGGGACTATTCCGTGCGCCCCTTCGCGTCCCTGGGCGCGTCCCATCGTTTTTCGGGATCCTGGAGGTGGGGAGGGGAATGGCTCCCGGACGTGGAGCCGACCATCCCGCGGCTGTTCTCCGTTTCCTCATCAGGCGAGGAGGCCTGGGCGCGTTGGAGGGTTTCCCGTGAGGAGGGGATCCGGGTCGAGATCGTCCGGACGGCCCTGGATTCGGGCAGGACGGAGGTGTTCGGCCCCTTCGAAAGGCCGCCGGTGATGCTAACCGGTTCCCACCCGGGAACGCTGTACCGGGTTTTCGCGCGCTCCGTTTCGCCGAACGGCCGCCGCGGGCTTTCAACGGACGAGATCTTCTATTCGGTCTCCGTTCTGCCGCCTTCCGATCCGGTGGAGATGCCGGGTGGCGAGACCCCCACGCCGACCCCGACGGAATCGCCATCACCTGCCGCCGGCCCCGCGAGCACCTTCACACCGACACCCGCCCGGCTTCCGGCGGAGCGGGCGGTCGAGGGATGGCCCGATCCGATGGGTCTTCTTCGGCTGGAATGGAAACCGATCCCGGGCGTGGCCGCTTCGGGATACCAGATCTACTGGCGCGACCGGAAGGGCGCGACCTGGAAGCTGAACCGCGTGCCCCTACCCGTGCTGAAGGCATGGGTTCCCCGGGAGAAGGTCCCGGACGGGAGCGCCCTGCTGGTGACGGCCGTGAGGGAGGACCGGACCGAACTCATCGTGGGAGTCCACGTGGCCCGTGCGCCCGACGAATGGGAGTCGGCCCGTGCGGAGGATCCTCCCCTGCCGGTGAAGGTGACCGGCAGGAAGGGGTCCGTCCGGACGATCGCGTGGAAGGGGGATCCGCGGGTGGCGAGTTTCCAGGTGCTTTTCGGCGAGGGGACGGAGGGGCCGTTCTTCCTGCTGGGCGAGACGCGGGGAAGCGGCCTGGAGGAGGCCGCCCGGATGCTCGAGGGCCTGGAGGGGTATTTCATCCTCGTCGGCCTGGATGATCGCGGGAATTGGGTGTGCCACGGATCGGTGACGGCCTGGAAGTAGTGCCGCGGATTCGAGCGGTGCAATCTGCCGAACCTGCTTCGGGGAAGTGCGGGATCGTGCTTCCCTCAGAGGATCATCTGGCCGGGCGAGGTTCCGGCACGTAAAGCGTTCAAGCGCATTATGCCTGATATTGTGCAGAACTCTTAAAACGATATTCGCCCGAAAATGTATTTGTCCAAAATGGGGCGCATCATTTAGAATTTCCCGCTATCAACCGACCATACAGGCAAGGGGTTTTCGTTTGAACTTCGCCCGATTCCAGCTCGCCGTATTCATCCTTCTATCGTTACCCTGTGCTGTCATCGGAGGCATCGCAACGCCGACGCCCGGATCGCCGGATGCAGTAGCGCCCGCGAAATCCTCCGCTAACAAAGCGGCAGCCGTTCGGACTCCGGTTGCTGAGAACGAGGAGGGCGATGATTCGGGCGACGAGGAGCCGCTCTCCCGGTACCGCTGGGTGGCCCCTCTTGCGACCGACGAAAGCCGTGCGTTGCGCTGTGCGGCTCACATGGCCTATCTGGGTGACGGGAGACCCGACGGGACGGCTTCCTCGCTCTTCGACGTATCGGCCTTCAAAAGGTTCGGGGATGACGCGGTGACGGGCGAGGGGTGGGTGCGGTTCCGCAAGGGCGCCTCATCGGGCGATCTCGCGGATGTCCTGGAACTGCGATCGGCCCGGGTGACCTACTCGGAACCCTGGATCCAGGCCAGCGCCGGGCGCTTCGACCTCTTCCCGCATCTCACGCCCAACGCCTTCTTCGGCGCCTATCCCGTGATGGGCATGAGGCGCGTGGACGGCGTACTGGCCGTCCTCCCCCTCTTCTTCAAGTTCGGCGTGAGGGATGACCGCTCCTACACCATGCCGCCCGCCTCCATCAGCTTCTTCTACTCCCCCACCTTCTTTCCCGAGGGCCGGACGGTGATCGACCAGACCCAGTCCTTCCAGCTGGTCCAGGCCCGGGTGCGGGCCACCGTGGGGGAAGTGCAGATGGGGTTCAGGGGCAACTATTCCAGGTCCCGCGAGACCTGGTTCGCCTACAGCGCCTTCAGCGGCGTTCCCGCCTATTCCCTGGCGCTGGAGACGATCTGGAAGCGGGATTATTCGGCCACGGTGGAGTACGGGGTGCAAAACGTCAGCCGCTGGCGCGGGACCAACGCCGTCTCCGGTGGATTGCGGGCGCAACGGGTGGCCACCTTCGGGCCGTGGTCCGTGGATGACGTGGTGCTCGAGGGGCAATGGCCCATCGCGCGCGCGGCCTCCAACGCCTTCACGGGCGGCAACGATCTCCTGCCGCTGAGGGCGGGCTTGCCGCAAGGAGCCTGGTACGCCCGCGTCCGGTCGCGACTCAAGGCCCTCATCGTCGAGTTCCACGCCACGACCAACCAGGACGACTTCACGCTCGGGCGGCTCGTGCCGGAAGCCACCTACTACCGCTTCGAGGGGCTCTTCGGGCCGGGCCTCGAGGCCGAGGGGCCGGGCCTGCCGTTCCGCGCGCGGTCGTACCGCGATCCGCTTTACATGGTGCGCGTGGGGGTGGAGTTCTGATCACCGCGAACGACGGGGATTCACCACGAAGACACGAAGTCACGAAGGTTGTGAAACGCGGATATGGGGGTGCTTCAAGGCTCCTGATACCGTGCCACTTCGGGACACTCTTGATCCTGCTGGCGGCGATTTCATGGGCACAGACACCCGAGCCGGTGAGGTACGAAGTGAAGGCGACGAGCGTGTGGGGTGCGGTCCGAGGGCATGTCACGGATCGCGGCGATTCCTTCAAGGTGTCGGTTGTGAGTGAGGCGCCCCTCGAGGGATGGCGCCTGACGAAGGGGGCGCAGTCCAAGCCCCTGGCCACGGGCCGTCTGGGGCGGATTTATCGTTTCGAGATGGAGCAGAAGCGGACCCTCGAGCCGGGAACGCAGTTGGCGTTGCTCGTGGTGACGGAGACGGAGGTCCGTCCCGTGGTCCTGCGTCTCTCGAAGGACGCCGCCGTGACGGGTACGGCCTCGACCCTGGGGAGGGAACTGGAGTTCCGGGAGGACCCGAGGCGCCCCTACAACGCCATCGTGAAAGGCCTCTATTCCGAGGCGGGAGAGGCCTTCCGGCTTGGGGATTGGAGCACCGCGCGCCGGGCGCTTGAGCGGGCCTTGGAACTGGATCCGGGTCAGGAGCAGGTCCTCCGCCTGAAGGAAAGGGTCCGGAGGGAGGAGTCGAGCGGGCGTCACGCCAAACTTGTCGAGAAGGCGGAACGCTCCTGGGCCGAGGGGAAGCCCGAGTTCGCCCTGGAGACGCTGGGACAGGTCCTGAAGGCCGATCCCGGGTTCGCGCCGGCCCTTGAATTGCGGAAGCGGATCGAGGCATCCGAAAGCGGGAAGCGCGTTCGGGAGCTTTCTCGCCTGATGGATGCCGCCTCCAGGGCCGAAAGCGCGGGCGACCGCTTGGAAGCGGAACGTTTCTACCGGCAGGCCATGGAGATGGACCCGGAGAACGAGGAAGCGGTCCGGGGGGTGCGGCGCGTGACGGCGAAGGCCGTCGAAAAGCCGACAGCAGTCGCTCCGGCCGGGGCGGTCACCGATCGCGCGGAAAAGGCCGACCGGGCCTACAACCTGGGCCTGGATTGCTATCGCAAGGGGGATCTGGACGGGGCGAAGAGGTTCTGGGAGGAGACGCTGTCCTACCAGCCGGGGCATTTCCAGGCGAAGAGGAACCTGGAAAGGCTGTCAAAGAGGGACAAGTCCTCGGATCCTCGCCACGAAGTCACGAAGACACCAAGATGACATGGGACATGAAATGAAATCGAGCGCTCTTCGCAATATCCATCTGCTGGCGATGATCATGATGCTGTTCGCCATATCGGCGTGCAGGAAGCCCCTGCCGGCGGAGCCGCTCGACATCCGGCGTCCGCCCTTCGACGCGGACATCGTCATACGGGCCCTGGATCTCACCACGACCGTTCCGGGGCTGGACGTGGAGCTTACCGACCCGGACGGCCACCGCTATACGGGAAGCACCGACAGCACGGGGGTCCTCCTGTTCGACTTTCCGGACATGACGCGGGGCCTCTGGCGCGCCTTCGTCCCCCAGCAGGGCCGGTACTACGATTCGGAGATCACCTTCGAGGCCAAGGGCGGGGTGAACGACGTGACGTTCCAGTCGAGCCCGCGGCTCATCCTATCGCCGCTCGCGGAACCGGTGACCTATTCCTATTCGACGGATACCTTCATCCCGATGCAGTTGGTCTATGACCAGGGGGGTGCCCTGCGGGTGCCGGTCAGCATCACATCCTCGCCCCTGCCTGCCGGATGGAACGTGAGCTATCCCGTCAAGCTGGGCAAGGAGACGAACGGCGGGATGGTAACGGTGGCGATCCCGGCGGGGCAGTATCAACAGCCGGTATTAAATTATTTTGGATATTCAGAACCAATAACGGATGCCTATGTGAGAACCGATGTGAATCCTGTCCCAATAACTTTATATCGCGGTTTTCCGGTGACGCTATTTCTGGAGTTTTCCTGGACAACCAGTTTTTCAATGGCCGGGTTTCAACTCAGCGGCTCCTATATGTTCTACCAGACTCACGGGGCCAATATCCCGTGGAGCGGGTCCTTGCGGGTGGGAAGGGCGAGCGACACCTCCGCCTATTTCTCGACTCCCCTCGATTTCACCGGCACGACCTCGGGTCCCTGGAGCCGGACGATGTCGGCGGCCGAGGCGCAGAACGAACTGGTATTCACCGTGAACATCGAATCACCCGGTTTCGGCGGCTACAACGTGACCCATCCCTCGGGAGTCACGGGGAATTCGCCGGGAAACCACATCACGAGGGTTCCGGAACAAGTCTACTAGGAGGAAAAGATGAGAAGGATCATGCTGGCATTGCTGGTCTTGGCGGCGGGATGCAAGGGGAAGGACGGTGCCGTGGGGCCGACGGGTCCTTCGGGGAGCCCGGGGGACGCCATCCCCACTCTGCAAGTGGTGCTTCGCTCGGGCGCCTTGCCCGACGCGGGTTACACGGCCGTTCTCAACAACGTGGACCGGGCTAACGCCGACACGTCCTATTCGGAAGGCGCCACGATCCGCCTGGCCAACGCGACGGGCGACCATCCCAAGCGCGTTCTGCTCAGGTTCCCGCTCCAAGGGTACGTGCCGCAGAACGCCGTCATCACCCAGGCGGCCTTGCAATTGGCCAGCGTGGCGACGACCAGCATCAACGCGGCAGTGACCATCGGGGTCTTCGACCTGGGGCAGGACGTCATGGATACTTGCATCTGGTCCACACTTGCAACTTGGAACAGATACAACGGCTCATCGTATTGGGGCGATTGTGGGGGAGGTCCAGGTGCAATTACGCGTGGAAGCAATTACCCCACCGACCCCATGGATGCCGTGGTCATTCCTTCGACGGCAACGGGTACCAATATGCTCTTCGCCTGGAACCTTTCGGTGCCCATGGTCCAGAAGTGGCTGAACAGCCCCACATTGAACAATGGCGTGGTTATCACCTCGACCAACGAATGGGCCGAAACCGCTACGGGAGACGTCGTGTTCGGCAACAATGCGGCCGCCCTGAACCTTCGTCCCACGCTGGTCGTGAACTATTACATCCCTTGAGCCGGGGTCGCGCATGCCGGCGGGAAGCGCCATGACCAAACTGCGCCCGAGCGGCGGCTACCGCACGACCGCGAGCTTCCAGACCGCCACGCTTGTCTACGACGCCACCTACTGGTTCTGCGAGAAGTTCCTGGACCCCCGCTCGCGCACGGTGGACCAGATGGTCCAGGCCGCGCGTTCAGGCCGCCAGAACATCGCCGAGGGCAGTCGAGCCTCGGCCACCTCTTCGCAGACCGAATTGCGGCTTCTCAACGTCGCGCGCGCCAGCCAGGAGGAGCTCCTGCTCGACTTCGAGGATTACCTGCGCCAGCGCCGTTTACCGCAATGGGCGCCCGACTCGCCCGAGGCGCTGGCGGTACGGCAAGTGCCGAGGAAATACAGAAACAGCATTGTGGATCAGACAGATCTGTCTGATCAGTCGGATCTGACAGATCTTTCGGATCAACAGCGCTGGTCGCTTTACGCCCCTTGGCTCGAGCACGTTGACCCGGTGGTCAGGGCCAACACCGTCATCTGCCTGATCAACCAGGCCAATTTCCTGCTCGACCGTCAGATCGCGGTCCTGGAAAAGCAGTTCGTGGAAGGCGGCGGCTACAGCGAACAGCTGGCGGCCGCGCGCCTGGCCCAGCGGGCGAGGAAAAACGACCCGGCTAGTTCGGTTCCCCCCTGTGCCCGCTGCGGGAAACCCATGGTCCTGCGAACCACCCGGAGTGGGCCGAAGGCCGGCCGCCAATTCTGGGGCTGTTCGGACTACCCGAAGTGCCAAGAAACATTGGAAGCATGAAGGCGACGAAGGGACCGCGAGCACAAGCCGCTGGGGCGTGCATCGCCCGGCCCCTGACGGCCTTTTCAATGAAAAACGGGCAGTAAAAATCCTCCGAGGTGAATGACATGCTGAAGCACTTGAAAGCCCTTTTCGCGGGCCTGTTCACGGCGGCTCACTGGAAGAGATGGTGGGAAACTCTCCTGGAAATGGTCAGGGGGCCCCGCGCCTTCTTCTCGGGCATCGGCAAGCCCGAAGTGGACGACAGGGCTTACCAATTGGGCCTGACCTCCGGGTTCGCCGCGACGATCCTTGCGGCGATGATGCTGGCCGGTTTCGTGGCGATCGCCTCCGGATTCCAGGGCATCCTGACCGGCCCCGTGACCTTCCTGTTCCTGGTGTTGTTCTGGCTCGTCGGTGTCTTCATCCTCTACACCATCGTGGCCTGGATCTACTCGCTGTCGGTCAAATGGGTCATCGGCCCCTATGAACCCGCCAAGATCAGGCCCGTTCTCTTCGCGGTGGGCGTGTCGTCCCTGACGTTCCTGGTTCCCGGGATCGGGGGCTTGATCGGCATGGCGTTCGTGATCGTCTTCACGGTCATCGCCTACGAGGTGATCTTCAAGGCCACCCGGGGGCAGGCCATCGGGGCGACCCTTCTGGGCATGTTCCTGACGGCGCTTCCGGCCTTCATGCTCTCCTTCGCCTTGGCCGGCCTGATGATGATGTCCCAGGGCGCCGGGTTCTACGGCATGACGGGTCTGATGAATCTCATGAGGAACTCCGGGAAAGATGTCGTTCACCAGTCCGCCCCGGAACAGGAAGGCCGTCGGGAAAGCCAAGCGGATCAGGAAGCCGACGCCTCTGAGGCCGTGAAGTCGTTCGTCGAACTCGGCCAGCGCATGGAGGAACTCGTGGCTCGAATGACCGCCACCCCGGATTTCATCATCACCCCGGAGTCGGACGCCGAGGATGCGGGGACAGCCGAAATGCGGGAGGAGCCGGCAACGGCCGCCCCGGACCAGGTCGCGGCCACTCCGACGATCGTGGTGACCCGGGTGCCTGCCCGGATCGCGAAGCCGCGCCCGACGCCTACGGAGGAAGTGTTCCCGGAGCAACCGAGGACCCTCCAGATCTATCGGGTGCCCGCGAAAAAGAAATAAAGCCCTGGAATGACCGAAGGTTTCCGGGAATAAAAGACACCCCGGCCCCTCTATTCATCGACGGTCCATGAACGGCATGAATGGCGGGCGTATATGGATATGAAGGGGTTTAGGAAGGGGCCGGGCATCCGGCTCCCCGTCATCCTGGGGGCGGTCGTGGGTGTGCTTCTTTCCATGCTGGCTTCCCCTCCGGCCTGGGCCGATACGGACCAGGGGACCGCTACCCCTGTTTATTCCCCGGGGGAGGGACCCGAGCGTACGGCCACACCCACCCCGACGGTCACGTGCACGGCCACCCCGGACCCCTGGGAGGGGAAGTGCGAATACGTGGGCCTTTCCACCAACGTCTTCAGGCCGATGCGGGACCGTCGGATGAAGATCCGTGTGCGCCTATGCGCCGCGGGCTGGATGAGCCTGATCATCTACAACTCGGCGGGGGATGTGGTGAAGGTCCTGCGGAAGAGGTCCTACGTGTTCCACCCGGACCAGGTCTTCCGTTGGGACGGGACCAACGACGGGAAGGACGACCTCGCGAGCGGGGTCTATATCATCCGCTTCGAGGGGACCCGGAGCGCGCAGACGTGCCGGTTTCTCATCGTGCGATGAGTCAGCGGAAAGACGCTATGTCCATTTTGCGCCGTCGGAACCGCCCTCCGCCAGGAAGATCCTCCCCCGCTTGAGCACCTTCCGGGCGATGCAGCGAACCGTCTCCTGGCCTTTTTTCCCCTCCGCCAGCACGCAGACCGTTCCCCCCGAACCGCCGCCGGTGATCTTCGCGCCATAAACGCCCGCTTCGGGACCGGCCTGGCGGACCGCCTCCACCAGGGAGTCCGTGACGGGTTCCCCCAATCCGCAGGCGCCGTAGGAGGCGTGGGATTGCACCATCAGGTCCCCCAACTGCAGGAGGACGTTCATCCGGTCCAGGCGGGAACGCAGGCGGGGCAGGGTGAGTAGGAGATCGCGAAAACGCTCCACGCGGAAGTGCTCGTGGACCGGGTGGCGCGAGCAGGGGCGTACCGCATAAACGGTTTCCGGCTCGACGCGGGTGACGGGATCGATGGAGCAGGCCTTTTTCAGGAATTCCGCGCCCTTCATGCGCTCGGGAAGGAGCGGAGCGTAGAGCGTTTCGAAGGCGGGGGGATCGATGCGCGAGAGGTGGCCGTCGAAAGGCAGGGAGGAGGCATCCTTCCGGTCCCGGGCCCGCTGGAGGTCACGCGGGGAGGCGCCCTCGGCCAGGGCGATGAGGGAATACCCCATGAAGGCGGCGGCCCGGACCTCGGAGTAGGAGGCGCCGCACACCCGGTGTCTCACGCCCGAGTCGATCCCGATGAAGGAGATGCCCGGCGGAACCGGGAGGGGCTCGCCGACACGGTCGGGTCGGCACAGGATGGGCAGGAGGCATCCTTTCCTTCCCAGGTGGCTGGTGAGCTGGTCCATCAGGCCGCAGGGGGCGCCTGCCACGAGGTTTTCCACCTTCTGGCAAAGCCGGGGCAGTTCCGTGCCCTCGAAGGGGATCCGGAGGAGCCGCGAGAGCGCCTGGACGGTCGCCACTTCCACCGCGGCCGAGGAGGAGAGTCCCAGGCCCAGGGGCACGTCGGAGGCCAGGTAGAGGTCCGCGCCCTCCCGGGGAGCGCCAAGTTCCAGCAGGAAGGGGATGCATCCCAGGATATAGGCGGCCCAGGAGGCGCGGCGATCGGTCGAGAGGAACCTGCGGGCAAAGGCCGGGTCCTTGAGGTCCTCCGTTCGGGCCGCCACGACCGGAAGGAAGCCGGCCTTCTCCGCCTCGCGGCTGTAGGCACGCCACAAGCCATCCGTCCGGGAGGCGGCCAGGACTCGCGCCCTCTGGCGGATGGGAAGTTGGAGCACGAGGGACCCGGAATAATCGGCGATGCCGCCCATGACGTCCAGGCGACCGGGAGCCGAGGCCGACACAAGACGCCTTCGCGCACCCAGGAAAGTACGAGGCGTCATGGAACCGGGCATCGAACCCTCGCGTGAAACGCCGAGTCCGCGAAATGGAAAATTGAAAATCGAAAAGTGAAGATCCGTATCGGCATTGGTCCCATCCCTAAGTCCGTCTTGGCGAGGCGCGAAGCGCCTTGGCGTCCTTGGCGGTGAACGGTCGTTCAGCCCAGGTGCTTCTTCACCAGTCTTGCCAAGACGGGCGAGACCTGGTCGCGGATCGAGCGGTTCGCGAAGCCCGCCCAATCCAGGTTCGTGGAAGTGTCCATCGGTGCGTCGAGGGGACTGCCCCGGCCGTCCTCCAGAAGGATCCCCGCCTCCAGGGCCACGAGGTGAGCCGACAGGTCGTAGGGGTGGCATTCGTGGCCCGTGATCCGGCCCTCGCGTCCGAACTTCGCGTAGAGCGAGTGGCGAAGGTCCGCCGTGAAGCGGTCGCGACCCATGATCAACTCGTACATCTGGCCCGCGGAACACACGTATTGGTCCTCGAAGGTCACGATCTCACCGCTTTTCGTTTCGGGGTACAGTTCCCGGATGAGCTCATCCTCCATGATTGCCAGCACGTCCTTGCCGGGATGGAAGAAACGGCTGATCTGGCCGAATCCGCCATGGATGGTTTTCTCGCCGGAGGGAGCGGGAACGAGGGGCCGGGAGGAACGGGTCGACAGGTCCCGGGTATAACCCTGGGTTCCGGCACCCTTCACGGCCCAGAGCACGTCGGAAAGATGGGAGCGGTCGGTCGGGATCTCCACCATGACGGCGGCCTCGATGTCCGAGAGTCGGCCCGGCCCGGGATGATGGGGCGCGGCTCCCGCCACGAAGAAAGCCCCGCGCTTGCCCACCATCAGGCCCCGGGTTCCGTCGATGGGGTCCATCATGATCCGCCAAGCGGCCTTCGCGGGGTCCATGTCCTTCGGGTACGCGTTCACCGATCCCTCGCCCATCCCCTCCGCCACCAGCACGATGCCGCCCAGTCGTTCCGCGTGTTCCCGGAGGAAACCCAGGATGGCGTTCTCGGCGTCCAGGTCGATGCGGTAGATGACGTCCGATGCCGCCTTCCCGTGGATCTGGACCCGCTCCTCGGGGGACCTCTCCGCGAGGGCGGCCCGCACGGCATCCCTCACCGATTCGCCGAGGCGCAGGAGGGGCTGGACGATCTCGCGGGGGTTCATGGGACCTCCCGATAGGCCGAAAGGTCCACGGCCCTGAGCTCGGCGGCCTTTTCCTCGGGCAGAGTGTCGGCCATGAAGTTGCCCCCGTGGATCTCGGAACCGGCCAGGAACTTCTGGAGGCCCGGCTGGCGGAGCGGAGGAAGGATGACGAAATGGAGGTTGTGTTCGGGGTAGGGTCCTCCCTTCAGGGGGGCCTGGTAGAGGCCCATGACGTAGGGGAAGACCATGTCGTAAAGAAGGTCGTAACGGCGCGTGACCTGCTGATAGACGTCGCAGAGGTCCCGTAATTCCGAGTCCGACAGGGTGGACAGGGTGGCGTGCCGCTTCCGGGGGAAGATCCAGGCTTCGTAGGCCCAGCGGGCGAAGAAGGGGATGAAGGCGACGGCTCCTGCGTTTCGGGCCACGACCCGTATTCCGTCCCGGTCCTCGGCCTCCATGATTTCGTCGAAGAGATTGGTCCCCTTTTCGCGGCGGTGATCGACGGACGCGGCCAGCTCGTTCCCGATCTGGCTCAGGGTGAAATTCAAGGCGTACATCTGGCAATGGGGGTGGGTGTTGGAGGTGCCCACCAGCCGTCCCTTGTTCTCGAAGAAGAAGGCCGATTGCATCCCCATCCGCTCCATTTCGCGGGTCTGTTCCCGCCAGGCCTCGAAGACCTTCACGGCGCGGGACAGGGGCAGGTCGGTCATGTTCACGTTGTGCCGGGGATCGTAGCAGATGACCCGGGCCAGTCCCGAGGCCCGCTCGCGGCGGTAAAAACCTTCTCCGGTTTCCACCGGCGGAGCCCCGGACCCCACCACCGGATGGTCGTTATCGAAGATGAAGACGTCGCGGTAGGAGGGATTGACGTCCCCGTGGATGCGCTTGTTGCCCGGACAGAGATAACAGGAAGGCTCATAGGCGGGGGCGGGTGGCGGGGGCGGCTCCCGCTTGCCGTCCCAGGGCCGGTCGTTGCGGTGGGCCGAGTAGACGACCCATTCGCGGCGAAGGGGATGCCATCGTTGTTCCCATCGTCCCTCGAAGGAGTTCCTGGTCATCGGGCGTTCTTCCGGGGGGACTTCTTGGGCGCCCTCTTCTGGTGCCAGGCCCAGGCCGTGGCGATCACGTTGTCGAGGGAGGAATGGCGAGGCGTCCATCCCAGCACGGTCGCGGCCTTGCGGTTGTCAGCCACGAGGCGGGGCGGGTCGCCCGCCCGGCGGGGGCCCTTCTTCACGGGGACCTTCATGCCGGTGACGCGCTCGACGGATTCGATGATCTCGCGCACCGAGTATCCGTTGCCCGTGCCGAGGTTGAAGAAGTCGCTCTTCCCGGTCCTCATCATGAGCTTCAAGGCCAGGAAGTGGGCTTCCGCCAGGTCGCTGACGTGGATGTAGTCGCGGATGCAGGTGCCGTCGGGCGTGTCGTAATCCTCCCCGAAGACGGTGACGGCGGGGCGCAGGCCCGCCGCGGCGTCCAGGACGAGGGGAATGAGGTGGGTCTCGGGATCGTGGGCTTCGCCGACGCGCCCCTGCGCGTCCGCGCCGGCCGCGTTGAAGTAGCGCAGGAAGGTGGACTTGAGCCCGTAGGCCCGGTCGTACCAGGTCAGGATCCTCTCGAGCATGAGTTTGGAGTCCCCGTAGGGATTCACGGGGTTCTGGGGATGGTCCTCGCCCATGGGGACCTTCACCGGATCGCCGTAGGTGGCGCAGGTGGAGGAGAGGATGAAGTGGTTCACCTTGTTTTCCCGCATCACGTCCCAGAGCCCCATGGCGTTCGTCAGGTTGTCACGGTAGTACTTGGCCGGGTCCGTGACCGATTCCCCCACGTAACAATGGGACGCGAAGTGCATAACGGCCGTGGGGCGGTGCTTCCTGAAGGCTCTCGACAGGGCTTTGCGGTCGGCCAGGGAGCCCGCGACGAGGGAGCCCTTGGCCACGGCCCAGCGATGACCCATGGAGAGATCGTCGTAGGCGATGGGGGTGAAGCCGTGCGCCGGGGCGGCCAGCATGGCGTGGCTCCCGATGTAGCCGGCGCCGCCGGTGATGAGGATGACGGGTTTCTTGGCCAAAGGGGGCCTCCAGGTCGGGATGACAGGGGAAGTTATGATATCACGGACACCCCCTCACCCCACCCTCTCCCCCCGGGGGGCGAGGGAATTCATGGGGATCCCCTCCTTTCGTCGTCGGGAGAGGTTGATGTTGACGGTTTCTTACCAGAAACATTCTTTCTTCGCGTTCTTCGCGTCTTCGCGGTAAGGTTGGACCTCGGAGGGCTTCATGGAAGGGGCGAACCGGAACATCGAGATCAAGTGCCGCTGTGCGGACCTCGAAGTCGTGCGCGAAAAAGCGCTTGCGATGGGGGCGGCGGAAAAGGGCGTCCTTCTTCAGGAGGACGTCTTCTTCAGGGCCCCGCGCGCCCGGCTGAAACTGCGGGTCGTGGAAGGGGGACGGGCCGAGCTCATCTCCTACCGCCGCCCCGACGTGACCGGGACCCGCGGATGCGACTATGTGGTGGTCCCCGCCGCGGACCCGGCTCTCCTGGAGGAGGCGCTCTCCCACGCCCTGGAGAGGGATGGGGCGGTCCGGAAGAGACGCCGGCTCCTCCTTCTCGGGAACACGCGCATCCACCTGGACGAGGTCGAGGGCTTGGGGGCCTTCGTGGAATTGGAGACGGTCCTGTCCGGACGATCCGACGGGGAAGGGCGCGAGGAGATGGAAAGCGTGGCCCGGGGGTTGGGCCTCGACCCGATGGATGCCGTTCCGGTCCCTTACCTGGAATTGCTCAGGGGAAAGGCCGAAAAGGGCTGACCCCCGGTCCTGAACCCCCTTGCGGGGGAATTGGGGTCGGTCGGAAAATGATATGCTTGGGATGTTGAATAAGGATGGGGGAGGCGCGCATGAGGAATCACGGGGTCGTCCTGGCGCTGGTCCTTGTCGCCGCCTTGACCTGTTCCTGCAAGAAGAGCAAGGACCCCGCGGCGCCCGCTCCTCCGCCCCCGGCCCCGACGGCCACCTTCACCGCCACATTCACGTCCACCTCCTCGGAAACCCCCACCGCCAGTTTCACCCCGACGGCCACGCTCTCGTCCACGCCCACATCCACGTTTTCCTTCACCGCGACCGTGACCGATACGCCCACGGACAGCCCGACACCGACCGCCACCGACACGCCCACGGATAGCCCGACGCCGACACCGACCGACACGCCCACGGATAGTCCGACACCCACCTGGACCTTCACCGCGACCCCGACGCACACCCTGCCGCCCTTCTCGGGTTCCGAGTTCAACGACCTATCGGGATGGGCCACGATCTCGTCCGTGGGCGAGTTGGCGGTCGTCGGAACCGGGACCCACGGCTCCTGCCCGGACACGTCCCCCCTCTCCGGGGCGTCCCAGGGTTATTGGACCTGTTCGGGTTGTTCCGGGTCGGAATCGGTGACCCTGCGCTGGACCGAGCTCCTGCCGGCGGTCAAACCCGACTATATCGCGATCGGGGTTCTGTCCTGCGGGATCAACCGTCCGGTGAACATCCGGGTGGAGAGCTCGGCGGGGGTGAAAACGGCCCTCTCGACCGCCACGGCCTGCGGTACGGCGAGCGTCTGCGACATGAACATCTACGACATCCTCTATATCGACCTGACGGCGACCGCATTGGCCGACGTCCGGTACGTCGATATCATCCACAACGGCTTCGACACGGGAGAGGGGATCCTCCTCGATTCCCTGACCTACCGCAACGGTTCGCCGCCCCCCTGCCCTTGACGGGATTCTGAAAATCCTCTTTGGTTTTTTTCTTTCCCGGGCGGGTCATTAACGTATATTCCCACGCTTGTCCAGAATATCCCAGCCAACCGTGTCGCGCCAGACACCCCTCACCCATCATTCGTCGCGAACAGCACGCTCGAATGATTGCCCTCTCCCGCAAGGGGAGAGGGAATAGGATGTGTGTCCTTGGTCTTCTGCGCGAATCACTCGCTCGTTGAAGAGATGACGCTGCTATTTCAACCCTGTCTTGTCCAAGATCAATCCACGGCCGACACGAAGTCGCGAAGGACGCGAAGCTATATCCTTGAAAAAAGCCGGGAATACACCCTGCCCTCTCCCCCCGGGGGAGAGGGCAGGGTGAGGGGGCTCCGCCCTTCGGTGTCCGGACTGGTCCAGAACGAGGTTTTGACAGCCCAATCATCTTTTCAAGCGAATATCTTGGACGGCAGTGATTTCAACTGCCTGCTATTCCACGTCCACGCCGAGGAGATGCTTGGCGAGAAGCCCGATGCCGAAGGACAACACCGACACGCCCATCGAAAGCCCCGCCATCTCGAAAAACCGGCTCTTGAAGGGTTCCTCCTTGGCCACGGAGATATAGAAGGTGAAGGCCAGGATGACCAGGACGACGTTGCCCAGCATCCAGGCCAGCGCCGCGAAGGGGTTGGCGAGGACCAGGTAGGGGAAGACCAGGAAGGCCACGGTCAGCAGATAGGCCAGGCCGGTGTAGAGACTGGCCTTGACCGGGCTTTGGTCCCCGCCTTCGTGGCGCTTCGAGAGGTACTCGGAGGCTCCCATCGAGAGGGCCGCCGCCACCCCCGTGATGATGCCCGCCAGGGCCGTCAAACGGCCGTTCTGGAGGGCGAAGGTCAAGCCCGCCATGGCGCCGGAAAGTTCCACCAGGGCGTCGTTGATGCCCAGCACGATGGACGAAACGTATTGAAGGTACTCCTCGTCCAGGAGCCGCAGGAGGGCCTTCTCATGGGCGTCCTCGTCCCTCGCGACCCGCCGCAGGGCGGGGATCTTCCGCCCGATTTCCTGGTACATGGACCCGGCGTGGGTCTCGCCCGCCTCCATCAACTTCACGCCGAACGTGGTGCCCAGCAGGCGCGAGACAACGATGTAGAACCAGCGCATGAGAGTCCGCGGCTTGACGTCCACGCCCGTGTAATGCTTGAGGATCCTGTAATGGGCCAGTTCGTCTTCCGCGATGCGTTCCAGGACCTTCCGGTTCCTCGGGTCCCTCGTGGCGGCCGCAAGGTGGACATAGACGTGGTGCTCGGTGATCTCGTTCCTCTGCGCGGTCACTAGTTTATCCAGCAATGCCTTTTCCATGACGGCTCCTTCCGGAGGGGTTTTTCTCAAGAGGTCAGGACGCGTTCCAAAACGGATTTCAACTCGTCGAAAAGGTAGGGTTTCTGGAGGAAACCCGAGAATCCAGCCCCCTTGAGCGGCGTGTCAAGCCCGAAGCCCGAGACGAGGACCGTCTTCACGTCCGGGTCCACGGCTTTCAGCTCAGCCAAGGTCTTGATGCCGTCCCAGCCCGGCATGCTCATGTCCAAAAGGACCGCGGCGATCGCCTTCCCCCGTTCCTTCAGCAGTTCGACCGCCTGGTGGCCGCTGGAGGCCGGAAGCGGCTCGAATCCCACCGCTTCCAATGCCTTGCAGGAGGACTCCAGGACGGCCGGATCGTCATCCACCGCCAGGATGAGCCGTCGGGACGGGGAAGGAGGCGCATCGATCGTCGTGACCGGGGCCGCCGAAGCGGGGTCGGGACGGGGGCCGACGGGGAAGTAGACGCGAACGGTGGTGCCCCGGCCCCTCCCGCTCTCGATGTGGATGGCGCCGCGGTGTCCCTTCAGGATGCCCAGCACGGCCGCCATGCCGAGGCCGCGGCCCGTGAACTTGGTGGAAAAGAAGGGTTCGAAGACCCGGGCCCTCGTTTCCGGGTCCATGCCGCAGCCGTCGTCCTTCACCTCCAGGTAGGAGAAGGATCCGGGGGCGACATCCGGGGCGGACCACATTTTCTCCAGCACCTCGGGGGTCAGATGCTCCGACCCCGCTTCGATGCGGATGGACCCTTTCCGCCCCTCCAGGGCCTCGGCCGCGTTGAGGATGAGGTTCATGACCACCTGGCGCACCTGGGTCGCGTCCGCGGTCACCGGCAGAAGGGAGGGGGAGAAGGAGAGATCCAGGGGGACCCCTTGCGGTATCGAGACCTGGAGGATGCGGATCATCTCCTCCACCAGTATTTTCAGGTCGACGGGGCCGACCGAGAAACGTCCCTTTCCGGAATAGGCCTGGAGTTGACTACAGAGTTCCGCCGCCCGGTGGGAGGCGGCCTGGATGTTCTCCAGGTTGGAACGGGCGGAAGACCCCGCCGGGAGGTCCTGGCAGGCCAGTTCGGAGTTCCCCAGGATGGTGGTGAGGAGATTGTTGAAGTCGTGGGCCACGCCCCCGGCCAGCATGCCCAGACTCTCCATCTTCTGGGCGTCCCGCAGGCGGTCCTCCGCCCGCTTGCGGCCGGTGACGTCGCGGACGGTCGCCAGGACCACGGGTCGGCCGTCCAGCGTCTCGGCGCGGAGCGCCACCTCCACCCACAGGGGTTCCCCGTCGGACAGGCGCCGGACCTGCCATTCGAAGACCAGGGGTCCCTCGCGTTCCGCCCGGGCGATCATTTCCAGGGCGGAGGGGACGCCATGGGGTCCGTCGGGGAACATGGCCTTCATGTAGTCCCTGAGGAGAATCTCCCGGGTGGTCCCGTGCATCCGGGCGGCCGCATCGTTCAGGTCCAGGACCATCCCGGTCCGGGCGTCATGGACGTAGATGGCGTCGTTCACGGCGTTGAAGAGCATGCGGTAGTTGGATTCCGCCTGGATGCGGCGGGCGCCCAGGAAGAAACCCATGAGGACGATGAAGGAGAAGAGCGCGAATTCCTCGAGGTTGATACTGCGGATGACGCCCGCATCGAGGAGGGCGTCGTTCACGAAGGCCAGGAAGGAGAAGGCCGCCACGGCACCGAGCCCCGCCAGGCGGGCCCGGTACCGGTTCCGCGAGAGATGGCGGAGCGCGAGGCCCACGTACAGGACCATGGCCAGGTACAGGGCGTAGAGGGAGGGGGTGAAGGCGTTGGAATTGACGGACCAGGCCGCGAGCTTCTCGTTCCAGGGGGTTTCCAGGAAGCGCAATTCGGGAACGCCCGGATAGAGCAGGGCGTCCGGAAGAAGGACGTCCAGCAAACCGCGGGCCAGGAAGAGCGCCGAAATGACGAAGAGGAACCGCTTGGGGCGGTAATCCGAATAGTAGGCGATGAACCAGGGGACCAGCATCATGATGCCGCGGCCGATCACGGACATCCACCGGGAGGCGGTCTTGTAGGATTCCGCATCGGCGGAATGGTACTTCAGCAGGCAGGCGACGGCGTAACCCGCTCCCAGGAAGCAGAGGAGTCCGAACCAGAAGTACAAGCGGTCCCTTCGCCGGCCGAAGAGGGCCGAAAAGGAGACGAGGCCGTTGTGGAGGAAGACCCCGGCCATCAGGAGGAGCAGGATGGTCAGGGGGGGTGGCACGAGGGTTTCCGTAGGGGACATGGGTTCCAAGGATATCCGCTGGAGTCGGGCCGTGCAACCCATGACCGTGACGCATTCCGAACCGCTTTTAAAGCGCGCCTTTCAGGGCGTTTCAAGCTACATTGTCGGCATGAACGCGAACCGCCTTGCGGCCGTCCTCATCCTGCTGTTCCTGACGGCGATCCTGGTCCCGTCCTGTGGAGGGCGGCCTCCCTCTGCGAGGGGCCACAAGAGCATTCTCATCCTGGGGGATTCCCTGACGGAGGGGGCCGGCCTGCCGGCCGGGCAGGTCTTCCCGGCCTTGCTGGAGGGCCTGATCCGGGAAAAGGGGTTTCCTGGCGTGACGGTCACGGCCGACGGGGTCGGGGGCGACACCTCCGCCTCCGCGCGTCCGCGGCTGGCGGCCCGGCTCGCACGGGAACACCACGACATCCTCGTGCTCGAACTGGGGGCCAACGACGGGTTGCGGGGCCTTCCTGTCGAGGCGATGGAACAAAACCTCTCGGCCGCCATCGAGGCGGCGCAGTCGGCGGGGATGAAGGTCGTGCTGGCGGGGATGCGGGTGCCGCGGCATCACGAGTCCGACTACAAGGAACGTTTCGACGCGGTCTATCCCCGCCTCGCAAAAAGATACGGTCTCGTCCTCGTGCCGTTCCTGCTCAAGGGGGTGGTCGCCCGTCCGTCCTACAACCTTCCCGACGGCATCCACCCCAACGTCCGGGGCCACGAAAGGGTGGCCCGGACGGTCCTAAAGCATCTGGAACCGCTGTTGTGACCAATCGTGAGAAACGGGTTTACGTCACCCTCCTTCTGTATTAACCTCTCAGCGATGCCTTGACCGTCCTATCGGAAGTGATTCCATGAACCGCAAGCGGTCCTCCCGACGATCCGTTCCGGCGAAGCGTTCGCGCACCCGTCGGCACCGTCCCGTCGTCCCGCCGGCTTCCGGCCCCGCCTCCGCGATTCCGCCCGCCCCTGCCGAGCCGGGGATCCGATGGCCGCTTCTGTTGGCGGGCGTGGCCGCGCTGTGGATCGGCGCCTGGTATTGGAAGGGGGAATCCCCGCGATGGATCCCGGGCCTTCCCTTCATGGCCTTCGCGTGGTGGGCCTTGAGGAGAGCCTTCCCGCGCTTCCTGCCGGCCCAGCCGGAGGAGCCCGGAACCGTTCCGGAAGTCCGTTCCATCCCCGCGATCGCCGCGCTCATCCTCGCGCTCGCGGGCACCCTTCTTCTGGCTTTCCATTCCTTGGCGTGGGGACTTGCCTGCCTTGGTGGCGCCGCCCTGTTGGCTTTTTTTTCCGGTTGGAGACCCGCCGTGCCGGAGGCCTGGGGCCTCCGGGACAGCCTCGCCCTCGTGCTGTGCCTCGCGGTCGCGGCCGCCCTGAGGTTGCCCTTCCTCGGGTCGTATTTCACCGGACTCCAGCTCGACGAGGCCAACAGCCTGGTCGATTCGGCGGGGGTCCTGACGGGGAACCTGCGTTCGCCCTTCCGGACCGTGTGGGGAGGGAATCCCTCCTTCACGCATTTCCCCCTGGCGCTCTTCTATCTCGTCTTCGGCCAGGAACTCTGGGTGGCGCGGCTCCTGGCGGCGCTCGCCTCCCTCGCAGCCGTGTTCTACTTCCACCGATGGATCCGCCTCTTCACGGGGTTCGGTCCGGCCGCGGCGGTGACGTTCCTTTTCGCGGTCTCCTGGTGGCACCTCTTCTACGCGCTGTCCCCGTTCCACAACATCTTCCAACTGGCCCTCGAGATCGCCGCCCTGTACCACCTGGAGCGCGCCCTGCGGGACGGGTCGCGGGAGCACGCCTGGTGGTCGGGTCTCCTCGGCGCGGCCGCCGTGATGAGCTACATCTCGGGCCGTCTCGTTCCCGTCATCATGGCCGCTGTGGTCCTCGGGTCCCGGCTCCTGTCCCGTCGAAGGGGATCGTGGAGAACGGCGGCCGTCATGGCGCTGGGGTTCCTGTGGCTCTTCGGACCCTTCCTCCACTTCATCCGGGAGAGCCCCCATGAGTTCCTGGCACGGGGGCAGGAGCTCAACATCTTCAGTGCGATGGCCCAAATGGAGCGGCCGCAGGCGATGAAGCTTTTCAAGGACAAGGTCACGGCCACGATCCTCTCCCCGAACGTGGCCCTCGAGAACACGGTGGACCCGCGCTTCAACGTGCCGGACAATCCCTTCCTCGATCCGGTGGCAGGTCTTTTCTTCGTCCTGGGGGCGGCCGTCCTCCTCCGCCGTCCGGGGAACCGTTTCTCCCTGACCTTCCTGTCCGGCACCGCGGTGGGTTATGCCGCCAATATCCTCTCCTGGTGGCACTTCATGCCGTTTCACCTGAACGGGCACCGGTATTTCTTCGTCCTGCCCTTCCTCCTGCTCGGGGTCGCGGCCGGGCTTGCCTTCGCCTTCCAGGCGGTGCGCCGGGCGTGGATCCCCGTCGCGAGGCCTCTTCTTGTGGGAGCCCTTCTCTTCGCGGTTCTCTGGAATGCGAAGGTATACTTCCACGATTTCCGGACCCACGTCCAATGCCACTTCTTCCTCGGGTTCCCTCACCTGAAGGTCGTGGAGGCGTACCGCCAGTTCATGGGGAACCACCAGGTCGTGGTCGACTGGCGCCTGTACCAGAGCGTCCACGAGTTCCCGACGAAGGGCGGACTGAGGGGTTCGGTGCTCCAGGACCAGTCGGACGGCTTCGCTTGGGAGAAGGGGAAGAACGTCCTGTTCTTCCTCTCCACCGAACCGGGAAGCCCGGTGGACCGGGTCCGGGCCACCTTCCCGCGCGCGCATTGGATGGCTCCCCCGAAAGAGTGGGGAAGGATCTACCTTTCGATCGCGGTCGTGCCGGCGCGATGGCTGGAGGGATGGAACGGGCGCTTCTCGCCCAACGACCGATGGGGGGAATGAGGATCCGGCGAATTCAGGGATAGGTCATCCGGACGGGAAGACGGAGCAGGGGACGGTCCATGCGGAAAAGGGATTTCGACCAGCTTGCGCGCCCATCGCCCCCCAGAGAGACGCCGGTCCCCTCGCGGGGGAGCACCCACCAGCGCATCCGTCTCCGGCCGTCGCCGTCCTCGTCGTGCAGGACGCTGAC
Organism: uncultured bacterium; assembly: GCA_964529445.1. GTDB lineage: Bacteria > Oederibacteriota > Muellerivitia > Muellerivitales > Muellerivitaceae > CAZGWJ01. The sequence continues at coordinate 47,703 of CAZGWJ010000004.1, forward strand.
CGCGTATTCTCCGTAGGGGATCCCCTCGAAGACGACCTTGGTATCAACGGCACGGATGGCGGTGCGGTGGGTGAGGAAGGCCTTGCGGGAATCCCCGGGGAATCCATCGGGTTGGTCGTACAGAGCGACGTGAAGGAAGCCCTCCCGGTTCCTCAAGCCCGAGACGACGACTTCCAGCCTTCCAACAGGGACTCCCGCGATCCGGGGGGCGGTCACGGAGGCGGATTCCGTCGTCGTGGCGACGTCCGGGACCCCAGGTGCCGGAAACATCGCAAGAAGAAAAACCAGACCCGCGGGCGAAAATCGAAGTCGGTATCCCATATCCGCAAGACCTCCCCGTTCCGAGGGGTGCCCGACCCCATCCGGGGGTCGGGCTGCCCTCCGCGTCATTCTATCGGAAGGGGCAAAGCGGTTGCTTTTCAGGGTTCCCGGGGACCGGTTGTGCGGCCGGGGGCACTTGTCGCGGATTTTACGCCGGGATGGAGGCCGCCAAGGCCTTATTTGTTGACAAATATGGGGTTCATACCTAAAATCCCGTTTCCCTCTTTATGTGTGTGAGGGGGGAAGTTCGAAAACTTGCAGCCTTCAGGCCATCAGCAGCGCGGTTCAACATCCATCCCGCCCGTATCGTCCTGAATGCCCGAGCGACCACAAACCTCGAACGCCGTTCTTTCCGCCCAAGGAGGCAACGTGTCCGTCAAGATCCGCTTGAAAAGAATGGGCAGCAGCAAGCGCCCCATGTACCGCATCATCGTCATCGATTCCCGCTTTCCCGGAAAGGGCCGCCGGATCGAGGAACTGGGTTCGTACCAGCCCCGCTCGAAGGGTGAGCAGGTCCTGAACCTCAAGAAGGAAGCCGCCATGGACTGGATCAAGAAGGGCGCACGCCCTTCCCAATCCGTCCTGGAGATCCTCGAGAAGCAGGGCGTCGTCGCCAAGGGGACCGTCTCCTGCACCGAGTAGACCGCAGGATGACCGCCGGATCCAAGAGGAGGACCCCGTGAAAGACCTGATCGAATTCGTGACCAAATCGCTGGTGGACAAGCCGGATGCCGTGGCCGTGGCCGAGAAGATGGAAGGCAACCTGACGGTCCTCGAACTGCGAGTGTCGAAGGAGGACTACGGCAAGATCATCGGAAAGCAGGGGCGGACCGTGAAGGCCCTGCGCACCCTCCTCTCCGCGGCGTGCGCCAAGAACGGCCTCAAGTACTCGCTGGAAGTCGTTGAGTAGCCCCGATCTCGTCGTGCTGGCCGTAGCGCAAAGGCCCCACGGCCTCAAGGGCGAGTTGAAGGTCGAGTTGTCCTGTTCCGGCATCGACCGCCTGCTTTCCTGCCGGGACCTGCTGTTGGTGCCCCCCGGGGGCGAGGCCAGGCCCGTCAGGGTCGAGATGGCCTTCACCCGGCCCGACGGTACCGCGGTCGTGAGGCTGGATGTGGTGAAGGACCGGGAAGCGGCCGAGAAGCTCCGAGGCGCGGTCCTGGCGGTTCCGGCGGGCCGGGAAGCCCCGGCGCCGGAAGGATCGTTTCTGATCCACGACCTGGTGGGATGCCGGGTGGTGGATCCCCAGGGCGTGGAACTGGGAATCCTCTCGGAAGTGATGGAGACCCCCGCGAACTGGGTGTACGCGGTCCGCCGGGAGGGTCGGGAACTGCTGATCCCCGCCGTGAAGTCCATGGTCCGCAAGGTGGACCTGGCCAGCCGGCGAATCGTCGTGGATTGGCCGGGCGTGATCGATGCCGACAACGCGCATTGACATCCTGACGCTGTTCCCGGAGTACTTCTCCGGGCCGTTCACCACCAGCATGCTGAAGCGCGCGGTGGACCGGAAGAAGGCCGTCCTGAAGGTCCACGACATCCGGGACTGGACGACCGACCGTCGGAATACCGCCGATGACGTCCCCTACGGCGGCGGGGCCGGGATGGTGATGAAACCGGAACCCCTGGCCCGGGCCCTCAAGGCCGTGAAGGGCCGCCGGAAGGCGAAGGTGCTCTACACGTCCCCGCAGGGCCGGGTCCTGGACCATGCCCTCGCGGGAGGGTTATCGAAGGAGAAGGCCCTCGTCGTCGTATGCGGCCATTACGAGGGCGTGGACGAGAGGTTCCTCGAAAAGTACGTGGACCTCGAGGTCAGCATCGGGGATTACGTCCTCACCGGGGGCGAACCTGCCGCCGCCGTCCTCGTGGACGCCGTGGTGCGTCTGATCCCGGGGGTCGTGGGCGACGCCCGGTCCGTCGAGAAGGACAGCTTCTTCGATGGCCTGTTGGACCACCCGCATTACACCCGGCCGCGGGTGTTCGAGGGGATGGAAGTGCCGGAAGTGCTGATGTCGGGCCACCACCGTGACATCGAGCGGTACCGGCGCCGGGAGGCCCTGCGCGCCACGCTGAAAAAACGCCCGGAACTGCTTCGCCGGGTCGAGTTGAGCCCCGAGGACCGACAGATCCTCGAGGAATTGAGAAAGGAAACGCCATGAACGCCGTGATCCAGGAAATCGAGAAGAGCCAGGTCATCCGCCCCAAGCCCGCCTTCAAGGTGGGCGACACGGTCAAGGTCCACCTGCGCATCAAGGAAGGCGACAAGGAACGCATCCAGGTCTACGAAGGCGTCGTGTCCGCCATGAAGGGAACCGGCTCCAACATGCGCTTCACCGTCCGCAAGATCTCGTACGGCGTGGGTGTGGAGAAGAGCTTCCATTACCAGTCCCCCATGATCAAGGAGATCAAGCCGGTCCGTTCCGGGAAGGTGCGCCGCGCCAAGCTCTTCTACCTGCGCGACAAGCTCAGCAAGAAGGATACCCGCATCCGCGAGGGCAAGGGCGTGGAGGTGCCCGCCGAGGGCGCCGCGCCGACCGCGGAGGAACTCGTTCCCCAACTGGCCCCCGAGGAGACCCCCGAGGGCGGGGAGAAGAAGGCGGAGACTCCGGCGGAGGGTGCCGCCCCGGCGGAGGCCCCGAAGGATTCGGAGCCCAAGGCCTGATAGCCGTCCCCCGACGCCCCCTCCTTCGAGGGGGCGTCTTTTTTTCGCCTTTTCCCCGGCCCCGCGGGAACGACCCGGCGCCGATGAAGTCGGATGAAGGTTGTATCGACGGGGACCTGACGCTAGCATAGCCCTCCATGAACACCCGCACCCTCCTCTTCCTCCTCCTGGCCCTGTCGCTCCCGGTCCTGCCCGGCTGTTCGGGCAGCGGGGCGGTGAATCCCCTGACGCCCCGGAAATCCGCGGACAGCGGTTCCGCGGACTCCAAGGCCGCCGAGGCCGTGTATTGGTCCACCGCCCCCATCAGCGGCGCCCTCTCCGAAACCATCCACGACCTCGTTTTGCTGGGACCCGCCGAGGGTTGGGCCTGCGGGGCCCGGGCTTCCATCGTGAAATGGGACGGGAAAGCCTGGAGCAAGGTCTCCACGGGGATCACCCTCCAGCAGGACCTCTATGCCATCGCCTTCTCCGACCCCACGGAGGGATGGGCCGTGGGGGAACGGGGCCTGCTCCTGCACTTCAACCAGGGGAAATGGGTCCAGGAGGAATCACCCACGGTCGAGAACCTCTTCGACCTAGCCCTCCAGCCGTCGAAGAGCGGTTGGGCCGTCGGCGAGAACGGGACCCTGCTTTCCCTCGCGGGCGGGAAGTGGACGCCGGTGAAACTGGCCGATTTCAGGCAGTCCCTCTATGCCGTGGGGATGTCCAGCGCGGGGAATGCCTGGGCCGTAGGCGACCGCGGTTCCATCCTCCGTTACGAGGGCACCGAGTGGGTCGAGCATCCCGCCAGTCCCACCTCGGAGAAGCTTCGCGGGATCGACGTGGGCTCGGATGCCGAGGCGTGGGCCGTCGGAGCCTACGGGACGATCCTCCGTTACAACGGCTCCTCCTGGACCCGCATGAACAGTCCGACCTCGGGAGTGGACCTCTACGATATCCGCATCCGGGGCGGCGAGGAGGGATGGGCCTGCGGGCAGGACGGGACCGTTCTGTACTACGACGGTTCCCGTTGGGTCCTGCACAAGCCCATGACGGGCCGTCCGGCCTTGAACGCCATCGACCTGGTCGACGACAAGAACGCCTTCATGGCCGGGCAGGCGGGGACGATCCTCAAGTTCCAGCCCGGAGGGGAACTCTCGAAAGGAGCCCTTTCCCTGGAGGGGAAGGCCGAGAAGGGAAAGGCGGACTGGACCCTCACCTACACGCTTTCGAACGCGGGCGCCCAGGCCGTGCCCCTCGTGGTCTTCCATATGAAAATGCCGAAGGGTTTCAAACCCTTCCTGCCGCCCCAAGCCGCCCTGCCCCAACCGACACCCACGACGACCGGGACTACGACTCCTTCGGCGGACAACGGGGCTTCGGAGGCCTCGCCGGTTGCCACGCAGGGACCGGCGGTTCCCGCACCCAAAACCGCCGTTTCGGCCACTCCCCGTCCCTCCCCGACCCCGCCCTGGAGGATGAAAAAGGACCTGGAATGGGACCTCGGCAACATCCCCGGTTCCTCCTCCCGCACGGTCACCCTGGTCCTTCGACCGGAACCGGGGAAGACCCCGGAGCCCGGTGCCGTTGAGGCGTACCTGAAATCCAAGGACGAGGTCGTGGCGGAAGCCGCGGCCCTTTCCTTGGGGGGGACCTCGAAGAAGAGGCCGGACCCCAAGCGCGGACCCTTGCCCGTTGCATCCCCCTCGCCGCAGGGAACTCCGGCTTCTTCCGCGGATCCCTCCGCGCCGGCCCCGGGGACAACCCCGGTCGAGGAGCCGGTTGAAACCCCGGTCGAGGACAGCGGGGCGGAAACCGGACCCTTGCCCCCGAAGAAGTGACCCTTCGCGCCCGTACGGCGCGAGGCGGCCGCCTGGCCTGAACGGTATCATCGTCTCACCCCGAGGTTTTTCGGGCGAGGCGCGACGCGACCTGAATCCCTCCGGATCACCGGCCCATGACCCTGCCCAGCTTGAAGGAACTGGAATCCCGTGCCGCGGCGAAGGCAAACCTTCACGCGGCCGTCGAGTTCCTTCGCGAATCCGTGAAGGACGATCCCCGCAAGGCGGCGCAGTCCCTCCTCCGGAAATTTGAGAAGCGGTGCGAAAAGGAAGCCGGCGAGGCGCGCCGCCTGGTCGCCCTCTGGGATTACGAGACGCGGGCGCGCCTGAAGGGCGCCACGGCCATCGCGGGCATCGACGAGGCGGGGCGGGGTCCCCTCGTGGGTCCGGTCGTGGCCGCGGCGGTCATCCTGCCGTTGGGGGTCTCTCTCCCGGGACTCGACGATTCCAAGAAGCTCACGCCCGAACTGCGGGAGCACCTGGACGGGGAGATCCGTGCCCAGGCCCGTGCGATCGGGGTGGGACAGTCGAGCGCCGCCGAGATTGACGAGCACAACATCTACCAGGCGTCCCGGATGGCCATGGAGCGGGCCGTGGAGGCGATGCCCGAGAGGCCCGACCACCTGCTTCTCGACGCCATGACCCTCCCGCGATACCGGGAGATCCCCCAGGATCGCATCGTGCACGGGGATGCCCTCTCCGCCTCCATCGCCGCCGCGTCGATCGTGGCCAAGGTGTACCGGGACCGCCTGCTCGTCGAATGGGATTCGAAGTACCCGGGTTACGGGTTCGCCGCCCACAAGGGATACGGGACGGCGGAGCACTTGAAGGCCCTGCGCGAGCTCGGGCCCTGTCCGGAGCATCGACGCACCTTCGGCCCCGTCGCGGCCGTGCTCGGGGGCGTGCCGATGGATGCGGGTTTCGCGTATTGGGAGGCGGAGATCCTCCGGGCCGCCGATCGCTCGGCCCTGGAGGAGGTGGGCCGCCTCGTGAGGAGCGTGGGGCGCAAGAAGATGGACGAGGGCGAGATCCAAAGACTGAGGACCGCCTACCGCCGACGGATCCGGGATATGGCGTGACGGGAAACGGCCCGACGGTCCGGGTTCGTCCGGCTGGTCCTTTCCGTCGTATAATCTGTCCGTGACCGATCCAACAACCACCCACGAGCGGGGGACGAGCGGTGAATCCAGCGCCGCGCTCCACCTGAAGATCCGCGGTTATCGCATCCTCGAGAGGAATTTCAGGGTCCCTTCGGGCGAGATCGACCTCATCGTCCGCAAGGGTGGAGTCCTGGCCTTCGTCGAGGTGAAACTGCGGCGCACCCGGCGGCGGGGTCGGCCCCTCGAGGCCGTGAACGAGCGGAAGGTGAGGCGCATCAGCGCGGCGGCGGCGGCCTATCTCCAATCCCGGGCGCCCCGGGGGGTGAAGACGTACCGGTTCGACGTCATCGGAGTGGGACCCGAGAGAAACCTCCTGGGGCTGATGCGGGTGGAACACGTCGAAAACGCTTTTGAAGCCCCGCCTTTCTTCACCGTGTGACGTCCCTTGTCGCCCGGTGGCCGAAGCCGGGCCCGGTGGTAGAATGTCCTCCTGGAGTGATGGATGAAGAAACGCAACAGCGACGGCATACCACCGAAGGTGTGGAGGATCCTCGAGACGGTCTCGCGTCTCGCGGACGAACGCGGGATCGCGGCTTACGCCGTCGGCGGGTTCGTGCGGGACCTGCTTCTCAAGCGCCCCCTCGTGGACGTGGACATCACCGTCCTGGGGGACGGCATCTCCTTCGCGCAGGCCCTTGCCTCGGCCGTGAAGGGCCGCTCCGATGCCTTCACCCGTTTCGGGACCGCCATCGTGGTGGTCCCCGGATTCGGGAAAGTGGACGTGACCTCGGCGCGTTCGGAGACCTACGAGCGGCCCGGGGCCCTTCCCACCGTGGGATCCGGCGACATCCTGCAGGACCTGGCCCGGCGCGATTTCACCATCAACTCGATGGCCTTCGACCTCTCGCCGCACCGCTTCCTCGACCTGATCGATCCCTACGGGGGCGTGCGCGACCTCAAGAACGGCCTGGTCAGGGTCCATCATGAGGGAAGTTTCCTGGACGACCCCACCCGCATCTTCCGGGCCGTGCGTTTCGAGCAGCGCTTCGGCAAGCGACTCGAGGCGGAGACCGAGCGGCTCCTGAGGGAAGCCCTCCAGAAGGGGTGTTTCGACACGGTCTCGGGCGAGCGCCTGCGAAACGAATTGATCCTCATCTTCGCGGAACCCCATCCCGAAAAGGCCGTGGTGCGGCTCCATGAGATCGGGGTTCTGAAGGTGATCCATCCCCGCCTGGGGCTCCGGAGCGGAGATGCCGCCATCCTGACCCAGGTTCCCTGGGCCCTGGGACTCTTCGACCGGTCGGGAAAGCCGCTCGATGAGCGTTGGATGATCTGGTTCCAGGCGCTCCTGGGCGGTCTGCGCGAGATGGAGGCGGAGGCGCTGTCGGGCCGCCTGCTCCTGTCGCGCAACGAACGCAAGATCGTCCTGCAGAGGGCCACGGCCGCCCGTGGCGTCCGGGCTCGTTTGAGTGGCGAGAAGCTCCCCTTCAGTCGCATCCATGAACTTTTGGCACCCCTCGTGAACGAGGTGCAATGCTTCGTGGCCTCCTCCCTGCGGCCCGGACCGCGAAAACGGGTGGAGGCGTATTATCGCCGCGTGACGTCGATGAAACCCTTCCTTCGCGGCAAGGACCTCCAGAAGTTGGGCGTCCCGCCCGGGTTCCAGTACTCCTTCCTCCTGCAGAAGGCCTTTGCCTTCCAGTTGGACGGGGAATTCAGGACGAAGAAGCATGCGTTGAAGTGGGCGCGGGGAACACACGCACGGCAGAAGAAATGAGGAATGAGTCGAACCTATCTCAAAATACCCAACAAAACCGGATCCGCACATATCGAGCACTCTTCGAACGTTGGAAGACAGTAAACCCAAGAAACCAAGCACCCCTCACCCTGCCCTCTCCCGCAAGGGGAGAGGGATAATGATTTTGAGATAGGTTCTCATCAGGAATTAGGAGTTGGTCGCAGTGAACTCCTCGCCTCTCATTCCTCATTCCGCAGGTATGTGCTGTTGACTTGACGCGGGGGCCTGCCTAAACTGGCGCTCACTTATGGAACTCGATATTCCCCGCATCCTCATGCAGATGGCCGTCCTCCTCTTCTCCCTGTCCCTTCACGAGTTCGGTCATGCCTGGGCCGCGGACCGTCTGGGCGACCCCACCGCCAAGATGCTGGGGCGGCTCACCATCAATCCCATGGCCCATGCGGACCCCGTCGGCACCATCCTCCTGCCCCTTCTGATGATGACCACCGGCATCCGGTGGCTCTTCGGCTGGGCCAAGCCCGTTCCGGTGACCCACGAGAACCTGCGGCATCCGCGGATCGACAGCGTCCTGGTCTCGGTCGCGGGGCCTGCCGCCAACATCCTCCTTCTCCTCATCGCCCTCTCGGGTTTGGCCGTCCTCAAGTCCTCCGGGAGCGACCCGACGGGCATGGCCGCGACCCTGGAGGAGTTTCTCCTCATGTTCTTCGTGATGAACTTCATCCTGGCCGTCTTCAACCTGATGCCGATCACCCCCCTGGACGGCCACTGGGTGGTGAAGGCCGTCCTTCCCCCGAAGCTGTCCTATGCCTATTCCCGGCTGGATCCCTACGGTTTCATCATCCTCTTGGTCCTTCTCTGGCTCGGCTTTTTCAAGGCGATTTTGGGCTTCGCTTTGTCCCTTCTGTCGCTATTATTGGACCTCGTCGGGTTGGGATACGTCCTGGCCTGAGGATCGAATCCAACCCTGGGTCCCGATGGACCCAGGGGGCACGGCGCGCCATGGATATGGCGCGCCGATCACAGTCCCCAAGACCCCATGAGCGGTAATGGGAGTCCAGGGGAGGGACTAACGGAAAATGACTGAAACAATGACGAGGAGATATCTCTCCGGGGTCCAGCCCTCCGGCCGCCTGCACCTGGGCAACTATTTCGGCGCCATCGCCAACCACATCCGCCTTCAGGACGACGGGGAGTGCTACTACTTCATCGCCAATTACCACGCCTTGACGACGCTCCAGGATGCGGCCGCCCTCGGGAAGTACACCTTCGACGTGGCGGCCGATTACCTGGCCCTGGGGTTGGACCCTTCGCGGGCCCTCCTGTTCCGCCAGTCCGACGTTCCGGAGGTCCAGGAGCTCGCTTGGATCTTCTCCTGCGTGACGGGCATGGGCCTCTTCGAGAGGGCCCATTCGTACAAGGACAAGGTGGCCCGGGGCATTCCCGCCAGCGTGGGGCTTTTCACCTATCCCGCCCTGATGGCCGCCGACATCCTCATCTACCAGAGCCAAAAGGTCCCGGTGGGGCAGGACCAGGTCCAGCACGTGGAGATCACCCGCGACCTGGCCGGCTACTTCCACGGCGCCTTCAAACCCGGTGTCTTCACCCTTCCCGAGGCGGTCCTGAGCGAGACCCCCCGCGTCATCGGGCTCACGGGCGGCAAGATGAGCAAGAGCGACGAGTCCTCGGTGCTCCCCATCTTCTGCGAACCGGCCGAGTTGAAGAGGCGGGTCATGTCAATCGTGACCGATTCCAAGGGCGTGGACGAACCCAAGGACCCGGATTCCAGCGCCCTCTGCATCCTCTACCGGTTGGTGGCCGAACCGGCGGAATCCGCCGAGATGGAGGAGGCGTTTCGCAAGGGGGGCATGGGCTACGGTGACGCCAAGAAGCGTCTGTTGGCCGCCCTGGAACGAAAGTTCGGGGGCGCGGTCCGGGAGGCCCGCAGGGAACTGGAAGCGAATCCCGACCGCGTCGAGGAGGTGCTGGACGCCAGCGCCCGCCAGGCCCGGAAGACGGCCCTGGCCACCATGGAAAAGGTCTACGAGGCGGTGGGGATCCCCCGTTCGAAGGTGAAAAAGGAACTCTCCTCCAACGGCATATAGCTTACTGACGATACAAAGCCAACGCGAAGCCGCGAAGTCGCGAAGAACGACTAGGACCGAACGAACTCCCTTGATGGTGGCCTGTCATCCGAAAAGGGAGAACTTCTCGCAAGGATCCGTTCGAGAAGCCGTCAAATCATGCTTTTCTTCGCGGCTTCGCGTTGGATGTGAATCATCCAGGCTTCGAGTCGGAAGGGTCTTGAAGAAAGCCGTTGAAATAAACTGGAAAGCCGATAAAGTGACGACCGACCTATGAGCGACGAGAATCCGGTGATCGACCCTCTCCCACCTGGAACGGCTCCCGCGGCGGGACCCGGGACCGACGCCTTGCCGGGGGACGCGGAGGGGCCGGCTTCCCGGGCGGCCGTGGCCATCCGTGAGATCCTTTCCCCCGAGGATCAACGGCTCACGTACCACATCACCCTGCCCGCCTTCGACGGTCCCATGGACCTCCTGCTCCATCTCATCAAGGAGCACGAGCTCGACATCTATGACATCCCGATCCACAAGATCACGCGGGAATACCTGGCCTACCTGGAATTGATGAGGGCCCTCAACCTGGAGGTGGCGGGCGATTTCCTCGTCATGGCGGCCACCCTCATGCAGATCAAGAGCCGCATGCTCCTGCCGGTGGAACCCTCGAAGGAGCAGGAGGAGGAGGACCCGCGCGCCGAGCTGGTGCGTCGCCTCCTGGAGTACAAGATGTTCAAGGAGGCCGCCGAGCGCCTCTCGGGGCTCGAGAAGGAGCATGGCCGTCTCCTCACGCGTTCCGTGCCGGATGACGCGAAGGGCGGTGACGAGGAACACCTCATGGAGGTGACCCTGTTCGGCCTCCTCTCGGCCTTCAAGGACGTGCTTATCCAGACCCAGGAGAGCATGACCACCGAGCTGGTCCGGCCCGAGATCACGGTCACCCAGAAGATCAACGACATCATGGACAGTTTGCAGGAGAGCGGCGAGGCCTTCTTCAAGCCCATCATCGCCGCCTGCAGCAGCAAGCTGGAGCGGATCGTGGCTTTTCTGGCCGTGCTCGAGCTGGTCCGCCTCAAGCTGGTCCGGGCGTTCCAGCGGGGGCCTTTCGACGAGATCCGCCTCGCGATGGCGGCCCAAACCGAATCCGGGGAGCGTCAGGAGACCACGGTCGTCAAGTCGCGCCGGAAGAAGAAAAGCTGATATTCGCCACGAGGGGTCTTCGCCCGCCACGAAGCTGCCGGATGGATCCCCGGATGGGGTGTTCCCGGAGCGGGATCGCGGGCTTGACGGGCCATCGAAGCAGCACCATGAGGTCGTTCCAATGGACATGGATAAACTGAAAGCCGTGCTGGAAAGCATGCTCTTCGTGAGCGAGGTGCCGCTTTCCGCGAAGAAGGCCGCCTCCGTGCTGAAGGACGTGCCGCCGGTCGACATCGCGGCGGCGTTCGAGGCTCTGAAGCAGGATATCGACTCCCTGGGGCGCAGTTTCCAGGTGAAGGAGGTGGCGGAGGGTTACCTTCTCACCACGCGCCCCGAATTCCACCGTTGGGCGCGGGAAGTCAACAAGGTGGTCACCATCACCCGCCTGTCCCGCCAAGCCATGGAGGCGCTGGCCATCATCGCCTACAAGCAACCGGTCACCCGGGCCGAGGTCGAGGCCATCCGCGGCGTCGAGGTGGGAAGCGTCATGCAGACCCTCCTGGAGAAGAAGATGATCCGCATCCTGGGAAGGGCCGAGACCGTGGGCCGACCGCTCCTCTACGGTACCACGCACGACTTCCTCCTGCATTTCGGCCTCAAGGATCTCACCGACCTACCGCGCGTCTCGGAGATCCAGGAATTGGCCGGCAACCAGATTTCCCCCGAGGTCATGCGGGAGATGGAAGGCGAGTTGAGGCGCCGCGAGTCGAAACTGGGCCTGGAGCCCATGGACCTGGAAGCGCCCTCCGCCGGACCGGGGGAGGCGTCCGCGGAAACGCAAGCCGGGGAAACCGTCTCGGGCACCGAGTCCGAGGCTCCCTCGTCCGGACCCGCGGACCCGCCCTCCCCCGAACCCACCGAGTAGGCACGGATAATTCACGGCCAACGCGAAGCCGCGAAGAACGGCGAAGGGTTGGCGTGCTATTATCAAGATGAGACTGTCGGAAAACCCGACCGTCACACCAAATGATACGCCCCCTCTCCCTTTGTCCCTCCCCTGCAAGCGGGGGAGGGAGCATTTCCTTTGTTTCCCTCGCCCGTTTACGGGAGAGGGCGGGGCGAGGGGTCTGTTGTAGTTCGTCGTAAGTATCCGGAGGACTTTTCCGACAGTGTCAAGATTCAACTAAAGAAGACGTTTCAGACTTCGCGTCTTCCAAACTTCGCGTTGGATGTGTATTGATGCGTTTGAACAAATTCCTGGCAGCGGCGGGCGTGGCCTCGCGACGGGGTGCGGACGACCTCGTCCGCCAGGGACGCGTGACCGTGAACGGCCAGGCCGTTCACGACCTGGGCCGCCAGGTGGATCCCGACCGGGATGCCGTCAAGGTGGACGGCCGGCGCGCCTTCGCGGAGCCGCTCCGGTACTATGTCTTCCACAAGCCGGATGGCATGGTCACCACCCTC
>CAZGWJ010000005.1:0-55599 GCA_964529445.1 uncultured bacterium
GAAAGCCAACGCTTTCAGGGCACGCAAGGCCAATCGGGCGAACGCCTCCCGATCCTTCTGGACCGACGAGAGGACCGGCAGGAGCGAGAGACCGAACAACTGCGACAGGAGCAGGGCCACTTCCAGCAGGCGATAGGCGGCATTGTAGAGTCCCACGGGTCCGTCACCCGCCAGGGACTTCAGGAGGATCGAATCCACGCGGTAGTAGAGCATGACCAACGCGCCCAGGGTGGCCAGGGGCAGGGCTTGTTTCAGGACCTGGAGGGCCTCGGAGGCGTCCCATCGGGCCGGATCAACGCGCCACCCGGAGGATTGACCGATCCGGACGAGCGCCACGGCCGCCAGAACGCTGGAAGCCAGCCAGGCCCAGCAGACGGCCACCACTCCACCGCCCGACTCGAGGACCCAGTAGGCACCGACGAGTCGGACCGCCGTGGCGCCCGTCACGACGAGTCCCTGGAGTCCCATGCGTTCGTGGGCCTGGAGCAGGTACACATATCCCCCGGCCGTGGCATCCAGGACCATCCGCCCGCCCATGACCGCCATTCCCAATTTCAAAACGTCCTCGTAACCCAGGGCGAAACCGATGCCCACGAGAACGAGGAAGAAGAAGGTGGAGAAGAGGAAGCGCAGGGCCAGGACGTTCCGGAGGAAGTATCCCGCCTTCCTCCGGTCGAGGGCCACCTCGCGGATGGTCAGGACATTGAGCCCCAGGTCGCTGAAGGACGCGAAGATGGCGGCCCAGTTCACGAGCAGGGAGTACTGGCCGTAGGCCTCGACCCCCAGTTTCCGGGTGAGGTAGAGGGTGATGACCAGCGACAGGAGGCGGCTGACCGCCTCCGTCCCGTAGAGGGCCAGGGTGTTGCGGGTGACCCGTCGGGCCTTCGTCTCTTGCACCGGCGCCCTTCCTGGGGGAGAATGGTCCGTCTGATCAAGGAAAACGTGGGAGGAACGGATGCCGTCCAGCCGTGCCCTGCGGGTGTTCCAGGGTTTCCTGGCGGCCTGCCTCATCGTCCTGCCCGTGGCCCGCTACCAGAACCTCTACAGCGCCGTGGCGGACCTGGGTTTCTTCACCAATCATATTAGCAATTTCAGCCTGTTCGATTCGCAGATATTTTTCGCGGCCTATGGCCATTTCCAGCCGTTCGCCGCGGTTTACGCGCTGTTCTACCGGCTCTTCCCCGACCCCGCCGCCCTGCTCGTCCTCCAGTCCTTGATGCTCCTCATCCCCCTGTTCCTCCTCCCCTCGGACGACCCGGCCACGAAGGACCTCTTCCGGACCGTCTACCTGCTCTGCTTCGCCGTCTGGAACGTGGCGCTCTTCGACTTCCATTTCGATCATCTGCTCGTCCCCTTGACCGCCCTCTTCTTCCATTCCCTCCACCGGAAACGAACCGGGCTGGCCGTGGCAGCCGCCGTCGCCGTCGCGATGGTCAAGGAACCCTTCGCCCTCGTGACCTGTTTCATGGGGTTCCATCTGGCCGGGCGCCACGGGAAACGGACCTGGGGAGCGTTCCTCGTCCTGTTCGGGGCCGCCTATTTCCTGGTCGCCACCCGGATCATCATCCCCGCGTTCACTTGGACCGCCTGGGGGGATTCCGTCACCGACCCTGCCCGCCATTTCGGGGGCGACCCCCTCGCCCGGGCCCTGCACGTCCTCACGCACCCGTGGGAACTGATCCGGGACATCCTCGCGACCCGCCGTTTCGTCTACCTGAACTCCATCTTCAGCGCCTTCGGGTACGTGGTGGTTTTGTTCGCCCTGCCCGAACTGATCCCCGCCCTTCCCGTCCTGGGCATCGCTCTCCTCTCGGATTTCGAGAGTTTCCATTCCTACCGCTATCATTACGGTGCCGGCCTGGCGATCCCCTTTTTCGCGGCCTTCGTCATCGGCTGGCCGCGTTATCGGGCCTGGTGCTCCCGGCAACGGGGCCGATGGACCGGGTTTCTCGCCGACCGTCGCGCGGCTTTGGCCGTGGTGATCCTTCCCGTCCTCCTCTCGAACGTCTTCTTCTCCTACTCGCCGCTTTCCCGCTTCTTCTGGAAACCCGTCGTCCCGCAATACTACGGAGGGAATTACCTTCCCGATCCGCGCTCCGGCCGGATCAAGGCGACCCTGGAGCGCGTCATCCCCACGGACCCTGAAGCGTCCGTCTCGACCCAGAACACGCTCTTCTGGGGTTTCCTGGCGGAGCGCCGCTATTTCTTCCTGTACCCGGACGCGGCCCTGACCCCCTGGCCCGTTCCTCGCGTGGATTATCGCGGGTTCTTCTCGACGATCGCCCGGGCCCTCGAGGGGGACCCCACCCTCGTGACCCATCCGAAGCGCCAGGCCCGCTTCGTGGTCATCGACCTGAAACGCCCCCTTTACCTCAAGGATTTCGGGGCCACCCGGGAGCGCTTCGAGGAGAGTTTGGAGTCCTTGGCGACCCGCTACGACCTCCTGCTCGATGAGGATGACCTCCGGATCTACCGACTGAAGCCCGGGTTCCCGGAGGTCCTGCCTTGAAGACCCCCCGCCGCATCCTCTACGTGACGCATCGGGCCTCCTCCTCGCCCGAGGAGGAATGGTGCGCATGGCTCTCCGCGCAGGGCGCCGAGGTTTTCCTACTGGGACACCCCTTCGCCTACAAGAAGCCGAATCAATCCCATCTCGTCCTCTACCGGGGGGGTCGGCTTGTCCGACGGATCGGGTTGGGCTTCCACCTGCCCTGGGCCCCAGCCCCCCTTTTGTATATCAGGGATGCCCTGCTCAATTTCCTGGTCCCTCTCTTCCTGGCCTTCCGTCCGGCGGATCTCTGCATCTCGGCCGACCCGCTCAACACCGGCTCCCTCCTGTCGTGGCGTCGGCTGGGTTTCCTGAAGCGGATCGTTCACTACACCATCGATTACGCACCCCGGCGCTTCAAAAACCGCCTGGTAAACTCGTTCTATCACTTTTTGGACCGCCGGGCCTGCTACGGGTCCGACGCGATCTGGGTGCTGACGGATCGCATGATGCGGTCCCGCTTCTCGAACGGCGTGAAACCCTCGCGTTGCGCGCCCTCCGTCGTCGTCCCGATGGGCGCGGACCTCTCCCGCATCGAGGTACCCGAGGTGCCGCCCGAGCCGCGCCGCCTCGTCTACATGGGAACACTCCGGGAGAACCAGGGACTCGAGCTGTGCGCGGAGGTGTTCGCCGAGCTCCGCCGCGATCTGCCGGATCTGACCTGGCATGTCGTCGGCGAAGGGTTCCTTCGCCCTCTCCTGGAGGAGCGCCTGAAGATCCTGGGCGTCGCCGAAGGCGTGGTCTGGCACGGGTTCCAGAAGGACCATCGGGACGTCGAGCGCATCCTGGCCCTGGGCGGGATCGGCATGGCCCTCTACGAACCCTCCGAAAGCACCTACACGGACGTGGCGGACCCGGGAAAGCCCAAGGTCTATCTCGCCTGCGGCCTGCCGGTCCTCATCACGTCCGTGCCGGCCGTGGCCGAGGAAATCGCCCGCGTCGGGGCCGGTCGGGTCGTCCCTTTCGAAAAAAAGGCGGCCGTCGAGACCCTGCGGGAATGGCTGGCCGACCCGGCCGGTCAGGCCGCCCGAAGGAAGGCCGCCCTCGAACTCGCGCGGTCCTACGACTGGAAGAACCTCTTCGAAAGGGCCTGGAAGGATACGAGAGCCCTGTTCGACCGGGAAGAAAGGGTCCCATGATCCGCTTTCGACGCGAACATCCCTATGCCCAGTACAAATCCGACTTTTTCAACAAGCTGGGTTTCGACTTCCTTCCCGGCCGACGGATTCTGGACGTGGGTTGCGGGGACGGCGTGGACGCCGAGATTTTCATCCAGGAATACGGTTTGAAAACAACGGCCGCGGACGTCTACCGCCACGAGCGAATCCCCCGGATCCAGGGCCTGACCTTCCGGAAGGCCAGCGCCCTGGCCCTTCCCTTCCGAAACTCCTCGTTCGACTACGTCTTCGCCCACGACATCCTCCACCATGTGGACGAGCCGGCCCAGCGCATCGCCCGACATCTCGACGCGCTCCGGGAGTTCCGGCGGGTCTGCAAGCCGACGGGGTCGGTCCTCGTCATCGAAGGCAACCGATACAATCCGCTTTTCTATCCCCATATGGTCCGGATGCGGGGACACGACCATTTCCGCCAGTCCTATTTCGAACGGGTGGTTCGTTTGGTCTTCCCCGCTGCCGAATTCAGGCATTTCGAGGCCCATCTCTACCCCAAGGGGTTCACGCTCGTCGGGAAGGTTTATGAGACCCTGATGGAGGCCCTGTCACCCAGGGCTTTCCTGGCCTACAATGCCGCCGTCGTCACGAACCCCGGGAAGGGCCGTCGATAGAACAACATTCGCACCCCGTTCAGGAGGCCATTCATGCATCGCTTCAAGGAGCCCTGGAAAAGGGCGGGGTATCTCGTCTACCGCTGGCTGGAGCCGGTCCTCGACCCGATCCGCCTGTTGAACGCCCTGCCGGGATACGGGCGCTATCTCCTGGATGGGTTCCGCTATTCCCGGATGCCGGGCGCGGAGAGGATGCGCTGGATCGACACCTTCCCGCAGATCCACGACCGCCTGGAAGTCACCCCCTTCGACCACCAGTACTTCTACCAGAACCTTTGGGCCTTCCGCGCCATCCGGGACGCAGCGCCGAAGGAACACGTGGACGTGGCCAGCCACATCCAGATGGTCTCCTTCCTCACCACCGTCACGAGCGTGACCTTCGTGGACATCCGCCCGCTTGAAGTCGACCTGCCGAACTACCGGTGCGTGAAGGGCAGCGTGCTCGGCCTGCCGTTCGACACGGATTCCATCCCCTCGCTCTCCTGCCTCCACGTGGCCGAGCACATCGGATTGGGGCGTTACGGGGATCCCCTCGACCCGGAGGGGACCCGCAAGGCGGCCGCGGAACTCGCCCGGGTCCTGGCCCCCGGGGGAACCCTTTATTTTTCCCTCCCCGTCGGGAAACCCCGACTGTGTTTCAACGCCCATCGCATCCATTCCCCCGGACAAGTGCTGGAATATTTCCGGGGGCTTTCCTGCGTTTCCTTCTCGGGGATCGACGACGCGGGACGTTTCCGGGAGGGCGTGGACCCGGATTCCTTCCGCGAGATGGACTGGGCCTGCGGGCTCTTCATCTTCCGCAAACCGGCGCACGGATCCTGAGGGCCGTTCTCCGGTCAGGGTTTCTTCCGGGCGAGGGAATGGATATACACGGCGTGTCTCGGATCGAGCGCCGCCAGGAAATGAGGGAACGGGTAATATCCAGCCCCTCTTGTCCGCGTCACCTCGAAACCGTAGATCTCCTGGTATTCCAGGAACGCCTGGTAACTCAACAAGGTCACATGCATCCAGCTCACGTCCCGGGCCAGACGTTCGCCCCGGTGCAGGGCCCAAGGATTCCCGAGCCCCCCCACTTTCTCCGTGATGTTGGAGGAGGAGAAAGGCTGGTACCCGAAGATCGTCGCCGCGATATTGTGCCAACTGGCCAGGTTCTCGGTCCCAAGGACCAGCCACCCTCCCGGCTTCAGGACACGATGGCATTCGGCGAGGAAATGATCGATGTGATCGACGTGCTCGATGACCTGGTTGGCATGGACGATGTCCATGCTTCCCCGGGTGAAGGGGAACCGGTGGTTCAGGTCCCCCCGGCGCGTGATCACACCCCGCTTCGCCGCCAGACGAAGCCGTGACGTGATGTCGATCCCGTAGACCCTTGAGACGCCGGCCCGGGCGGCCAGTTTCACGGTCATTTCCCCGTCGTCGCATCCCAGGTCCAGAAGCGACCCGCCCCGCACCTCGGGCATCAAAAGCGACGAATTGGCCTTGCAGATGCTGTAGGCCTCGTCCGCCAATCGACCCAGGTATCCCATCGGCATCCTTTCAAATCAGCCGCCCAACGGCCCTGAAGACCCGGGCCGCAACCCCGAAGTCATCCCCGGGACCTCGTCACGGTCTTTCCTCCAGCCGGAACCCCTTCACCGCGACACGCCGTTCGATCCGGCCCCTCGGAAGTCCGTGCCAGTCGGATACGTCCCGGGCCTCCATGGAGCGAATATCGAACGATAACGGGGTTTCGCCCGGCGGGATCAGTCCGGTCCATGATGCACGTTGAAAATCCAGGCCCGTCAGCTCCATTTCCCGAGTTCCCGAAAGGCCCGGACCCCACTCGAACTTGAGTCCGTTCGGATGGCCCAAGGAGGAGAATTCCAGCGAGAAGGTGATCCGCCTCGGATCCGGACCGGGGTTCCGGAGAACAAACGTGCCGTCACCCGCAAGGAAGCCCGCCCATTCGCCCGTCCCCGGAACGCGGGCGACATGCAGGATCTCCGATCCGGAGCAGCAGGGTGACTGCCAAACCTCGGGTGCGGAGAACACGTCGTTCCCCACATCCTCCTGATCGATCCCGACCGTCACGCCATCCGCGCCCCGATAGTGATACAGGACCATCCGATCATCCTCCGCAAGACGCACCAGGCCCGTCACGCCGGCCAGGATCCGCTCCAGTTCTTCCCAAGCCGCACCATACTTCGATTTGTCGACGGCAAGGTATTCGGCCCCCATCCGCCGAAGGAACCGGAGGGAAGGCTCCGGGATCATGGACAGCCAACGATAGAAATTCAACGACTTCCACAGGGGGGACCTCTTCTCGCCCATGTGACGATAAACAGCCGGGGTGTTCACGAGGGGAATGCCGTGTTTCGTGAGGTCCCAAAACATCCGGTAGCGGTTCCGATCCTCGAGGTCCACGAGCGGGATCTCCAAAACCGCCTTGGGGTCCGGGCGCTCCTTCAAGACGCGATAGACCGGCGGCAGTCCCGGCAGAGGCTCCCAACGAACCCGACTCAAGACCGCATAGTCGATGCCCCATCCCCACAAAAGCAGGAAAACCATCACAACCCGCCGGGTACGCCAGGCCCATTGCAGGGCCAACCCGACGACGAGCAGGAAACATAACCAGACCACGAGATAGAAACGGGACGGATCATGGAAGAAGGGGACCAGATGGGAATACAGGAAGAAAGGCGAGAACAGTTTCGTCTTGAAGGGACCCAGGACCAGCCAGGAAACGGGTTGTAACGTCAGGGACCAGAAGAAGAGGGCGATCCATCCGGCCGTCCGAACGACCGACGGCCGTTCCCTTCTCCGAGATGCCAGAAAGAGGATGACCAGCAATAACCAGGCGGCTCCCAGGTATTGCCCGGTTTCGGAGAAATGGATGCCGGGATACCGTTCACCGACCCATCGGCCGAAGATCGGGTGTTCCGGCGAAGGCAGGAAATAGTATCGGAAACGGAAAGTGCACGTGTAAGTGTACATATCCCAGTCGTAACGGACCTTCATGAAAAGGGGCAGAATGATGTTCCAGAAGTACACCATCCATGCCGCCATTCCGAGGATGACTAGGCCGATTCCCGTGCGATGGGCCGAAACAAAAGCACGAATCCGCGACCCCAGATTCGCCCTTTCCCGGAAAAGGAGCGGGACCCCGATGCTGATGAGAAAAGTGGCCAGAATGACGAAGTAATAGGGGGAGGAACACAGGCAGACAAAGGAAGCGAGCAACCCCCCGACCAGGGAATGCCGTTCGCCGGAACGCCGCCACTTCAGAAAACCGTAAGCCGCGAGGATCGGCCATTGCATCTGGGAAAGGTCCAATCCGGAGCGGATCTGGGTGAAATGATAGGGGCCGACGGCCGCCATGCAGGCCGCCATCCACCGGGACGGTCTGTGATCGATCCAGAGGGAAAAAAGCCGTTCGGCCGCGACGAAGGTCAGGAACACCGAAAGGATGGTCAGGAAACGCCAGGTATAATCCGGACCCTGCCACATCGTCAGCGGAGCGGTCAGGATGTAATCCACCGGATGGTAATAGGTCATATTGAAACCGAAGGGATGCTCCACAAGCGGGGTCCGGTGCACGGGTAACCCCTTCAGGAAAGCATAAGCAGGCCACCAGAGATAGAACAACGTGCCATAGACGTCCCCGAAATTCCCCACCGTTTGAGGTATGACCCGCCCGGGCAGGACCGCGGCCAGGACGAGCGATAGCCCGGTACAGGCCGCGAGGACGGCCCCCCAGCGCCCGAGGATGGCTCGTTTCATCCCTTCTGCCATCCTTCCCGGGAAGCGATGCCGGTCGAAACAAGGCCCGCCAGGCGTTGAACGCCGTAGAGGAGGAGCGTCACCGCGGACAGGACGGGGTGCAGGAAGATCGCAGGGTCCCGCCGTCTGAGGAAACCCCGCACGGACGTGATGAGGTGGGGGAACACGAGCATCGTCGCTGCCACGAAAGCCGCCCAACGGTACCAGGGCACCCGACCCCAGGGGTAATGTCGTTCCCCGCGGTCGCGATAATGGAGGTAATCTTTCACGCGCCGGGTTTGCTTGCGGACGAAATCCCCCACGCCTCGGCCATAGAGGTGAAGCACGTCGGCATCCACCATGGCGTAGGCGTTCCGCCCCCGGGAGATGAGAAGGGAAACCGCATCGATATCGAAGAGGTAATCCCCCTTGACGGCGTTCTTCAGGTCCCGGGTTCGGATGAAAAACGCGTTGGCACCCACGGTGGGATTGGTGTCGGGGGTGAACCAGGCCTTATGCCAGGTCCCCCGCTCCTCCCATTTCACGTCCAGGCCCGTCCAGAATCCCGTTACCACGTTTTCCCGGTCGTAGACGCCCAGCGTATAGCAAAGGGGATCGTTCACGCCCATGAGCGCGCAATACCGGTTCAAGACATGGTCGGCAGGGTCCCAGGCGAAACGCCGGGGTTCGCTCCCCACAACCTCCGGGTCGCGGAAAGGATCCAGGACCTTCCGCAGGAAATCGCGACCGACGAGGATGTTGTCCGAATCCACGAGGCCCAACAGGGGGTATCGCGCGTGTCGTAGTCCCACCCGTTTTCCCGCCTCCCCCGTCCGAAGGGGGTTCGGGAAGACACGGATCCCCGGATAATCCCGGAGGATCCCAAGCGTTCCGTCCGTGGAACCCGCGTCCACGACGATGATCTCGACATGGGATCGCGGAAAGGCTTGTGAACTTATGGAATCCAAGCAACGCCGCAGGGTTCGGGCCGAGTTCAGGGTAGGGATGACGATGCTGACCTTGGGGACCATGGATCGGGGGAACCTCCGGAAGCTTCAGCGGGGGGGCTTGAGGCCGAGCAGACGGAAATCGGAATCCACCATGAGTCGCACGAGGGCCCGGAAGTCCACCTTCGGACGCCAACCCAGGACGCGCCGGGCCTTTCCGCTGTCCCCGATCAGCGCACTCGAATCGTTGGACCGCACGAGGGCCGGGTCGATCTCGATGTGCCGGTTGGGATCGATACCGGCGTATCCGAAGGCCTCCTCGATGAATTCGCGCACGCTGTGCGCCTCACCCGTAGCCACGATGTAATCGTCGGGGGCCTTCTGCTGGAGCATGAGCCACATGGCCTCGACGGTGTCCCCCGCGAAGCCCCAATCCCTCATCGCGTTCAGGTTCCCCAGCCGGATCCGGTCCTGCTGGCCGGCCTTGATTCGCGCCAGGCCCAGGGTGATCTTCCGCGAGACGAACGCGTCGCTGCGCCGCGGCGACTCGTGGTTGAAGAGGATGCCGTTGCAGTTGAACATGTTGTACGCTTCCCGGTAATTCACCATGATCCAGTGGGCGTACACCTTGGCGACCCCATAGGGACTGGAAGGATGGAAAAGGTCGGATTCGGCCTGGAGACCCGAGGCGTCCCGACCGTAGATCTCCGCACTGCTGGCATGGAAGACGCGACTGTTGAGGCCAAGACTCCTCAGGGCCTCCAGGAGACGCAGGGTCCCCAGACCCGTGATGTCGGCCGTGTACTCGGGTTCCTCGAAGGATTTGGAAGGATTGGATTGGGCCGCCAGGTGGTAGACCTCGGCCGGTCGGATCTGGTCCATCAGGGCGAGCAGTCTTCCGGAATCGGCCATCTCCCCCGAATGCAAGGCGAGGGATGCGCCCTTGGGAACGGAGGCGACGATCTGCTCGGGTCTCAGGTTCTGCCAGGTCGGGACGAGGCCATGGACCTCGTAGCCCTTCAGGAGGAGGAACTCCGTCAGGTAA
Source organism: uncultured bacterium (assembly GCA_964529445.1). Classification (GTDB taxonomy): domain Bacteria; phylum Oederibacteriota; class Muellerivitia; order Muellerivitales; family Muellerivitaceae; genus CAZGWJ01. The sequence continues at coordinate 10,068 of CAZGWJ010000005.1, forward strand.
TTGCCGTCCTGCCCCGAGATGCCCGTGATGAAAGCCCGCTTTTCCAATGGAACCGCCTGGTCGAATAGGGTCGGACGCATTGTACCCGATGGGGCCGTCGTTCGGAAGCGCGGCCGGAACGGTCAAGCGCCCGTTTCGGGCTTTCCGTTCTTTCGAGAGGAGAAATCCTTCAGATGTCCCAGGACGAAACGGACGCCCCGGACGATGAAGCGCAGGTCGTCCAGGCCGCGGATGGCCAGCAGACGCCGGAGGATGAACTCGGGATGGAACGCCACCCGGTAGAGGCGCTGACAGGCGGCCAGGAGCATTTCGTCCCCCATGGGCGTCCTCATGATCGGTTCGCGCATGTCATAGCGGTCCCAATCTTCCGTCTTGAGCCAGCCGTTCTCCCGGCATTCCGAGAAGAGCGGCGTGCCGGGATAGGGAACGACGATGGTGGATTGCAGGGTCTTGGCGTATCCCTTGCGCATCAGGAACTGGCCGAAATCGACCGTCCGGTTCACGTCCTCCAGGTTCTCCCAGGGATAGCCGAACATGACGGTCAGGTGGGGTTCCAATCCGGCCCGTGCCGCGTCGGAACAGGAACGCAGCATGGTCTCCCGGTCGTCCCCTTTCCGGAGGCGATCCAGCGTCTTCTGGTTCACCGACTCCAGGCCGAAGAGAAGGAACCGGAAATTGGCCTTCTTCATCATCCGGTACTGCTCGAGGTTCAACGCGTCGAACCGCATGTTGCAGCCCAGCACGACCTTCCGGTTAAGACCGCGTTCCACGACGCCTTCGCAGAAGCGCTTCAGCCAGTTGCCGGCCGGGAACGTGCCCGTGTCGTCGAAGACCTCCTTCACGCCGTAGCGGTCCGAAAGCATCTCCACCTCGTCCAGCACGCTTTCGGGGGATCGGACGTTGAACTTCGGGTACGTGGTGGTCCAGGAGCAGAAGGTGCACTTGCCGTACCAGCAATCGCGTCCCGCCATCGTGTAGGCGCCGGGATGACGCTTGAAATTCCCGTTGTCGTAGGCGTAGAGGCGCCATTGGGTGAGGTCCCGGTCGATGCGGGGCAACTCGTCGAGCCGGTGGCGGCGGTTGTCAAAGGAACCGTTCGAACGGAGGCGGTCACCCTCGCGCCACCAGAACCCGCCCTCCAGGCGGGAGGGATCGAACGAACCGCCCTTCAGGGCCTCCGCGAGGGAAAGAAGCATGAAGTCGTAATCGCCGCCCGTCACCACGAAGTCCACTCCGCAATTCGCCAGGGTCTCCTCGGGCAGGGCCGTCACGTGGTCCCCGTAGAGGGCCACCTTCAGGTCCCAATCCGCACGGGCCTTGATCTCGTCCACGATGCCCCAGAAGCGCCGGATGGTGGGGGTCTTCGACTCGAAGGCCACCAGGTCCGGCTTCGCCTTCAGCAGGTTCGCCAGCCAGTCGGCATAGGACCCGCGCCGGGCGATGGCATCGTCCCAGATCACCTCGTGCCCCCTCGACTGGAGGAGGGTAGCGGCCGAGGCCGGGACGACGGGATAGATCACCGTCGGGTTGTTGAACCATTGGAACTGGCGGTTCTGCGAGAGCAGGGGAACCCCCTTCCCCGACTCGAGCGGCGGATAGGAGATGGAAACCCTCATGCCGAATCCTCTTTGAGGTTCCCCGAAAAGAGTCCCCGAAGGAAATACCACCCGTAACCGAAGTGGGTCGCCAGGGTGCCCGCGAAGACGAGGGTGGCCAATCGCAGGTTCGTGCCGGCCATCGTCCACGCGTTCAAAACGGCCAGGAACAGGTAGAACGCGATCCCTCCCAGATAGATCCGGAAAAGGATGGGATCCACGAAATGGCTCAACCAGCCCGTGGTCACCCCCAGGAGCAGGAGGGAAGGCAGGAAATAGGACAACCGCATGGAGGTCTTGGGGAACTTGCGGCAGAAATAACCCCGGTGTTCCCCGTACGCCACCACCTGCCTCATGTGTCCGGCGAACAGCTCCCGCCGATGGTGGTACACCAGGACCTCGGGATCGTACACCAGCTTCAAGCCGAGGTCGTGCACAATCTTGAGGCAGAGCACCGTATCCTCGCCGGGCCAATAGACGGTCTCGTAGCCCCCGATCCTCTCGAAAACGTCCCGTCTCACCAGCAGGTTGACGCTCGGCTGGTCGTCGACGAGCCGCCTCGGGCGGGGCACGTAGCGGAAATCATAGGGCCCGCCGACGAGCCAGGACTGGTAGACCAGTCCGCTGGCCATCTGGCGCAGGTTGTCGTGCGTCGGCGTGACCGCCGGCCCTCCCACCGCGCCGACCTTCGGATCCTCGAACTCCTTGACGGCCGCGGCCAGCCAATGGGAGGCCGGATAGGCGTCATCGTCGAGGAAGGCCAGGATCTCGCCCCGGCAGACGCGGGCGCCCAGGTCGCGTTTCATCGAGGGGCCTCCGGGCCCGGTGGGGACGATGCGGGCGCCCGGGAGTCGCAAGCCCTTCGAGGCCTCGTCCGGAAGGACCAGGATCTCGAAGCGCCGGTAATCGAGCCGCCGGCAGGCCGCCACGCTCTCCCGGACGTAATCGTTGACGGCCTTGACCGGGATGAGGATGGAAACAAGGGGATGCTTGCTCACGACGCCCTCTTCGGGATGACGCGGTCGTAATAGCGCAGGATGTGCAGGCGGTAGAAGATGGCCAGCGTGTCGACCAGCGTCAGGTAGAGGTCCCTCATGCGGATCCGGCCCATGTGGCGCCTCTTGAAGAGCACCTCCACGGGGGCCTCCACCATGCGGTAGCCGAGGCGCTTCACGTTCACCAGGATCTCCAGATCGAAGGCGTACTTCTTCACCAGGATGGCCGGGAAGATCCGCTGAAGCACTTCGGCCTTGAACAGCTTCAATCCCGTCTGGGTGTCCCGGACGGGCAGGCCGAACATGAGTTTCACGAACGTGTAGTAGATCCGGCTCACGACGCCGCGGGCCAGGGGATAGTTGAGGCTCGAATCCGGGTGCCACTTCGAGCCGACGACCACGTCCGCCCCCGTGCGCTTCAGGATGTCGTAGAACCCCAGGATCTGCCGGGGATGAAGCTCCAGGTCGGCGTCCAGAAGGGCGATGTATTCACCCGTCGCGAAGCGACAGCCGAACTTGAGGGCCCTTCCCTTCCCGTGATTCTTGCGATGCCGCTTGATGGTCACCTGGGGGTTGCGCCGGGCGATCTTTCGCAATTCCGACCAGGTCCGGTCGGAGCTTCCGTCGTCGATCACGATCACCTCGAAACTCCATCCGGCATCCCGGAAGATCCGGCAGGTCTCGGCGATATTCGCGACGATCGTTTCGCGCTCGTTGTACGCGGGGACCAGGATGGAGATCCTCTTACGCGCGCTGTGCACGTGGGGCCCCCTTCCTCAGGAGGTAGATGTTCCAGGCCATGAGCAGGAGCCCGGAAACGCCCAGCACGGCCACCATCTGCCACACGCTGTCGTGGAAGAGGGCGAAACCCGCGCAATAGACGATCACGGCGACCGCCATGCCCGACAGGAAATCGTAGCGCCCCACCGCGAGGAAGTAATTGATGAAGATCCAGTTGAAGGCCATCGGCATCATGGCCAGCGCGTAGAAGGGCAGGAGGTGGGCGGTCTCCCCGTACTGCGGTCCGAACAGCAGCCGGACGATGAGCGGGCTGGCGAAGGCGCAGACCGCCAGGGATCCGAAGATGACGTAGTTGCCCAGCTGAAGCGTCTTCCTCAGCAGGTGCCGGACATCCTCGTTGCGGGTGTGCATGAAGGCGGCCTTGGGGAACATGTAGCTGGTCAGCATGCTGGGGCCGTAGAGGAAGATCTTCCCGACGGCGGACGCGGCCGAATAGAAACCCGCCTCCTCCCCCGGGAACCAATGCCGCACGAAGGCCACGTCAGAGGTCGTGAGCCAGGTGTAGAGGAACAGCGAACCCGCCACCGGGAGTGCGTAGGTCACGTGTTCCCGGAAAGGCGGCTTGGGGCGCAGGGTCATCAGGGGCCTGCACACCACGGAGAGGAAGAGGAAGCCCAAGGCGATGCCGCCCAGGTTGCCGAAGGGCGAGGAGAGGACGGCACCCGTCACCGACCATCCCGCCGAGACCAGGAAGACGCCGAATCCCAGGCGCAGGGTGGTGTCGAGGATGACCACGTTCCCCATCTGGTCGAAATGCTGGGTGCCCTGCAGGAAGGCCTTGACCAGGGTCGAGGCCAGCGCCGCAACGATCATGAAGGCCACGCAGAGGATCAGCCCGGGATCCGAGAGGTGGAGGAACTTCGCCAGGGGAAGCCGGATGCCGCCCCCGATCCCCATGACGGCCACGCCGATGCCCAGGACCCACAGCCAGGCGTGGCCGTGGAGGGAGGAGAGGAGCCGTTGGCGGCTCTGACCGGCGATCTGCGCCACGGCCTTCGTCAGGACGGTCTGGAACGTCTGGAGCGGGATCGAGACGACGAGGAAGACCGACAGGAGACTGCCCAGGACACCGTAATCCACGACGCCCAGCCGACGGCTCATGAACATGTTGAAGGCCATGTTGGCGACCATGCTGTAGATGGAGGAGGCGAAGAGGACGCGGCCCTGCAGGAGGATATCGCGGGATCTCATGACCGGTAGCGCCCCTTCCAGTCGTTCCAACGGATCGCGAGGAGGTCGAGGAACATCCGGGCGGAATCCCGGAGGACCCGGACCCTGGAGCCAGGGGAATCGGCCCAGGAAACCTGGACCTCGCGGATGCGGAAACCCAGCCGCCGGGCCACGTAGAGGAGCTCCACATCGAACCCGAACCGTTCGATGGTCTGTTTCGGGAAAACGGCCCTCGCGGCCTCGCGCGTGAAGGCCTTGAACCCGCATTGCGTGTCCCAGAGACCGGGCAGGGCCAGGGCCTGGACCATCAGGTTGAAGACGCGCCCCATGAACTCCCGGTAGAAGGGCTGGTGAACCCGGACCTGTGAACGGTCCACGGCCCGGCTCCCCACCACCACGTCGATCCGCTCCCGGAAGGACGCTTCGAACCTCACGAACTCGGAAAGAGGGGTTGAATTGTCGGCGTCCATGTAGAGGATCCGGTTTCCCCGGGCGGCAAGGACGCCCGTCCGGACTGCGGCACCCTTTCCCCGGTTCTTCGGATGACGTATCAGGCGGGTCCGGCAATGCCCTGGAAAGAGGCGGAATCCTCGATTCACGACATCCACGGTCTTGTCCGTGGAACCGTCGTCCACCACGACGAGTTCCACCGGGGTCCTGCGCCGTTTCAGGAAAACGGCCGCGGCGGACAGGGTGACCCCGATCCGGCGCTCCTCGTTGTACACCGGGATGACCACGGAAAGTTCGAGCGTTCTCAAGGATATTCCCTCTTCAGATAATCCTCCAGCGCTTCCTGCCAGGTGCGGAACGCATGCCCCACGGCCCGGCGCGACCTCGACAGATCGAAACGTGAATTCGCGGGGCGCCGGGCGGGTCTCGGGAAGCGGTCGGAAGTCGTCGGTTCGATCCGGCAGGACAAGCCCAGGATCCGTTTCACCTCGAGAGCCACGCCGTACCACGTGGTCTCGCCTTCGTTGGAGAAGTGATAGATCCCGTTCGCCTCGCCGGATGCCAAGAGTTCCTCCGTGAACGCGGCCAGATCCGCCGTGTTCGTCGGGGCGCCCCGCTGGTCATCCACCACCTCAAGAACGTCCCGTTCCCCCATGAGACGGGCCACGGTGGCCACGAAATGGCGCCCCCCGGGACCGTAAAGCCAGGAGGTCCGGAGGATGGCCGCTCGGCAACCGGCGGCTTCCACCACCCTCTCGCCCTCCCGCTTGGTGCGCCCGTAGGCGTTCAAGGGGTCCGTCGGGTCCTCCTCGACGTAGGGGGAATCCTTGAGCCCGTCGAAGACGTAATCCGTCGAGAAATGGACCAGGATCGCCTTCCGGCTCCGGCAGGCTTCCGCCAGCCAACCGACCGCGGTCCCGTTCAGGAGAAGGGCCCGTCGGAAGGTCTCGTCGTTTTCGCAGGCATCCACGTCGGTGAAGGCGGCGCAATTCACCAACGCCTCGAAGCGGGCGGTCTCGAGGTATCCCCTCGCGCCGTCCTCGCCGGAAAGGTCCAACTCCTCCAGCGAAGGCGCGACCACCTCGTGTCCCTTGTCCCCCAGGGTACGACCCATCCTGGACCCCAGCATCCCGGAAGCGCCGACGAGAAGGATCCTCACGGCCTGCACCCGCCCCTTTCGACGGTCGAAAACGGGCGGGTCGGGATCGAACGCACGCTCAGCGACCCATCCCGCGATAGGTGAATCCCATCTCACGAACCACGGCCGGATCGTAGATGTTACGCCCATCCAGGATGACCGGCTTGTTCATGACCCGCTTCAGCTGTTGCAGATCGACCTCGCGGAACTCGTTCCACTCCGTCAGGATCAGGAGCGCATCGGCGCCCCGGACCGCTTCCAGGGCCGACCGGCAGAACTTCGCCTTGGGGAAAAAGGGCTTCCCATGCTTCTCGTCCACGATGGGATCGTAAACCCGGACCTTCGCGCCCGCCTTGGTGAGGGCGTTCACGATGGTGATGGCCGGCGCCTCACGCAGATCGTCGGTGTTGGGTTTGAAGGCCAGTCCCCAAGCCGCCAGCGAAGCCCCCTTGAGCTTGCCCACGCTCTTTCGCACCTTCTCCAGGAAAAAAGTGCGCTGGTAAGCGTTGGTCGAGAGGACGCCCGGAAGGATCCGGAAGGGATAACCGCTGGTCTTGCCGATGTGATTCAACGCCGAAACGTCCTTGGGGAAGCAGGAACCGCCGAACCCGACCCCCGGATTGAGGAATTGTCCGCCGATCCGGGCGTCGAGGCTCATGCCCCGGACCACGTCGGCCACATCCGCACCGACCTTGTCGCAGAGGTTGGCCACCTCGTTGATGAAGGAGATCTTGGTGGCCAGGAAGGCGTTGGACGCGTACTTGATCATCTCGGCGCTCTTCAGGTCCGTGATGACCACGGGACACTTGAGGGGTTTGTAGATCTCCGCGACCTTTTCAGCGGCGGCCCGGCGGGATGCGCCGATGACGACACGATCGGGCCTCAGGAGGTCCTGAACGGCGGATCCCTCCCGCAGGAATTCGGGATTGGAAACCACGTCGCAGGTCATGCCGGCGGGTCCATGGGCCTCGAGGATCTCGGCCACGATATCGCCCATGCCGATGGGAACCGTGGACTTGTTGATGATGATCTTGTAACCGTTCATGGCCTCCGCGATGCCGCGGGCCACCGCCTTGACGTTGGAAATGTCGGCCTCGCCGTTGGGTTTCGGGGGGGTCCCCACGGCGATGAAGATGAAATCGCTCTCCCGGACGGCCTTGGAGAGATCGGTGGTGAAGAAGAGACGTTTGCCCTGGTTGTGCCGGATGATCTCCTCGAGGCCCGGTTCGAAGATGGGACTGCGCCCCTTCTTCAGTTCCCGGACCTTCCACTCCACGTTGTCCACGCAGGTGACCGTGTTCCCGATCTCCGCGAAACAGGACCCCGTCACCAGCCCGACGTAACCCGTACCGATCACCGATATGCGCATGGATGGCTCCTGGAAAGGGAATGGAGACTCAGCGGAACACCCGGGCGTAACCCCGGGTCAGCATGGACGCGCCGATCATGCCGGCCTGGGGACCGAGGCGCGCCGGCCGGACCTGGACGGCGCGGGCGGGAACGCTCATGGCGCGCCGCTTGATGCTGCTCTTCAAGGGCTGGAAAAGCAGGGAACCCGATTGGGCCACCCTCCCCCCGATGATGATGACGGAGGGGTTCAGCAGGTTCACGACACCCGCCAATCCGATGCCCAGCATCTCCCCGGTGTGCCGCAGGACCTCGCGGGATGCGCGACAACCGGCCTTGGCGAGGTCGGCCACGTCCTTCACGCTGATCTTCCGGCCCTGCGCCAGACGAGCCAGACGGGAGGTGGGATCCTTTCGGGCCCATCCTTCCGCCGTCCGGAGAATCCCGGCGGTTCCCACGAAGGCCTCGAGGCATCCCTGGTTGCCGCAACCGCAGAAAGGACCGTCCGGATCGATGGTGACATGGCCCACTTCCCCCGCCGAATAGGTGACACCCCGATAGATGGCGCCGTCCAGGATCAACCCGCCCCCGACGCCCGTGCCCAGCGCGATGCAAAAGACGTCCTTCAGGCCCTGCCCGGCCCCGAACAAGGCCTCACCCAAGGCCATGGCATTGACGTCGTTGTCGATGGCGGCGGGCATCCTCAGGGAACGCGCCAGCAACCGGGCGGCGGGAACCCTCACCCACCCCTTGAAGTTGGGCGACTGGAGAATGGTGCCGGTCTCCTGGTCGATGAGTCCCGCGGCCCCCACACCGACGCCTCGGACGGACCGCGGGGGGACCTTGGCGCAGGCGAGCAGTTCGTGCACCTTGACGTGCACGCGCCGGATCCAGTCGGCGGGTCCGCGGAAAACCTCGCTGGGGAATGTGGCCTTCGCTCCGATCCGACCCGAGACCGAGACCAGGCCGACGGTGGTGTTGGTTCCGCCGAGATCGATGCCCAAACGATAGACCGCCATGATGCGCCCGCCTATTGCGAGAATAAAAAACCGGGGCAGGATCCCCCCGCCCCGGTTCGAAACCTCAAGCCCCCGACGTGGGGCCCGCGCTCTGAAGGAAGGTGCCCCTCCGCCTCAGTTCGTCAGGCACTTCTCCGTTTCCTTGTCGAACACGTGGGCCTTCTGCATGTTGAAAACCAGTTCGATGTCCTGGTTGATCTCGATCTGGTCGTAGCTGGACACCCGCGCGATGAAGGGGCTCTTCCCCGTAGTGAGGTAGAGGAGGCCCTCCGCGCCGAGAGGCTCGATGACCTCGACCGTCGCGTTGATGGTGTTGTCGGGCGAGGCGTTGGTGGCCGACAGCTTGTCGTGGATGTCCTCCGGTCGGATGCCCAGGACCACCTCGCGGCCCACGTGCGTCTCCACCTTGGACACCATGCTCTCCGGGACCTTCACCTCGAAGTTCTCCTCGTTGAAGTACAGGCCCGTGCGCTTCTTGTTGAGGGTCCCCTCCATGAAGTTCATGGCCGGCGTCCCCATGAACCCCGCCACGAACTTGTTGACGGGCTTCTCGTAGAGAGTGAGGGGATCGGCGATCTGCTGGACGTAACCGTCCTTCATGACCGCGATGCGGTCGCCCATGGTCATGGCCTCCATCTGGTCGTGCGTGACGTAGATCATGGTGGCCTGGAGGCGGGTGTGGAGCTTCGAGATCTCGGCGCGCATCTGGACGCGCAACTTGGCGTCGAGGTTGGAAAGGGGCTCGTCGAAGAGGAAGACCTTGGGCTTGCGAACGATGGCGCGCCCGACGGCCACGCGCTGGCGCTGTCCGCCGGAGAGCTCCTTCGGAAGGCGCCCCAACAGGTCCTGGATGCCCAGGATGTTGGCTGCCTCGTACACGCGCTGCTTGATCTCCTCCTTGGGGTACTTGCGCAGTTTCAACCCGAAGGCCATGTTGTCGAACACCGACATGTGGGGATAGAGGGCGTAGTTCTGGAACACCATGGCGATGTCCCGGTCCTTGGGGGGCACATCGTTGACCAGGACGTCGTCGATGCGGATCTCGCCATCGGACAGTTCCTCGAGCCCCGCCACCATGCGCAGGGTCGTGGTCTTGCCGCAACCGGACGGGCCGACCAGGACCATGAACTCCTTGTCCTGGATCTCGATGTTCACGTTGTTGACGGCGATGACGGAATTACCGTAGACCTTCTTGACGTTTTTGAGCAGTACCTTGGCCATGGGGAAAAAGCCTCCGCTGAAGGGACCGGGCCGTCCCGGACCTGCTCGGGATGGGCCAAGAGCCTGTGTCTCCCGGCGGGCGGCTTTGTTGGCCTTTTCGTCCCGTCCGGGGAAGGTAAAACAGGGGTTATTAAACATCGAACCGGACGCGCTGTCAACGCGCCCGCGACCAGAAAACCCTTCCTATTCCTCACGTTTCGCCACCATCACGATCGTTGGGGCTATAATTCCCCCATGAACGAAAAGCCGCCCCTGTCTTTCCTGCTGTTATTCGCCTTCGCCGCGGTCGCCACCGTCTCGATCGCCCTGCAGAACCTCCTTTGGGCCGCCTTGGGGATATGGATTCTCGAACAACGCCGGTCCCGCAAGTCCGTTTCCTGGCCGCTGAACCCCTTCGTGATCGCGACGCTCCTCTTCGTGGGCACCTACTTCGCGGGCGCCGCCATGGGAGTGGACCCGAACAACAGCTCGAGAACGGTTTTCAAGTACCTGATCCTTCTGGCCTGGATCCCCTTGGCCGCCATGCGCTTGGATGCGCGGAGGGTCGATGCCGTCCTTCTGGCCTTCGTGGCCGGTTCCGCCTTCTGTGCCGCGTGGGGGATCGGGAAATATGCCGCGGGAATCCAGGCGCGCATCACCTCCTTCTCGGGCCATTGGATGGTCTTCGGCGGCCTCTTGATGATCGCCTCCCTCCTGGCACTCCATCGGGTGAAGGAAGCACCCCGAAAAATCCCTTCCTGGACCCTGCTGCTCCTGGTCCTAGTGGGATTGATCCTGACCCAGACCCGGGGGGCCTGGTTCGGTTTCGCGGCGGGTTTTCTCTGGTACTCCTGGAAAGTCGACCGGAAGATGCTGGGGTGGGGGCTTGCCTTCACTCTCGTCGGGGCCCTGCTCCTGCCCGCCCCCTTGAAGGAGCGCGTACGGAGCATCTGGGATTCGAAACTGTCCTATTCCAACATGGAACGCGTGGCGGTCTGGAAGGCGGGCCTCGCCATCCACAGGGACCATCCGATCTTCGGGATCGGCCAGGGCAACATGGAGAAAGTCTATCCCGGATACCGGCTTCCCGAGGCCCAGGAGGCGACCGTCGGACACCTGCACAACAACTTCCTGCAGGTGCTCGTCCAGAACGGCTGGCTGGGACTGGCCGCCTACCTGGCCTGGATCCTCTCCTATTTCGGAGCCGTCCTGCGAAGCGGCCCGAAAGACCCGCAAGCAGCCCGGCAGGACCACGCCTTCATCGGCGTTTTCCTCGCCGCCCTCGTCTGGGGCCTGACCGAATACACCTTCAGCCATCAGTTCATGATGGTCGTGGTCCTGATGCTGGGACTCCAATGGGGGATGCGGCAGTATGAAGGCCCAGGATCCACCACGAAGACACGAAGACGCCAAGAACGACATCAAGCTTATTGAGAGGGTCCTTCATAACAAGAAAGGGCGGGGAGAACCCCCCGCCCTATCCGCGATATCACTTCCCCTTCGCGATCTTCCAGCACTTCGCGTCCCGCCGCTTATTTCTTCGGTTCGGCTCCGGGCGGCAGGGCCACCGAGAGGATGTAGGCCTTCGAGACCTCAATCTTGGTGTTCTCGGCCACCTTGAGGACCACGATGTCGTTCTCCGCGGATAGGTGCGCCACGGTACCCCAGATGCCGCCGGTCGTGAGGACCCGGTCGCCGGGCTTCAACTCCGACAGCATCTTCTCCCTTTTCTTCTTTTCCTTGTTTTGCGGGACCACCAGCATGATGTAGAAGAGCACCATGATGAGGACGAGGGGCATCAAGCCGAACATCCCGCCTCCCGCGGGGGGCGGGGTTCCGCCGGGGGCCGGGGCCGCCGGTGCCGTGGAGGATGTGGTCTGCGTGTTGGCCGTGCTCATGTTACCTCTTTTGTTTTAAGTATTACCGTCCACCTTCACCGCGAAGGCGCGAAGTGCGCGAAGTGCGCGAAAAAGGATATTACCGTTTATAACCCGTTACAACAGAAAACCGTTCACGAAAGGCGGCACGACATCATGACCCATCTGTTCCTCGCGTCTTCGTGCCTTCGTGGCGAAGTCTTCAATGCTCGTCGAGGACGCCCCACTCCACCTTCACCAGCCGATCGTCAACATCGAACCAGAAATTCAGCTTGTCGTCCCAGGTCATGCGGCCCTTCTTGTTCTTGTAGCGGAGGATGCGGATTTTCTTCTTCTTCGACTGCTTGTCGTAGGTGAAGTACTCGTTCTCGACCTTGTTGCGGATCTCGGAATAGGGCGACTCGGAAGAGAAACCCTCCGGCGCGTCGAACTGGAATCCCCCGGCCTCCCCGGGCGCCTCCCACACGAAGACGCCGCGCTCCTTGCCCTCGTACTTGATCGCCGAGATGTTGAGATGGGCCAGGCGGTACTTGCCAACCCCGTTGCCGTTCCGGCGGACCAGGGTCCTCTTTTCCGTCCACTTCTCTCGGTCCATGAGCTCCGGCATGTCGTTCATGCTGTGACGGACGCCCTTGTACCAAACTTCGCCGTTGGTGAAATCGAAGACCATGCGGGTCTCGTCGTCGGCATTCCTTTTCGCCAATTCCTCGGACTGAATCACCCGCTCGGCGATCCTCATCTCCTTGCGCGAGGCCTTCTCCTCCTTGCCCAGGGGGGCCGGAGGCACCGCGGTGGCCTGGACCTTCATCTTCTCGACCTCGAGCTGGAGCTTCTCGTTCTCGAGCTTCTGCTTCTCGATCTCCAGTTTCAGCCGCTCGATGTCCTGGGAGCCCGAAGCCGCCGGGTCCGGAGCGGCCGCGAGAAGCGTCACCAAGAACAGGGAGCCCAGCATCAGGGCCGAACAGCCGAAAAGGGTTCGCTTCATCATGTCACCTCGTGTCCTGCCGGATGGGTTCCCGAATAGGTCACCATCCTATAGGACTGGGGACTCCCGTGAAAGGTTCCCCGCAAATAAAAAAAGCCCCGCCCCCTTGAAGGGGCGGGGCTTGGTACGACCGACTTAGAAGTTGTACTTGATCTGGCCCTTGACGATGCCGGACAGGGTGGAGCCGCTGTAGAGCAAGCCCTCGCCGAAGTCGCCATCGCTCAGGAGGTCCTCGACGCCGCTCTTGGCGACGAGAAGGTCGACGTTCCAGTTCTTGTGGGTGACGCCCACGCCGAACGTCATGACCGTATCCTCGGTCTCGTCCACGGAGTACTCGTCCTCCCAGGTGTTCTGGTAGGCCGTGTTGGTCGCGTTGACGGTCCAGCCGCCGTTCTCAACCATCTTGGCGGAGGCCATGAGTTCGCGCGAGAAGCCCGCACGGACCTGGAGCCAGCTCTTGAGGTTGGCCTCGACGCCCACGTTGGCCCAGATGCCCATGTAGGTCATCTCGGTCTCGTAACCGTCGTAGTAGTTGGTGTCGATGCGGTCCGCCGCAGCCAGGCCCGCCGCGTTCACGCGGTCCTCGGAAGCCCAGGTGCCCTTGGCGTACTGCAGGTTCAAGCCGCCCACCACCAGGCCGGTGCCGCCGTTGACCTTGTGGTTGCAGTCAAGCCCCAAAGCGATGAAGGTGTTCTTGTGCTCGGCGGTGCTGACCTCCACCTCGCCGGCGCCCAACACCTGCGTGCCGTCCGGGTTGTACGCGTTGCGCGTGTACTCGACGGCCAGCTTGCTGGTGCGGAAGTTCAGGTTTGTGATCAGGTTGACGTTCTCGGAGGCTTCCTTCACCGCACGCGCGTTGAAGGCGATCTCGTTGATGCCGTCACCCTCGAGGGTCTCTTCCTCGGCCAGCACATAGGCGTTGTTGGTGGTGTTCAGCTGGTAGTCGATGTCCTCTTCGGTCAGGCTGCCCATGTAGTAGGCCAGCCCGAGGTCCAAGGCGTTGAAAGGACCGAGGTCCTTCAAGCCGTAGCCCACGTTGATGCCGATGACGCTCGACTTGCGAACGCCCTCTTCGTACACGCCCGAGTAGTCGGGATCAGAGCTGGTCACGTTCTCGCTGTAGGAGAACTCGCCGTCGTCCTTCTGGCTGGCGTAGTTCAACCGCACACCGAGGACCCCGTCGCCGACCGCGAAGGTCTTGAACAGGTCCAGCTTGTTCTCCGGATCCTCGTCCATCGCGTTCCACCACGGCTTGCCCAAGGCGCCCACGGTACCCTGCGCGTTGATGCGCGCGCCCCATGTGTTCAGGCCGTCGACGATGCTGCCGAACATCGTGTAGATGTAGGCATGGTCGCCGAAATAGGGATACGAGGACTGCCCGTTGAAGGGACGGCCGACGTACAAGCCCCAGTTCCCGATGTAGGGATCCTTGTGGATGACGCCACCCCATTCATCGTCGGAGCCGAGGAACTCCATGCGGTAGTCCACCAAGGAGTATTCCTCGATCTTCTGGGGGAACAGCCAGATCAGGTCGAGATCCTCGACCTGCTGAGCCATGACCCCCATGCCTTCGGTCCGGACGCTGGCGCTAGCCGTCATCGGAGCGAGAGCCATGAAGCCAACCAGCAACAGCAAGAGTGCCTTCTTCATGCTTCCTCCTACTAGGTTATTTGGGGGACACTCCTCTAGGAAGAGTGCCACACCCGAAATTTTTTTCACTTCTTGCGAAGTGAAGAATAAAACGAGCGTGGTACGCTTCCTGAAGAAGCGCCACCCTCGACAGGATTCTTCACCTTGAAGCGTCACGGTTGAAACCGCCGTCGATGAAGGTCCCTGAACCACACGAACCCCCACCCATGCGTCGCGATAGCAGGCCTTATAACCCGCTTAGGCGTTGTTGGGATTCGTATAATTTGCGCCAAATATACGTTTGAGGTCATTATCTGTCAAGGTTAAAAGAACCGACTTTATGGTGAAAAACCCCATATAATGTGGCCCACCCCCCCTATACAACCATCACTAGTGGAATTTCTTTTCCCAAGACGTTCGTTTCCTCGGCTATATCATTTCTTTTGAAACGGCAGAAAACGCCCTTAAAAACTACTGTTTTACTCAACCGTTACGCTCTTGGCCAAGTTCCTGGGTTGGTCGATTTCCCTGCCTCTGATCCTCGCGATTTCGTATGCGAGCAACTGCAAAGGCATGATGGATAATATGGGCGACAAATCCTCTTCGACTTTTGGCACTTCCATGACCGCCTCCGCCTTTCGGCCCACGTGAGAGTCTCCCCTGCAGGCCAAGGCAACCAATCGCCCCTGCCGCGCACGGACTTCCTCCATATTGCTCAACATCTTCTCGTAAACCCTCGACCCCTCCAGGGCGATGGCCACGACCGGCATCCGGCGGTCGATGAGCGCGATGGGGCCGTGCTTCATCTCGCCACCGGGATATCCCTCCGCATGAAGATAGGAGATCTCCTTGAGCTTCAACGCCCCCTCGAGCGCGATCGGATAGTTGATGCCCCGCCCCAGGAACAGGAAGTTCTGATGATGGGCGTATCGACGCGCGATGGCCCGGATGCGTCCGGCTTCCCGAAGGACCTGGACCGCCTGGGCGGGGATCTTCGCCAGGGCGAGCGCCTTCCGTCGCAAAACGGAGGGCGGCATATCCCCCCGCTCCCGGGCCCACTCGAGGGTCAAGAGCCACAAGGCCGCCAACTGAGTGGTGAAGGCCTTGGTGGAGGCCACCCCGATCTCAGGGCCCGCCCGCGTCAGGAGCACGTCGTCCGCCTCCCGCGTGGCCGAGGAACCCATCACATTGCAGATGGAAAGCACCTTCGCCCCCATCCGCCGCGCCTCCCGCAGGGCCACCAGGGTGTCCACGGTCTCGCCGCTCTGGGTGATGACCACCGCGAGATGGCCGCGACCCTTCACCGGGTCCCGGTAGCGGTATTCGGAAGCGTAATCCACCTCCGTGGGGATGCGCAGGTACTTCTCGAAGAGGAACTTCCCGACCTGGGCCGCGTAGTACGAGGTGCCGCAGGCCAGGAGGGTGATGCGCCGGCATCGCCTCATGAAGGCCGGGGTGGCCGCCTTCAGGTCCAGGAAGACCCGCCCGTTGTCGGGATCCAGCCGCCCGGTGAAGGTGTCCTCCAGGGCGCGGGGTTGTTCGAGGATCTCCTTCAGCATGAAATGCGGGTGCCCGCCCTTCTCGGCCTGCGAGGCGGACCACTCGATGCGGCTGGGTTTCCGGACCCGCGGCTTCCCGTCATCCACCCCCAAAACCGCCACGCCCGCGGGGTTCACGACGGCCATCTCGCCGTCCTCCAGGTACAGCACGCGACGGGTGTGCTTCAGGAGGGCCGGGACGTCGGACGCCAAAAACTGCTCGCCCTCCCCCATCCCCACCACGAGGGCGCCTCCTCCCGACCGGGCCCCGATGAGGGTCCGCGGTTCCCCCTTCCAGAGGGCCACGATGGAATAGGTGCCTTCAATGCGGGAAAGGGCCCAACGGACGGCGCGGGACCAGGTCCTGCCCTTCAAACCCTCCTCGATGAGGTGGGCCAGCACTTCCGAGTCGGTCTGGGAGCGGAAGCGGTGACCCCGAACGGAGAGAAGCCGGCGAAGCGCGGCGTGGTTCTCGATGATGCCGTTGTGGGCCAGGGCGATGTCGCCCGTGCAGTCGGTGTGGGGATGGGCGTTGGCGTCGGTGGGAAGCCCGTGGGTGGCCCACCGCGTGTGGCCGATGCCGGTCGTGACGGTACCCCTCCAGGGGACGCTCCTCGAGGCCGCCACGAGGTGGTGGATCTTCCCGGCCTTCTTGAGCGTGACAAGGCCGCTCCAAGGAACCGTCACGGCGAGGCCCGCCGAGTCGTACCCGCGGTACTCGAGCTTCAGCAGGCCGTCCAGGAGGATGGGAACGGCCGGCTTTTCACCGGTATATCCGACAATGCCGCACATGTAACCCCCACAGCGAAACGCGAAGTCGTGAAACCCCGACATCCCAAAACACAAATGGACCGCAACGATGTAAAGGACAGATGAACCGCGAAGACGCGAAGGCGCGAAGAAAGCCTATATGATCGAAATCCGTTCAAACGACCTTCGAACCCGTCGACACGATCCTCCTGATGCCCGATTTCAGCGTCGGGGCGTTGAAATTGATAAGCAGTCCCAACTTGCAACCTGTCAGTCTCAGGTAAGTGATGACCTGCGCCTTGTGGGCCGGAGAGATCATATCCA
Organism: uncultured bacterium; assembly: GCA_964529445.1. Classification (GTDB taxonomy): domain Bacteria; phylum Oederibacteriota; class Muellerivitia; order Muellerivitales; family Muellerivitaceae; genus CAZGWJ01. Next base: position 26,886 of record CAZGWJ010000005.1, read on the forward strand.
CGGTTTTGATCTCGACGATCAAACAGTCTTCCACCATCACGTCGGCGCGGAACCCCATGCCCATCTCGATATTATCATAGAAGACCGGAATGGCTTTCTGGTTTTCACACCGCACCCCACGTTTCCTCAGTTCGTGCAACAGGCAGGCCTCATAGACGCTTTCGAAAAGTCCAGGACCCAGTATCCAGTGGACACGATATGCGGCATCGACAACCTTCCGAGCTAATTCATTCAACTCAGGAGGAATGCTCCCGTCTTGCCCTATGGTTGACTTCCCGCAGATCATGGTTTTCTCCGCGTTTTCCGGGTTAAACCGCCGGTCCTTTTCCCAAGGGTTCCCATAAGCTCCTTCTTCGCGTCCTTCGCGTCTTCGCGGTCAGCTTATCGTTACGCTGTTATCCATTTTCCAACGCCTTCGAAAGAAGGATCAGGGCCGGAAGATCGAGGGTCTCGCCGCGGACCTCCGGGGAAAGCCCGGCCTTCTCGATCCCGGCTCGCACGACATCCGTGGATTTCCCGAGGAGCTTCAGCGAATTCCACAGGGTCTTGCGGCGGCTCTGGAAGACGGCCCGTACCATCCGGAAGAAGAGCTCCTCCGACTTCCCCTCCAGCGCGGTCTTCTCGAATGGTTCCAGCGAAATGAAGGCCGACTCGACCTTGGGAGCCGGCTGGAAGGAGGCCGCAGGGACCGTGAAATGCACCGTGACCCGGGAGTAATAGGAAGCGCACACCGAAAGGGCGCCCCAGGCCTTCGTGCCCGGCCGGGCCCTGAGACGGTCGGCCACCTCCCTCTGGACCATCAGGTAGATGCGGCGGAACAATCCCTTGTAATCGGAGAGCGTCCGGATGATGAGCGGGGTCGTCAGGTAATAGGGTATGTTTCCCGCGAGCACGATCCGGCCCGGGGGGAGGGGGGCGCAGGCGGCCAGGTCCATCTCGAGAATGTCGGCTTTCACCAGTTGGAAGGCCGTGGCCGTCATGAATTTCCGCTCCAGCAGGGCGTGGAGCTTGGGGTCCTTCTCCACCACCAGGAGCGGGCGGCACAGTTTCAGGAGGCGTTCCGTCAGAAGCCCGGTGCCGCCGCCCACCTCGAGGAGGATGTCGCCGGGCGGGCAGTCCACGGTGCGCTCGATGCGGTCGAGCATCTCGCGGTCCACGAGGAAATTCTGACCCTGGGAGCGGCGCGGGCGGAAGCCGTGCTCCGAAAAAAGCCGTCCGAGGGAGGTCATGCCGGGGGCGTCATCGACGGCGGGACGTCGCGTTCAAAACCGGGCCCTCAATGCCACCCCGAGCCGGACACCGCCCAGGTCGCACTCGATGGTCCCACCCTCGCTGTCCTCGAGGGGTTCCCCCTTCCGGACGTCCGGAAGGCCGTCGCCATCCAGGTCGGTGTCCTCCCGGGCCTCGAGCCGGCGGACATTCGCGATGCTGTATCCGGCCTCGAGGACGGCCCCGAGGCCGCGCCGGACGGCATACTCGAACTGGAGCCCGAAGTCCACGCCCAGGGCCTTGCCGGAGTAGGGCACGGTCCACGTGCTGGAAAAGGGATCGACGAAAGGGATGCCGCCCAGGGTGAAGGAAAGGGTCTGTTCCGACGAAAGGAATACCGGTCCGGCGTGGGCACCGACGCGGAGGAGAAAACGCCCGTTCGAGAAGGTCCTCTCGACCGCGGCCCCGAAAAGCAGTCGGGAAAGTCCGGCCGTGAACCGATGCTCGGCCCGGATGGATTCCCCGCCCGTTCCCCTCTCCTCGTAGAGCCCGGTGAGGTCGGGAAGGAAATGGCGGAAGAATCGCACGCCGACATCGACACTGGAGGTGACCCGGTAACCCGCCTCGGTCATCAGGTAGGAACCACCCGTCACCTCCTCCATGCGCGCGACGGGAGTGCCCTCGACGCCGGATCCCCAGAAGAGCAGGAAGCCCTCGAAATATTCCCTTTCCGAACGGATGAGCATCTCCAGGTTGCGCTCCGCCTCGGCGAGACTGACGCCCGAGTACCCGCCCCCGGCCCCGACGTGGAATCGTCCGACCTCGACGGAGGAGGAACCCGTCCGGGACGACGAGGAAACCATGGAAGGCGGCTCCTGGGCCGCCAGGAACGCCGGGAAGGCGATGAGAAGCAATGACCACGTCATCCGGAACGGGAGCCAGGGCTTCATCGCCCCTCCTGGATAAGTCGCAGATGGGATCGAACGGCTGACCCGAGGATTATTGGCCCCATCCCGGAGGCCGTCAAGGGCCAACACCCCGGACCATGCGGACCGCCAGCCGGAGGGCCGCCGCCATGCTGGAAGGGTCGGCTTTTCCCTTGCCCGCTATGTCGAAAGCCGTGCCATGGTCGGGCGAAGTCCTCACGAAGGGCAGTCCCAGGGTGACATTCACGCCCTCGTCGAAGACCGCCAGTTTGAAGGGGATGAGTCCCTGATCGTGGTACAGGGCCAGGACGGCGTCGAAACGGCCCTTCGCGGCCCAATGGAAGAGCGTGTCGGGCGGATGAGGTCCCGTCACGTCCCATCCCCGGCGCCGGGCCTCCCTGACCGCGGGGGCAAGGATGCGGATCTCCTCCCGGCCGAAAGCGCCGTTCTCCCCCGCATGGGGGTTCAATCCAGCCACCGCGATGCGGGGGCGGCGGATGCCGAATTGCTCCCGCAGGGACCGGACGGTCAGGTCCAGGCGGTCCAGGACCCCCGTGCGGGTCACGCCTCGGATGGCATCCCTCAAGGAGGTGTGGATGGTCAAAAGGACAATCCGGAAGGGGCCCCCCGCCATCATCATGGCAAAGCGCTTCGTACCGGCCAGGGAAGCCAGCATCTCCGTATGCCCCGGGAAATCGCAACCCGCCCGATGGATGGCTTCCTTGTTCAAGGGCGCGGTCACCAGCCCGTCCAGGACCCCTTCCCGGGCCATGAGCCCCGCCACCTTCACGTAACGCACTGCCGCCGCCCCGCACGCGGCCGAGACCCGGCCCCAAGGCGCCTTCTTCGGGCCGCCCAGGTCGAGGACCGGCACGGCCCGGGAGCGGACCGCCAACTGCCGGGGATGGCGCAGGGGTTCGAGCGGAAGGGGAATCCTCAGACGGTGGGAGACTTCCCGGAAGCGGTCGAAGGACCCGACGAGGAGGAAGGCGGCGCGAAGCCGTTCGCGTCGGACGCGGACGAGGGCCTTGAGGGCGACCTCCGGGCCGACACCCGCGGGATCCCCCATGGTGACCGCCAGCAAAGGTTCTACACCTCTTCTGTTTGAATCCCGCCTCATTTCACTCCTCCCATCAACCGCGAAGACGCGAAGGCCGCGAAGGAAGACCTCGTATTGAAACCGAAAGGAACGCCGACATTACGACGGATCAATAACCGATTTATTAAAAACCGTCCCTTCATGGTTTTAGAAAGAAAACGTCATTCTTCGCGGCTTCGCGTTCCGCCGTTGTGTCGTTAGAGGATCTTGGCGGCTAAACCGGCCAGGGAGGAGCGCTCGCTCTTCGTCAGGGTCACGTGCCCGAACAGCTCCTGGCCCTTGAACCGTTCAGCGAGGTACACCATGCCGTTGGAAGAGGAGTCGAGATAGGGATTGTCGATCTGGTAGGGATCCCCGGTGAGGATGATCTTGGTGCCCACGCCCGCCCTCGACACGATGGTCTTCACCTCGTGGGGGGTGAGGTTCTGCGCCTCGTCCACGATGAGGAACTGCTTGGAGATGGACCGCCCGCGGATATACGTGATGGCCTCGATCTCCAGCTTGTGGGTGTCCATGAGGTACTGGATCTTGCCGTCGACGTCCTCGGCGTCGCTCTGGACGTGGGCCCCGCGGTCCATGATGAACTCCAGGTTGTCGAAGATGGGCTGCATCCAGTGCACCATCTTCTCGTCCTTCGAACCCGGCAGGAACCCGATGTCCTTGCCCAGCGGCATGATGGGGCGGGACACCAGGACGCGGCGGTACTTCTTCTCGTCCAGGGTCTTCATGAGCCCGGCCGCGATGGCCAGCAGGGTCTTGCCCGTCCCGGCGGGCCCCACGAGGGTGACCAGGGGAATCCGGTCGTTCAGAAGGAGGTTCATGGCGAAATGCTGCTCCCGGTTGAGGGCCTTGATGCCCCAGGCCTCCGGGTCCTTGAACCAGAGGGCCGTGGCCTCCTTCAGGGCGCCCCGGTAGACGGCCAGCGCGGTCTTGGTCTCCTTGACGTCGGAGGTCAGCAGGAGGAACTCGTTCTCGTAGAAGGGCTCCTCGGGGTTCAGGTAGCCCTCCATGGGGATCTTTCCGGCCCGGTAGAACTCGTCGATGTCGGAATCCTTCACCTGGACATTGACCCATCCGGGATACAGCTCGTCGATGTTGACCTTGTTGCTCTCGTAGTCCTCGGCGATGAGCCCCAGGGCGTCGGCCTTGATGCGGACGTTGATGTCCTTGGTGATGAAGCGGACATCCTCGCCTTTCTGGCGGAGGGAGAGCGCGACGCCGAGGATGTTGTTGTCGATCTTGAGGTGGGAAAGCCCCGGCGGCAGGTGGTTGGAGGCTCCGTTGATCTCGATGCGGAGCTGGCCGCCGTTGGGAAGGGCCACGCCCTCCTGCAGTTTCCCCTTCTTGCGGAGGTTGTCCAGGGCCCGCCCGACCTCGCGGGCGCTCCGGCCCCGCTCGTCGTGGTACTTCTTGAAGTTGTCCAGCTCCTCGATGACGCCGATGGGGATCACCACCCGGTTGTCCGCGAACGATTCGATGGACCGGGGATTGTGGATGAGCACGTTGGTGTCGAGGACGAAGGTCTTGGTCATGTCGGGGATGCTCCCTTCGAGCGGGTAAAGAGGGGTTGGAGAACGGCGATCAATGCGGAAGCGAGACGGACGGACCAATCGACGATGCCCGAGAAGACCGTTCGGACGGTCAAGGCCTCGGGCCAGAGGATGAGGGTCAGGGTCATCAAAGCGATGATATTGCCGCAAAGGATGAAAATCAAGGAGAAGACCGTCCCGTTCTCCTGGAGGTCGGGTTGATGGTGAAGGAGCGTGTACCCGGTCAGGAAAAGGTGGTACAGGTAGGCGAAGCCGATGAGACCCGCGATCCACGGCCGGAAGGATGCGGCCGAGACGGCGTACACCGGCGCCAGGAGGGCGGCATAGAACGGGAAGACATAGGGGGCCAGGCTGATGAAGGCGCCGCTGCGGTTGACGGTCGTGGAACCGCCCGAGGTGGTGGCGTGGATGGCGGTCACCCGGCCGCCCGTCAGGATGGCCGCCAGGGCGTGGGTCAATTCATGGGCCAGCACGTGCGATAGGAGGGGCCGGTACAGGAGGAACTGGACCGCCAGGTAAAGGGCGCCGCCCCCCAGGAACCAGAGGACGCCGGTCGGCAGGCCGACCGCCCGGGCATAGGCCTGGCCCAGGGTGCAGGCCGCCACGATAGCGACCCAGAGCATGGCGAGCCCCAGGAACAACTTTAAAATATACTTACCCATGAAACCTCAAATTCACATCCAACGCGAAGTTTCGAAGTCGCGAAGGACAGCAAAATGATGGATCATTCTCTCAAAAATTCAATGCTCTTCTTCGTCGTTCTTCGCGGCTTCGCGTTGGCTTTGTATTTCGACGTCAGTTTGCGGCAATTGCGTGGCGATCTTGTACACCACCTCGCGGGGCAGGTCCCGCAGGTGGCAGACGGCCTTGACGGCCTCGGTCTTGGAAAGGCCGTGCTCGGCCATCATCTGGGTCAACTGGTCGGCGATCGAGACCCCGGCCCAGTCCTCCGAGCGGCTGTGCTCCCGGTGCTCGGCCCCCTCCACGACCACCGTGACCTCGCCCCTGGCCTCGCGGGCCTTGAAGGCCTTCCACAGCTCTTGCAGGCTGCCGCGGACGAATTCCTCGTGGACCTTGGTGAGTTCGCGGGCCACGACACCCCGCCGGTTCCCGAACACGTTCATCATGTCTTTCAGGGAATCCCGGAGGCGGTGCGGCGACTCGTAGAAGACCAGGGTGGCCTCCTCCCCCTTCAGCCGCATCAGGGCCGTGCGGCGTTCCGGGGCCTTGGCGGGAAGGAACCCCCCGAAAAGGAAGGGCGTGGACGGGAATCCCGAGGCCGCCAAGGCGGCCAGCACCGCGCTCGGGCCCGGCACCGGCACCACCGCGTAACCCTCCTTCAAGGCGGCCTGGACCACCCGGTCCCCCGGGTCGGAAACCCCGGGCATCCCCGCGTCGGTCACGAGGGCCACCGTGCCGCCGCGCCCCAGTTCCTCGAGGATGTCCGCGATGCGGCGGACCTCGTTGTGCTCGAAGCAGGAGATGAGCCGCGCGGGACGGATGCCGAAATGGGTGAGCAGTTTCAGGGTATGCCGCGTGTCCTCGGCCGCCACCAATGTTGACGCCGCCAGCACCTTGAGCGCGCGGGCCGTGATGTCGTCGAGGTTCCCGATGGGCGTGGCCACCAGGTAGAGCGTCGGGGGACTCGACGCCTTCCCCGTTTCCCGGGAACTAGTCATGGCGGATCCTCCCCACCATGTCCCTCAGCCGGGGAGGATGCCGGTTCAGCCATCGCACCCGGTAGGCATCGGCCCAGCGCCAGAACAGCACCGCGAGAGCCATTCCCAGGATGAACCCGCCGAGCACGTCGGACGGGTAATGCAAACCCAGGTAGACGCGGGAGGTCCCCACCACGAGGGCGACCGCGGCGAAGGTGGGGGTGGCGGGGGGATAGGCCAGGCTCAGGACACCCATCGCCGCCGCCTGGTTGGCGGCGTGGTTCGATGGGAAGGAATAGGAACCGCTTTTCTTCCAGGGAGTCCGGACATCGGCGAGCGCGTTGCAGGGCCGGGTGCGGGCCACCACGGGCTTCACGACCCGGGCGGCCAGAAGGTCCGCGGACGCCACGCTCAGGACGATGGCGAAAAGGGCGCACCGCCCCCTCACTCCGCCCCGGAGGACGAGCCAGAGGACACCCATCACGGCGAGGGCCCAATTCCAGGGGTTCCTCTCGTCCGTCACGAACGAGAAGAAGGCGTCCAGGGCGCCCGAGGACCATCCCTCGTTCACCCAACGGAAGAAGAAGACGTCCCAATCGCGCAGGATCTCAAGCATCCCTCATCCCTCCAGGGTCGCGATGAAAGTGGCCAGGCGCTCCCGGACCCGGTCCGGGTCGGCCGTCACCAGCAACGATTGTCTCAGTTCCCGGGCGCCGTCGAACCCCTTGACGTAATGGGCCAGATGCTTGCGCATCTCGAGGAGCCCCGCTCTCGGCCCCAACAGGTCGAGGGCGTCCGAATAATGGGCCAGGGCCGTGGAGAGGCGTTCCTTCAGGGAGGGCGGGACCGGGGCTTCCCCGGTCTCGAGGTAGGCGTTCATGGCCGCGAAGACCCAAGGCGCGCCCGTGGAGCCCCGGCCCACCATGACGGCATCGCAGGCCGTCTCCCTCATCATACGCCCGGCGTCCGCCGGCGTCTTCACGTCCCCGTTGCCGATCACCGGGATGCGGGCGGCCTGTTTGACCTCGGCGATGGATTCCCAACGGGCCATCCCCGCGTACATCTGGCGGCGAGTGCGGGCGTGCAGGGTGAAGGCGCAGGCCCCGGCCTCCGTGACCGCCTGCAGGAGTTCGAGGACGGAGGAGTCGAATTCGTCGTAACCCGCCCGGGACTTGACCAGGACGGGGACCTTCCCGGAGGCCTGGACCATGGCGCGCACGATACGGCCCGCCCTCGCGGGATCCTTGAGAAGTGCGGCGCCGGAGGCGCTCTTCAGGACCTTCGACACCGGACACCCGAAGTTCACGTCGAGGAAATCGGGTTTCACGGACTTCACGGTGAGTGCCGCCGCTTCCCCCATCACGCCCGGGTCCCCGCCGAACAACTGCACGGCGACCGGTCGCTCGTCCTCCCCGAAATCCATGAGTTTCAGGCTCTTCTTCGTGTCCTCCAGGAGGCCCCGCGCGCTCACCATCTCGGTGACGATGAGGGCGGCCCCGAACCGGCGGGCCTGGCGGCGGAACGGACGGTCCGTGTACCCGGCCATGGGAGCCAGGAAGACCCGTCCCGCGAGAAGCCGATCCCCGATGCGGCACTCGCGCGCTCCGGCGCCGAGGGGCGCGAAGAGGGGATCGGGGACATGTTGGGGGAGCGGATCCCGGCGGGATGAATGCGGCAATACGCTCACAACAAGACCTCACGGATCACCACGAAGACACGAAGGTCACGAAGAACGGCATTCCCCCTCTTCCGAGGATCGATCCGGATATCGGCACGGCGCATGGGCACCCCAAGTGTTGTGTTCCACAGCGGCGTGGAATGCCGCTGTGCTGCATCCCGTACGGCATGTCGTCCTTCGCGTCTTCGTGTCTTCGTGGTGGATTCGGCCGTGAGACCTCAGTCGAAGAGGACTTCCTGGACGCCCTTCACCTTCCGGAGCCGGTCCAGGAGGCCCCGCCCCTCGCGCACCGGGATGGGCTTGAAATGAACGACCAGCCAGGTCGCGTGGGCGACCGGATGGACGAATTCGCTCTTGAGGATGACGACCCCCGCCTCGCGCAGGCGGTCCTTCACGTCCTCGGCAAGATGGGTTCGGAATCGGCCGGAAATCTGGACCGAATGGTAGAGGTGGCGCTCGATGTAATCGTCGATGCGGTTCAGGAAATAAAGGGCCACGATGACGAGGACCCACGCTGTGAGGGCCGCTTCGTAGAACCCGATGCCCACCGCAAGCCCCATACCCGCCACGACCCACAGGCTGGCGGCGGTCGTGAGCCCGGAGACCCATCCCTCCTTGGAGTGGAGGATGGTTCCGGCCCCCAGGAATCCGATGCCCACCACGACCTGCGCCGCGATGCGGGCCGGATCGACGTTGAACCGGGGGTACAGCGACGGGACATACAGGGAGGTCAGCATGACGAGGGCGGAACCCAGACCGACCAGGATGTGGGTCCTGAAACCCGCCGGCTTGCGCAGGCGCTCCCGTTCCCATCCCACGATTCCCGAGAGGACGGCCGCCAGCAACAGGCGGACGAAAACATCCAGGAACGCGGGGGCCGCCACCGGATCGACGGGCAAGTTGTTCATAGGATCATTTTATCAGGAAAGGCGCGGCGGATGAAGGGCAGGCCATCGCGTTGGCGGCAAGCGACGCGACGTGGCCCCTCTCGATGAGGAGGGCTCCCAGGCCGGCCACCATGGCCGCATTGTCCCCGCAATAGACGGGAGGCGGGACGCGCAGATCGACGCCGCGCTCGTCGCAAACGCCTTGGAGCGCCGCCCTCAACGCCTGGTTGCCGGCCACTCCGCCCCCCACGACCAGGCTCCGTGATCCCTCCTCCTCCAGGAAAGGACCGACCCGCGAAAGGATCTCTGCGATCACCGTCCTCTGGAACCGGGCGGCGATCCCGGTCTTCGCTTTCTCGTCCATTCCGGGATCCTTCCGGACCTCGAGAGCCACCGCCGTCTTGAGGCCGCTGAAGGAGAAATCACGACTGCCGTCCTTCATCCGTACCGGCGGGAAGGTTCCCGCCTCGTCCGGTCGGGCCGCGGCCAGGCGCTCCAGAAGAGGACCCCCGGGGTACCCGAGACCGAGAAGCTTCGCCACCTTGTCGAAGGCCTCCCCGGCCGCGTCATCGCGGGTGGAGCAGAGGGTCGCATAGTCGCCCCACGCCGTGATCCGGTGGATCTCGGTGTGCCCCCCCGAGACGACCAGACCCAGCGCCGGGAAACGCACGGGCGGCGCATCCAGGCATGCGGCGTAAAGGTGCGCCTCGACATGATGCACCGCGGCCAGCGGAAGGGACAGGCGGAAGGCCAGCCCCTTGGCGAAGGAGAGTCCCACCAGCAGGGACCCGATGAGGCCCGGCGCGGCCGTGACCGCCACCCCCGTCAGGGACCCGTAACCCAGGCCGGCCTGCCGGAGGGCGGACTCGACCAGGGCCGGGAAGGACTCGTAATGGCGGCGCGAGGCCACCTCCGGGACCACTCCCCCGAAACGCCGATGGAGGTCGCCTTGGGACGCAACCTCGTTGGCGAGGACGGTCACGCCATCCTTCACGATGGCCACGGCCGTCTCGTCACAGGAGGATTCGATGCCCAGGATGATACCGGTTGTCATGGCGCCCATCCTACCCGAAGTACGACCGGCGTCCAACCGGGCGCCCGCCGTCTTTTCTGCTGATCCCCCGGCGCGACATGGCCTAAACTGCCGGGTATGCAACCCTTCCCTTCCCGACGACCGGCCCTGCCCGGATGGCTCCTGGTCCTGTCGCCCCTGTTGCTCCTGCCCCTCCTGACGCCCTTCTGGGCGGTGAACGACGACGTTCTGATGATCCTCACGGCCAAGGGCCTGGGACTCGTCGACCGGCCCGATCCGAACCTCCTCTACACCCATTCCGCGTTCGGCGCCGTCCTGTCCTCCCTGTACCGCGTTCAACCGGACATCCCCTGGTATCCGTCGATCCTGCTCCTGATCACGGCCCTCTCCCTGGCGGCCGTCGGCCGGGACCTCTTCATCGTTTCCTCTTCCCCGGAAAGACGAATCCTCGCTTGTGTCTTCGCGTTCGGATTCACGCTGAACTTTTTCGGCCGGCCGACCTACAGCATCCCGGCCTTGTTGGCCTCCCTGGCCGGGTGGACGCTCTGGTTCAACCGCATCGACGATCCGAGGAAGGGCGCCGAAATGTCCAGGGTCTTTGCGGTTGTTTCCCTCTGGCTCCTGGCCTTCCTGATCCGCCCCCTCGCCTTCGGGTTGGGGACGCTTCTTTCGATCCCGCTCCTCCTGGGTCGACTCCCCGCTCTCCGGGTAGCTGGATTCCGACGGATGCGCCCCTGGTTTTGGGGAGTCGCGGCGGCCACGATCCTCATCATCGCCCTGGGCGTCCTCACGCGCCCGCCGGACCCCGAAAGGGAGGAATGGCGCCGTCTCCGGGAATTCCAGACCCTCTCGGCCATCCTGTTGGATTATCAGCGCGTGGGATACGACGCCACCACCGCGCCGATCTTCCGGGGCGTCGGGTGGACGCCCAACGACCTGGCCCTCTTCGCCGGGTGGTATTTCCTGGATGAGGAGCGGTTCTCGAACGAACGCCTTCGCGCTCTCACCCGCCGTCTCTGGGGTCCGTCCCTGCGCGACCCCCTGGGAAAATGGGCTTCCCAATGGAAGCAAGCCCTGGGAACCTTCGGATGGATCGCCCTCGTCTGGGCCGTCCTGCTCGGCTTTCTCCAGACCCGGGAACGACGACTCGGCTACGCCGCTCTGGGGATCTGGATCCTCGGGGTCCTCACGGCGATGGCCGTCTTCCTGAAACTGCCGCGGTTCCTGGCGGAACCCGCCCTGGCCTTCCTGGTTTGGACCGGGATCCGGGGCTTCAAGCCGCCTTCGCTCCACACGATCCTTCCCCGGAAGGCCGTCCTGGGAGTCCTGCTCATCGCGGCCATGACCGCCTGGGGTTTCCTCTTCGCGGGTCTGCATCGCGAACAGGCCGACTTGCGTGTTCAGGAGGCGCAAATCCGGCGCTCGCTAACGGATCTCAAGCCTCAACCCGACGACCTCTTCGTCTTCTGGGACTCCATTTTTCCCTACGAGAGGATCCGCGCCTTCGATTCGCTGGAATTGCTGCGTCCCTTCCGCCTGGTATGCCTGACCCTCCACCAGAGAACGCCCCTCGCGCGGCGGCGGCTCGACCCAGTCGGCATCCGGGACCTTTCGCGGGCCCTCTACGATGATCCCCGGATCCGGATCCTGGCGAACCGCTTCCAGGTGGAAAGCTACCGGAGGATGGCGTGGGAGAAATGGGGCATCCGCGTGGACGCGGAGGTGCAATACGAAGGCCCGATCTTCAACGTCTACCGGTTCCGCCGAACGCCCTGATTCCGGCGATCCCTCGACCCCGTCAGGACGACGCGTCCGTCCCGACCGCAGCACGACTCGACCCCCAGGATAAGCGAATCACTCATAACGGACACAATGACCGCAGAGACACCGAGACGCAGAGAACGATGGACCCTATTGTCATTGATGATATTTTTATGGCTATCTTCGAAGAATCTTTATTCCTGATGACCTCAATAATACCCGGATTAACCCTGCGCCTCTGCGACTCTGCGGTGAAACGTTTTGTGATCACTTGACGACCTCCGAGGCGAAGACGAACACGACGCCCTGTTCCTGCGCCGCGGGAACGGCCTGTGCGAGGGCCGCGATGGTGGACTCGTGAAGATGCCCGATGCCGACGGCGGTTCCCTGCTTCCGGGCCTTCAGGAGGAGGGTCTTGAACTGTCCCCGGATGTACGCCTCGTCGGCCTCGTTGTCGAGGAAAACGTCCCTTTCGGCATAGGGCAGACGCAACGAGGCGGCCGTCTTCGCGGCCACGGAATCCTGTGAGGTCTTCGAATCCACGAAGAACAACCCCATGGATTTCAGCACGGAACAGACCTGAAGCATGAGGTCGGGATCCTCCGTCGCCCGGCTTCCCATGTGGTTGTTCAGGCCGCGGCAGACCGGGACCCCCGCCACGGCGTCTCGCACGATGCGCTCGATCCGGGCGGAATTTGCCCCGGTGCGGAGAAAGAAGGGATAGGCGTCGGGTTTGACGGGTTCGCTGCCCTCCATGGGGAGATGGCAGAGGATCTCGACGCCCTGGAAGGGCGCCATGCGGGCGATATCCTTGGAGAACTCGAGGCCGGGGATCACGGCAAGGGTCAAGGGAACCTTCAGGGCATAGAGGTCCTGGAGGACCTTTCCCCGGCGGTATCCCCCGTCGTCGATGATGAGGCACACGCGGGGCCGGGACGTCGCGGCCAGGATGATCTCCACCGGGGTCCATTCGGCCGAGAAACCGAAGGAGCAGGAATAATGCGTCTCCTGGGCGCCCGCATCGATCCTTTGCTCGAACTTCAGGGGCTGGGCCCCCGCGTCCCGGGCCGCTTCCTTCAACTGTGCGGCCAGCAATCCCGGCGACCACCGGTCGGGCAGGCGGAAGATCTCGCGGTACGCGATCACCTCCCGCTGGCGCACCGTGACCTTGGCGGTCTCGACGTCCCGATCCAGCAGTTTGAGCATGTCCAACTGGGCCATGCGCCGGTTGAGGGCGGCCAGGAGACGGGCCGTATCCTCGACCGGGTCCCCGGCGTAATGGATGGGGGCGGGATACGTCTCGACCGGGAAGACCCGGGCGTCCGGTGCGGGAGGGCGGCCGAAGAACCAGAAAAGCCCCGCGGCCGCAGATGCCAGGATGAGGAAGGCCAGCGCGAGGCGCGGGCCCTTCCGGCCCGGGCGGGCCATCCTATTTCCCGCCGGACGCGGGTGTGGGGGTCGCCCCGGCCTTGGCCTTCTTGGGGCGCATCGATGCGTACTTCGCGGGAATCTTTCCGCCGTGGGCCAGGATATCCTCCGCCACGTGGACCTGCTTGTCGCGCTCGACGGCGGCCCGGCGCGCCTCTTTCTCGCCCAGTTCCTTGCGGACGAGCTCCAGCGCCAACGAATTGCCGATCACTTCCGCGTCCGCCTTCAACTCGCCCTTGAGGATCTGGGGGGTCTTACGGGAACAGTAGTCGTAGAAGCGTTCCATCGTGGCCGGCGGGACGCTCATGTCAGCGGCAACACGAATCTTCTCCTTCAACAGGACCCTCGCGAACTCCTCGATATACCTCTTGCTGATCATCTTGAGCGTCGATTCGGTGAGCTTCGGGTTCTTGATCTCGACATCCGGCTCGATGCCCACGCCATGGATGCAGACGCCCGAAGGGGTGTAATATTTGGCCGTGGTCAGACGCAAGGCCGCGCCCCCGCTGTTGTCCAGCGGCAGGATGGTCTGCACGGAACCCTTGCCGAAGGTCTTGACGCCCACCAGCACCGCCTTCTTGAGGTCCTTCATGGCGCCCGCCACGATCTCGGACCCCGAGGCACTGCCCTCGTTCACCAGGGTGACGACGGGCTTGCCGTTGATCTTCGGTCCCCCGGAGGCCACGAATTCCTGGTCCTGGTTGCGGTCCCGCCCCTTGGTGGACACCACGGTCTTCCCCTTCTCCACGAAGAGGTCGGCCACCGTGAAGGCCTCGGTCAGGAGCCCCCCGGGGTTGTTGCGGAGGTCCACGATCAGGCCCTTCATGGGTTTCTCCTTCTCGAGGGACAGGTAGGCCGAGCGGAAATCGGCGGTGGTCTTGTCGATGAATTCCGAGATGCGGATGTAACCGATATCGCCCGGCAGGCGATAGGACCGCACGCTCTGGATCTTGATGGTGTCCCGGGTGATGGTCACGTCGAAGGTCTCGGGCAGTCCCTCGCGCAGGAGGGTGATGGTGACCTTGGTGCCCTTCTTGCCCCGCAGGCGCTTGACCGCGTCGGTCACCGTCATCCCGTCGGTCTTCTCCTCGCCGATCCGCACGATCCGGTCGCCGGCCATGAGGCCCGCCCGCTCCGCGGGCGTGCCCTCGATGGGCGTGATGACGGTCAGGTGGTCGTCCTTGAGGCCGATCTCGATCCCGAGCCCGCCGAATTCGCCGCTGGTCTCGACCTGCATCTCCTTGTAATCATCGGGACTCATGAACTGGCTGAAGGGATCGAGGGTGGACACCATGCCGTCGATGGCGCCGTACATCAGGTCCTTGGGCTTCGTCTTGTCCTCGTCCACATAGCGGTCCTGGATGTAGGCCAGGGCGTCCACGAAGGGGTTCATGTACTTGTACACCTCTTCGGGAACGCGGGCCTTGGTCTTCTCGGTCTTGGCCAGGGCTCCCGCCGCGAAGGACAAGGCGCACAAGGCCAGGAGAAGGATGGCGATCTTCAGGATCGGTACACGGCGGTTCATTGCTTCCTCCAAACCACGGATTCACCACGAAGTCACGAAGACGCGAAGCCATCATCGCCCCAGGGGAACGACCGGACAAGGTTAGAGCGGGACCCCGTCATCATCGACAAATCCGATCCACGAAAACCTTCGTGCCTTGGTGCCTTCGTGGTGAGGTCTTATCTTCTGAGCCATTGGACGGGGTCGACGGGCAGGCCGTTCCGGCGAAGCTCGAAATAAAGCGCGTTGCCCACCAGGGAGCCCGTATCGCCCACGCTGGCCAGGACCTGCCCCGCGGCGATCGTGTCCCCCTCCGAAACGCTCAATTCCGAGGCCTGGGCGTAGAGGGAATAATACCCCCCGCCATGGTCCAAAATCACGAGTTTTCCGAACCCCTTGAACCAATCGGCGTAGCGGACGCGCCCGGGGGCCACGGCCTTCACCGGGGTCCCGACGGCCGCGCGGATCTGGATACCCGTGTTCTCGAACGTGGTGTTGAATTCGCGGTTCCGGTGCCGGCCGAAAGGCGAGATGACCGGCCCCGTCACCGGCCAGGGCAGGCGCCCCTTCAACGCGGCAAGACCCTTTCCGGCCGGAACCGAGACCCGGGCCGACTGGCGCGTCACCTCGGCCTGGTGCAGAAGGTTCTGGACGGTCTTCTGAAGTTCCCCGCCCGCCTCCCGAAGGTCACGGATGGCCTGCTCGCGGACGGCCTGCTGTTTGCGCAAAGAGGTCAACAAACCCGTGCGCTCCTTCTTCTGGCGCTCCGTACCCCGCTTCTGCCTCTCCAGGGTCGAGACGATCCGCCTCTGGCGGTCCTCCTCGCGCTTCAAGTCCCGGGCGGTCCGACCCAGGCGGTCCCTCTCGTCGGCCGTGCGGTTCAGGAGCTTCTCGTTGCTGGAGGCCAGGAGCATTTCGAACTTGAGTTCGCGGGATACCTCCCCGTGGCTCTTCGAACCCAGCCAGAAGGCAAGCAGGTTGTCCCGGGATCTCGTCCGGTGGAGGGCCAGGAGGCGTTTCTTGAGCGCGGAGCGAAGGACCTCCAGGCGCGAGGTCGCATCGGAGGCCTGCCGGGTCAGATCGCCGATGCGCGAACGCGTGACCTCCAGGTCCCGCTGGTTGACGCGCCTCTCCCGATCGAGGAGTTCCAGTTCGCGGTCCATCCGCTCCAAGCGCAGGAGCACGTTCTTTTCCCTTGCGCGAATGAGCTCCTGCTGGCGCCGCTGCTCCTTCAGGCGTCGTTGGACGTTTTCCAGGTCCTTCCGCTTGCGGTCCAGGTCCCGCTGGATGCGGGTCTCCTCGGCGGAAGGCGGGGCTGTCGCGGCAACGACCCCGGAAGGTCCCGGCAGGAGGACCGCCAGGAGGACGAGCACCCTGACCCGGTGGATCACGTTCTCGCCTTGACCCAAGGACTGCGAAGGGCCAACAAGGAACCCGCGAGCCCGAGGGCGGCCCCGGCCGCCGCCAGGAGGGCATAGAGGATAAGCCAATCGTGTTGCGGAAGTTGCACGAGGGTGTTCAAAAGCCCGATGCCCGAGGAAGCCTGTGAAAGGACCCGCCGCCCCGCCTCGAGGAGGAGGACGGAAAGGAAAGCGCCCAGGACGCCGTGCAGGACGCCTTCCAGCAGGAAAGGACCTCCCTTCGCCCAGTCGGGCGCCCCCAGCCGGGAAAGGAGCCGCCACTCGGAGCGCCGCGAGGCCAGCATGAGCGCCAGGGCATTCGCTACGATGAGCAGGGCGGCCAACAGGACAAGGCCCAGGAGCGCGAAACCCGCGATGCGAACGGAACGGATGAGGCGCGAGACGGCCTCCCACTCGCCGCGACCGTAATGCACCTCGTCCACGGCCGGGTCCTTCTCCAGCACCCCCACAAGGTCGTCCAATCGGCCGGTGGCCTCCGGTTTCAACACGACGGTCAGGGAATCGGTCAACGGGTTCTCGCCCAGGATGTCCAGCATGCGTGCGATGTCGGGATCCTTGCGGAAATCGGAGAGCGCATTCTCCTTGTCGAGGAGATGCACGGACGCCACACGAGGATCAGCCGAGAGAAGGCCCTCCACACGGACGCGGTCCTCCTCCCGGGCGCCCGCCGAGAGGAACACGGTGAGTTCGAACCGGTCCTTGGCCAAGATCAAGGCCCGGTCCAGCGCGCGCGTCACCCCGGCCACGACGGCCATCTGGAGGAGCGCCGCCGCCACGAGGACGACGATGGAGGCCGAGAGCCCTTTCCCGCGCACCACGGCGAGGACGCCTTCCCGGAGGACGTAGAAGAACTTGAACAGCGGCCTCAGCATGCGGGCGCCTCCGAAGGATGGATGCGGCGGTCCTCCAGGCGCGCCCAGACCACCTTCCATCCGGGATGATTCGCGCCGTAACGGGCCACGGGTCCCGGGTCCTGGGTCGCCAGGACGACGGTGGCCCCCTGCCGGGAGAGTTCGGAAAGGAGATCCAGGAAGACGCCGGTCAACGTCTCGTCCAAGCCCTGGAACGGTTCGTCGGCCAGAAGAAGCCGCGGCTCGGCCACCAGGGCCCTCAGGAAAATCACGGATCTCTGCTCGCCGAAGGAAAGGTCGGCCGGTTTCTTCCCCTCCTTGCCCTTCAGACCGACCCTCGCGAGAAGATCGAGGACCCGCCGGCGGGTCCCCGCCTCGAAATCCTCCCGGAGGTGGAGCGGCAGGAGCAGGTTCTCCTCGATACTGCGCTCCCATAACAGGCCCAGGTCCGGAAAGACCAGCCCCACGCCCTTGAGGTGGTCCCGCCGCCCGTCGGGGTCGAGTTCGGCCACCCGGCGGCCATCCACGAGCACCAGTCCCGAAGTGGGGACCTCCTCCCCGCAGAGAAGCCGGAGAAGGGTGGACTTCCCGCTGCGGTTGCCGCCGCAGAGGACGACGAAGGAGGAGGAGGGGGCCGAGAAATGCGCGTCCTTGAAGACAAGGAGCCCGGAAGGGTACTGATGGGTGAGGTGATAGATCTGGATCATGCCGGGTTCATTGTAACCCAAAAAACCCGCCGGAACGAAGGCCCGCAGGATTTCAGTCAATGGATGACGAGTATCTTGCCCCTGGCCAGCGCCTTTTTCGAGCCCGTATCAACCCGTATTACGTACGAATAGATTCCGCTGGCGACCTTCCGGGATGCGCGATTACTCACATCCCAAACCATGCCGTTGTTGCCTTTCTGCCCATCGAAAGCCTCGTGCCAAACCGTCTCTCCCGCCGTGTTGAGGATGAAAACATCCACGCGAGCCTTCATGCCCAGGATCACACGCAACTGCACGGGTCTGCTCCCGTCAGTCCTATTCGGGGCTGCAATAGCCTTTAAAAGCAATTCATCCTTTTCCGACATCGTCGGCGTCGGAGAGGGGGCAAGGCAATTTGCGACCCTGAATCCGCTCATCACCGGAACAACGGCGATTTTATCATTAGGGCCCTTTATCATCCCGACGGATACGCAAGCCGTGTTCGTCGGGTGGCTCTCCTTCCCCTTGGGACCACGGATGGCTGTCACCTTGTAGCACCATTCACCCATGCCCGGCTCATCCCAGGCTCGGGTCTTCACATCTTTCGTCGTCTTGACAACCTTGAAATGCCCGTCCTTTGATTTGGCCCGGTAGATGCGGTAACCGTCTGGTTTGTGAAAGAAACCCATTCCGGCAGGGTCCCAATCAAGCGTGATCCTTCCACGAACGCGGGACAGCCTGACGTTGCATGGATCCTTCCGGCAAAGACCGCAATGAGGCGTGCGGGTCGGCGAGACCTCCGGTGGCCGTGTCGGCGTTTTCGTCCATGTCGCGGTTCGCGTACGGATGGCGGTATCCGTGCCCGACGGCATGGGTGTTGATGTCAGCGTATAGGACAGCGTCGGAGTGACGGTAAAGGTTGGCGTGGCAGTGACGGTGTTCGAGGCGGTAAACGTTGTGCTCCGCGTCGGCGTTTCCGAATGCGTCGATGTGAAGGCGATCGTTTCCGTCGAAGACCAAGTCATCGTCTGCGTGGCCGTTGGTGTGTCGGTCGGTGTCCATGTCGCGGAAGGTGTTCCGGTCATGCACGACGTGGCCGTGATCGTCCATGTTGAGGACGGCGTCGAAGTAGGCGTGGGAGTCGACGTCGGCGTGTCGGTGAGAGTGCATGGTTCTGTTGATGTGGTCGTCGGGATGTCCGTCAGCGTCCCGGTCGGCGTATTCGCGGGTGTTACCGTCGAGGAATCTATCGGTGTCGGGGTAGGGGTCCAGGAATGCGTTGCACTCGGCTCGACGGTTCCCGCCCGAGGAGGCGAACACCAAAGATCGCCGTATATTCCATACGCCGAAAAACCTCCCATCAACCAGATCCGCCCCCCGTGCACCATGCTGGCCAGACCCGCCCTTGCTCCGAACGGCGCCATCGGTTCCACGAGATGCCAATGGTATCCATCCGCGGACCCCCATACGTCATTCAAAAGGGTCTCGTTGTTACCACCCGCCACGACCCACAACATTCCGCCCAGCACTTCAGCGACATGCCCGAATCTCGGCGTGAACCGTCCATCCCCAGGTGCCTCGAACCAAGATGTACCGTCGAGGGTGGACCAAACCGTATTTGTAATCTCCTCCTCGGAGACACCCCCCATCACCCACAATCTTCCGCCGAAAGCGGCCGCTGCATGACCGCCCCGGGCCCCGGGAAGATCGGCCTCCCTCCTCCACTGGACACCATCCGCTGTGCTCCATACATCGCTCAAGGGTTGATACCCCATCCCGAATCCCCCGATGACCCAAAGTCTTCCCCCGAAATATGTCAGTGTGTGCGATTGACGGGGCACGAACGGAGCGTCCCCGTGGGGGACCCAATTCTCGCCATCCGCGCTGGACCACACATCATTCCGCTCCCCTTCCTCGGTATCGCCCCCGACGAGCCACAAAGCGCCATCGAACGCCTCCATCGCATGGCCCTTCCTGGCCCTCGGCGGGGCCTGGGTGGACACGCATTCCCATTCCTCACCGTCCGAACTGCGCCACACGTCGCTCAAATAGCTGCCCTGCCCGCCATAAAGGTAGGCCGTGTCCCCCAACGATGCCATCGCCGATTCGCTCCTTTCGGACATAGCATCCTCATCCGTCACCTCGCTCCATTCCCCACCCAATCCGGCTTCCAAGGTAGGAAGCGGAACCGGCGTAAAGGTTTCACACAGCGTGGCGGTGGTTGTGGGTGTTGGAGGTGGCGTCGGTGTCACAACCGTGGATTCGGGAGTGGGTGTTGCCGTGGGTGTTTGGGTCGGGGGAGGAATGCACTCCTCACCCGGACCCAGGATCAAAACCCTTTGTTGGCCCGGCTGGTTCGATCCCTCCTCCACGATTCTCGCCGCCAACCAGACGTTTCCGGTGTAGTTGGCGTCCATGGCCGATAATAACGCCACCTGGGCATCGCCCAATTGGAGAAGGCACGCCGGGCTCTCCTCTCGCAATACCACGCCTCCCGCATCGACAAGAGCCAGTTTGCCGTTCCGAATCGACCATATCCGATCCAGACAATCCGCCTCGATGGGTTTTGTGAAGGTGCCGGGGATCTCGACCCGGTCTTCCCCTTCCAGATCCGTCCTCGCCATGAATTGATATCGGCTGTTGGTAGAATACGCATGCTCCCTCGACACGCTCACCCGGGCGGGATCAAAGATTCCGTCGTAGCCACTGCCTTGATGCATACCCCATCCAAACCATCCGGAGCCCGTTCTCCCGAACTTCACGATGTTGACAACAGGATTGTCGGTGGCGGAGACGTAGATGTTTC
Organism: uncultured bacterium; assembly: GCA_964529445.1. GTDB lineage: Bacteria > Oederibacteriota > Muellerivitia > Muellerivitales > Muellerivitaceae > CAZGWJ01. The sequence continues at coordinate 47,383 of CAZGWJ010000005.1, forward strand.
CGGACTCGTCGGCGTCCACGCCGCTGAACCCCCAGGACCCCAACCCGTAGACCTCGCTCAAGCGCGCGATGATGTCCACGCACTCGAACCTGGAATCCATTCGCAGCACGACATCATCCAGGTATTCGGCGCGCGTTCCCACCCTCCGATAAACCGGGCCCGCAAAGATCAATTCGCCCAGCGAAGTGACCGTGACATCGGAATCCTCGTCGTAAAGGGAATATAGGAACACACGATGATCACCATCGGGATTCAATTCCGTATTTTCGAAGGTGCTGAAGTGACCAAGGATCGTCCCGCCCGAGGAATATTTGACCAAGCGCGTCGCACAATCGCCACCGGCATATTCCTCCCTCTGGACGACGTAGAGGAACCCACGCGGGTCCGCAGCAAGAGCGCCCAGCCAAACCTGCGTCACTCCCGTTCCAACGGGAGACGGCGTAAAGAAGGCCTTGACGCTCATCGGCCCCACAGCGGGCAGATTGCATTCGGGGCAGTGGAAGACGTGGTTCACGTCCTCGTTGCCGGGTTCCAGGCCGAGCCATTGGTCGGGATTGTACGGATCGCGGGACGACAGGGTTCCCGGATTCGCGTCCAGTGGGTTGCCGTTTCGATCGAATGCGCTTCCGATGGAGAGCCATCCCGAGAGAAGGGAATCCGCCGGGAAGGATTCATCGGATGAACCGGCCCATAACCGGCTTGTCTTCCAGGTGCCACCGATTGCGTGAACACCGGCATCCTGAGTGCCCCACAGGACGGTAAGAGGCCGGCTATTGTCCATATCCTCCGAAAAGGTCAATCTCGCCGAAACGGGTGCCCCGGATAGTTGCAGGCAAATCCCCCGGTTCATCCTTCTTCGCGGCCCCGACTCCCCCTGCACGATGAGCCATTCCGCCTCGTACACCCGATGGGTTCCTTGCCACAATTCCACTCGATTTGCGTGGGGCGCCTGCAAGTCGAACACCATGACGTGGTTCTCGTCGGGGCCGGGTTGGTAATCGCGCCATTGAGTGATTCTGCCGCCTGCAGACACGGATACCGGCTTGTACACCTCGCTGGTCGGTAGGCTGTCAAGGACCAGGGCCTTGTCATACCCGTTCGCCGCTTCGATCCTCATGGTCCGAAGGCCGTCCTCGATCGACATGAACTGCTCGGCCGATAGAACTCCCTCCCATTGTCTCTGCCATGTCGCCTTGTTCCCGGTCTCGCCGCCCAGGATGATCCCGGCTGTCGCCCCCGTGTACCCAGGATGGCCGATGGTCACCCCATTCAGGCTCACCCTGACCGTGTGCTGCGCAGGATCGATGGCAGGATACCCGGGGTTGTAATCCGTCACGACTTCCCTGAAATCCACCCTGACCGTCACGGGATCCGTTCGCGTTATGGGCAAGTTCACGGGATTCTCCCATGCCCTTCCCAATGCTTGCTCCTGTTCGATCCAGCGCGCCGAATACACCACATCGTTGCCCTGGATCAGGGACACGGCCATCACGCAGGGTGGCTTGAGGCCGTAGTAATGGCGGAGGATCTCCTCGGCTGAAATGGAGTTCACGCCGGGCGTGGGCGTGTAGTGGATGTTCGACATCCACATGGCCCCCGCCTGCTGGAGGGCCACCTGTTCCCCGCCGGGGGCGGCTTGATCCTGGTACACATCCTGCTTGTTGGGCACCTTGCGGGCATGGGGTTCGTCAACCCGGCCGCGCGCCACATCGGAGTCACGGGTCAGGGTCCTCGTGTTTCCCGCGGCGTCCGGGTCCAGTTTCGCCCCGAAGGGCGCGAAGATCCTTTGGCCGTCGAGGGTCATGACGTTCACGCTGAAAGCATCGGCCACGATGGCATTGATGTATTCGCTGGCCTCACCTGAAGCGGGCAATGTTTCATATGCCTGGCTGGGCGGCGGCAGGCGCGCGTCATCGTACGAATTGCCGCCTGTGCGGGAATTGGAGCGATTGTAGTGGGCGAGGTTCGTGCGGGCCGCCACCGCCTGGGCGATGAACCCTTCGCGAAGAGATGGTCGTGGCGGATCGGAATATACACCGATTTCCTTCCAGACAACACCCGCGATGTATTTCTCAATCGTTATACGTTCATATGCTGGGTCGAATACCCCTGTCTCGGGATTACGGCTCATTGGATCAAGAACATACGTTCCAACACCGAACTCAGCGAACTCCACATCCGCGCACAATGGCAAAGGCGCAAACAGAAGAAGCGCAAGGATGAACGTGCGCATCGCCGTCACGGCTCTCACCAGCGCACCGGCCATTTGAACACGGACATGCCGCTGTCGGTGCCGACCATGTAATAGACCGAACCGTCCGATCCGATGGCAGGCGCCTTGGCGTTCAGGTTGAAGTCGAGGACCTCGCCTCTCCCCTTGACCGGCGGGAACGCGATGAACTGTACCTTCTTGTTCTTGTCCCACACCAGGACACCGAAGTGCTCTGTGTTGCCGTCCCAAACACCTCTCAGTTGAAAATACGCATTGCCGCTATACTCGCCCAGCCACTGACTTGCGCCACCGTAGAAATGCTTAGACGACATTTCCGATATCTTGTCATGAAGCCACGAGGTCTGCTCGGATGTATACTCGACGTTCCTGCGGACTGGTTTGTTCTTGCCATTTTCCGATACGGTATATACCTTGGCTTTGCTTTTCCTGCGAAAGCTCTTGTGATACACCTCTCCGTCATTCAAAAGCACAGAATCAAATGATTTATCATATTCCGGTATCGGCACACGTCGCCTATCCGATATTTTACCTTCGCTTGTCGCCCTTACAATCGAAACACCCGTATCCCCATTTTCCTCGAAGAATATCTTGATCACACCGAATGTGCCATCCGGGTATGTTTCAATGGCCGTGATCGGGGCCCTATTCACAATATTCGCCGCAACTGCCCTTCGCCTTCCCGATGGTTCAAATATGTAAACGGATCTTCCATAAACAAAATAGAAGTTGCCAGCCGCATCCACTTCAAACATTCTTGGTTTGTAATTCTTCAACAACGTGTCACCCGGGGGCACGGGTTCCATCGTGCTATCCCCGGTTTCCACATATGCCCACGGTATCGTCACCACGTGCTCCGGCTTCGTCTTCGAGGAACCCGGCACGTCCACCCATCCCTTCACGGGGGATACCGCTGTGGCGCGAGACGTATCGGTCGTCGGATGACCAGGCATGACAGCGGTTTCCACCTTCGGCGTCGGCACGCCATTGGCCGACCTGCCCATCGCCCAGACAGGCAGGGCCAGGGCCGCAAGAGCCAGGATGGCTAGAACCGTTTTCATGGGTCTCATGGAAATCTCCGTTTGTGGGGCTGTTATCCGTCTATTATACCCCTGCACAAGACATGACGCACTGCGAATGCAGTTTTCACGGTCATGTCGCATGATGATTTGCAATACGGCCGGGGCGGGCCCTATTCGATCTTGGGCGTGGGTGTAGGGAAGGTCGCGGTTTTCCGGAGGCGCCGCAACTGCTTGACCTTGCGGATGTTGGCCTGGTGTTCCTTGAAATCGACCGCGAAGAGGTGCGAACCGTCCCCTTGGGCCACGTAGAAGAGGTAATCGGACTCTTCCGGTTCGGCCACGGCCTTGAAGGAGGTTCGGCCCGGATTGCAGATCGGCGAGGGCGGCAATCCCCGTTTCAGGTACGTGTTGTAGGGGCTCCGGATGTTCAACTGGTCGCGCGTCAACCAGGCCCGCTTGTTGTCGAGCACGTAGTTGAGGGTCGCGTTCACCTCGAGTCGCATGTTCAGGCGCAACCGGTTCAGCATCACCCCGGCGATGAGGGGCCGCTCCGATTCCAACTGGGCCTCCTTCTCCACGATGGAGGCCAGGATGACGGCCTGGTAGGGGGTCAAGCCGTGCCTTTTCACCCGTTCGGCATACGCCGGACCCTGCACATGCTTGTAATAGTCCACCATGAGGGTGACGAGCGCCTCCGGGCCGACCCCGAGGGGGACCCGGTAGGTCTCCGGGAAAAGGAATCCTTCCAGCCGCTTCGCGGGGAGCCCGAGCCGCTCGGCCAGCTCCGGGCTCTCGGCCGCCCGCATGAAATCCTCCGCGGGCACGATGTTCCGGGAAGCCGCCAGCTGGGCGATCTGGTAGGCCGTGAAACCCTCCGGGACGCAAAGGGTGAGCAGTTCGCTCTTCCCCTCCGAAAGGGTCTTCAGCAAACGCCAGAGACTCATCCGGGAGTCGATGCGATACAAACCCGCCTGGAGACGCCGATGGGTGCCGGTCAGCTTGGACAGGAACACGAAGGGAGTCTTGAAGGTGAGGATGCCCTCCTGCTTCAGGGTGGCGGCGATCCGACGGGCCCCGGTGCCGGGCAGGACGGGGATGTCGGCCTTCTTCAGGGGCAGGAAGAAGGTCGGGACGAAGACATACAGAACGACCCCCAGGACGAGGGCAAAAGCCGACATCAGGGCGAGCGGGGCGAGCGCGGAACCCTTCCGGCGCTTGCCATCCAGGAGGTTCGCCAGGGCATCCAGGAGGTCGAGGAACTTGTCGATCATTTCAACAACGGGTTCTCTCCCCTTCTCCCTTGAGGGGAGAAGGATGGGATGAGGGTGTTCCAGCATTCGCGACAGCACCCCTCACCCTACCCTCTCCCGTGGGTGCATCCCCCGAACGGGGGGCAAGGGGCGAGGGCAAAGACAGAAGGGATCCCCACGCACTTCGCTTCACTTCGTTTCTGTCATCGCAGGTATCAGCTTCGCGCCGTCGAGGGCCGAGCGCAGGATGAGGGCCGCCGCCACGCGATCCACGTTCTTCTTCCGGTCACGCCCGTGGGCGCCGGTCTCCTTCAGGACCTCCTCCGCCTGCCAGGACGTCAATCGCTCGTCCACCAGCACGACGGGGATGAAAAGCCGGGACGCCAGCTCCTTTGCGAAAAGCCGCGTCCTCCGGGTTCGGGTGGAATCGGTGCCGTCCATATTGAGGGGAAGGCCCACGACGACCTGCGTCGCGGACAACTCGACCACCAGGGCCATGATCGCAATCAGGTCCTTGTTCTTCCCCCTGGAAGGGATGACCTTCAAGGGCTGGGCCGTGACGCCGAGGGGGTCCGAGACGGCCGTCCCGATGCGTTTCGTCCCCAGGTCCAGGGCCAGCCACCGCTTCACGGCAGGAGCTTCTCGACGATGCCGGGCGCTTCCTTCAAGGCCTCCTCCAGCTTGGCGGGATCCTTGCCCCCCGCCTGGGCCAGGTCGGGCCTTCCGCCTCCCCCGCCGCCCGCGAGGGCGGCGACCTGCTTCACCACGTCCCCGGCCTTGATCCTCGCCGTCAGGTCCTTCGTGACTCCAACGATGAAGGAGACCTTGTCCCCGGAAAGACCGCCCAGGACGATGACACCGCTGCCCAGCTTGTCCTTGAGGGAATCCACCAGCTTCCGCAGGCCGTCGGGATCGATCTGGTCGACCCGGCCCACGACGAGCGATACGCCTTTCACGTCCCGGCGGGACGCCAGCAGGTCGCCCGCCAGGTTGCCGGCCATCTTGCTCTTGGCCGAAGCCAGTTCCTTCTCCCGGGACTTGGCCTCGGCGAGAAGCAGTTCCACCCTTCCCCGGAGGTCGCTCTCGGGGGCCTTGAGAAGCCGGGAGAGGTCCTGCAGGAGGTCCTCCAGGCGCTCGACGTGGGCGAGAGCCCCTTCCCCCGTGACGGCCTCGATCCGGCGCACGCCGGAGGCCACCGAGGACTCGGATAGGATCTTGAAGGACCCGATGTCCCCGGTGCGGGATACGTGGGTGCCGCCGCACAGTTCGGTCGAGAAACCCGGAACCTCCACGACGCGGACCTCGTTCCCGTACTTCTCGCTGAAGAAGGCCAGGGCCCCCCGCTTCTTGGCCTCCTCGAAACCCATCACGTTCTTCCTCAGTTCGATGTTCTCCATGATCTTCCGGTTCACGAGACGCTCGATCTCGGTCAGCTGGTCGGGCCTCAACGCCTCGAAATGCGTGAAGTCGAAACGGAGCCGGTCGGGTCCGACCCAACTGCCCGCCTGCTCGACATGGCGGCCCGCGACGAGGCGCAAGGCCGACTGCAGGAGGTGGGTGGCCGTGTGGTTGCGCATGGTGGATCGCCGCTCGCTCTCCATGACGCGGGCGAGGACCGGACCGCCCTCCTTCAAGGAACCCTTGCGGACCTCGACCCAATGGCCGTGCAGGGTCTCGGCGACGAGCTGGGTATGAACCACGTCCGCGGCGAAGGATGCGCTCGTGAGGTCGCCCTGGTCGCCGACCTGTCCGCCCTTCTCGGCGTAGAACGGGGTCCGGTCGAGGACCACCACGCCCTTCTCGCCCTCGGAAAGTTCCGCCACCGGTTCGTGCCGCCCGTCCTTCACCCGCACCAGTTTCAACGCCCTCGCCTCGGCCTCGAGACCGTCGTAGCCCGTGAAGAGGGTGGCGGGAACCTTCGAGGCCATCTCGTTGTAGAGGGGGGGAAGCGCCTTCTCGCCGCTCCCGGCCCAGGCGTTGCGCGCCCTCTCCCGCTGGCTCTCCATGGCCGCCTCGAAGCCCTTCACGTCCACGGACAGCCCCATCTCCCGGAGGATCTCCTGCGTGAGGTCGAGGGGGAAACCGTAGGTGTCGTACAGGTTGAAGGCCTCGCCGCCCGAGAGTTCCTTCACCCCGCTCTGCTTCAAGAGGGCCACCTTGGACTTCAACTGCTGGGTGCCGGCCTCGAGGGTCTCGAAGAACTTCTCCTCCTCGGCCTTGACGACGTTGACGATGTGTTCCTGCCGGCGGATCAGTTCGGGATATACGGCCCCCATGAGGCGTCCCACCTCGGGGACCAGCCCGGCCATGAAGGGTTCCGTGGAACCCAGCAGTTTACCGTGACGGATGGCGCGGCGCAGGATGCGGCGCAGGACGTAACCGCGCCCCTCGTTGGAGGGGAGGACGCCGTCCGCCACGAGGAACGCGGTGGCCCGCAGGTGGTCGCTGATGACGTTGAGGGAGGGACGGATCTTCCGGTCCTGGACGGCCGGGTCGATGCCCCGCAGGGCCGCGACGGCCTTCACGAGGGGCTGGAGGAGGTCGCAGTCGTAGTTGGACGTGACGCCCTGCATGACGGACGCGACGCGTTCCAGTCCCATGCCGGTGTCGATGTTGGGCTTGGGAAGGGGCTTCAAGGTCCCGTTCTCCTGCCGGTCGAACTGCGTGAAGACCAGGTTCCAGATCTCCAGGAACCGCCCGCATTCGCACTCCACCCCGCAGGTGGGCTTTCCGCAACCCACGGAGGCGCCCAGGTCGACGTAGATCTCGGAGCAGGGGCCGCAGGGGCCCGTGGGACCCATGGTCCAGAAGTTGGACTCCTCTCCCAGGCGCTTGATGCGCTCCTGCGGGAACCCGGTGGCGTCCTTCCAGAGCCGGATGGCCTCCTCGTCGTTCTCGAAAACCGAGAGATGCAGGCGGGAGGGATCGATCGAGAGCACCCGGGTCACGAATTCCCAGGCCCACTCGATGGCCTCCTTCTTGAAATACCCGCCGAACGAGAAATTCCCCAGCATCTCGAAGAAGGTGTGGTGGCGCGCCGTGAAGCCCACCCGCTCGAGGTCCGCGGTGCGGAAGCACTTCTGGCAGGAGGCCGCGTAGGGCTTCCCGTGGGGGAAAGGGACGGTTCCCAGGAAGTAGGGTTTGAACTGGTTCATGCCGGCGTTGGCCAAAAGGAGCGTGGGGTCCTTCTCCGGAACGAGGGAGGAGGAGGGCACGACCTTGTGCTCCTTGGAGGCGAAGAAATCGAGATACGCCTGCCGGATCTCGGAACCCGTCTTGGGGACTTTCATTCTTTCATCCTAGCGAAGAATTACAACGGAACGCGAAGGCGCGAAGCTGGCGAAGTTTCATTGTGTTCCAAATAATGACGTCGGAAAAGAAAGGCCGTTTTCGCCGCTTCCGCATCCTTCGCCCGCCATCGATCACCATCGATGGCGAGGTCTCGACCCAGGCGGGCGGCTTCGCGTTAAGCCGTTGCCCGGTTTCACCGTTTCTCAGTCGTCGAAGGCGCCGGAATTATAGCCGAAAAGGCCCTGCACCGCACGCCGGGCACAGTCCGGAGAATAACCCCTCGAAACGAGGAATCTCAAGGCCCGGGCCCTGTGTCGACGCGGATCCTCCTCTTTCCTCCCGCCCCGGAAGCGCGCCCGATGACCCTTGAGGACCTGCAGGGCTCTCCCCTCCTCGACCTCCCGCGGGAACCCGTCGGCCAGGG
>CAZGWJ010000006.1:0-39722 GCA_964529445.1 uncultured bacterium
TTGGACTGCTCCATCTCGCGGCCCCACCGGTCCCGGAAGCGCTTCTGGTCGGCCGGGGAATTGCGGAGGGCCTTCTTGCGGTCGTCGCCCATGTCGAAGGCCAGGAGATCCCCCTTGGCCACGGCGTGGTAGCGGTCGATGACGTTCATGACCGGGAACGGCAAGGCCAGGGGCGGGATGGTCGAATCCTTGTACAGCATCTCGTAGACATCCTTCGGGAGAAGATCGATCTCCACGAGGCCCTGCGACGTCTGGACGGTGAGGCGGTCGCCGAGGGCTCCGGTGCAAAGGAAGGTGGTCTGGTAGGGATTCAACTCGTTCAGCAGGTTGTTGACCAGGAAACCGACCAGGGCCGTGTAGGCCGCGCGCAACTTGTCGGACCGGGACTTCTGGGCTTCGAGGGAATCGTCCTCGTCGTTGCAGAAATAGACCAGCGCCTCATCGACGATCCGGCGCGTCTCGTTGTCCACGCCCTTCAAAATCTCCTCGTATTGGACGCCGCGGACCAATTGCGTTGAAAGAACCATGGAACATCGCCTCCAAAAAACCGCCCCCGGAAAAGCCCGGTCGAAGGGCGGCGGTTGATTGCCCTGAAAATCCACTCGGAGGAATTTCGGGACGGGAACGGTCTTAACCGATTTCAGTCGAATCGGAAGGGCAGCCACGGGCAGTGACCCAGCGGTTGGCGGCATTATAACACGCTTGTCGAAATCCCGACAACTTTCAGGCCCCGTTTATGTGCGCGCAACCCTTTGTTAAACCCTTCAACCTGACGGGAAACCGGTCCGACGACGAAGCCCTTGCCTCAACAACACCCCCGCCCCGCCTCAAAGACCCCGATAGGCCTCGAATCGCTCCCGCATTTCCTGGAACCGGGGATAACCGGCATCCCGGGTCGAGAGGATCGGCTCCCGGCAGGGCCATTGGATCGCCAGGTCGGGATCGTTCCAGACCACGCCGACCTCATCGGAAGGATCATAGGGAGCCGTGCACTTGTAGGCCACCTCCGCCGTCTCCGAAAGGACGCAGAACCCGTGCAGGAATCCCGGCGGAAGGTAGAACTGGGTGAACTCCGCGCCCGTGAGCCGCACGGTTTCCCATCGCCCGAATGTCGCCGACCCCGGACGCGCATCGACCGCCACGTCGAGGATCTCCCCCGATAGACAGGTCACGAGTTTGCCTTGGGGATTCTTCAGCTGACCGTGCAGACCCCGGAGGGTGTTCCTCGCGGACGAGGAACGGTTGTCCTGGACGAAGGGGTCCCTGATGCCGGCCTCGCGGTACCTCGCCTGGTGGTAGGTCTCCAGGAAGAAACCGCGGGGATCGCGATGCACCGCGGGGGTGACGACAAGGAGCCCTTGCAGGCCGAGGGTCGCGACCTTCACGTCGCGCCCTTCCCCGGGAGGATCGAGGACAGGTAACGCCCATAGGGGCCGTCACCCATGGAGCGGGCGATCCGAGCCAGGCCGCCCCGGTCGATGAACCCCTGCCGGTAGGCGATCTCCTCCACGCAGGCCACCTTGAGCCCCTGGCGCTCCTCGAGCGCCTGGATGAAGGTGGAGGCCTGCAGGAGGGACTCGGGGGTTCCCGTATCGAGCCAGGCCACCCCGCGCCCCAGAACCTCGACCCGGAGGGAGCCGGCCCTCAGGTAGGCCCGGTTCACGTCGGTGATCTCGAGTTCCCCGCGACGCGAGGGCTTCAACCGCTCCGCGATGGATACCACCTTCCGGTCGTAGAAATAGAGGCCGGTCACCGCGTAGGGGGATCTCGTGCGGCGCGGCTTCTCCACGATCGAAAGGGCCCTCCCCTTCTTCGAGAAGGACACCACGCCGTAGCGCCAGGGGTCCCGGACGCGATAGGCGAAGATCGTGGCGCCCCGGGAAACCCTTGCCGCCGCGGCCTTCAGGGCGCCCGTCACGCCGTGCCCGTGGAAGAGGTTGTCGCCGAGGGCGAGGGCCACCGGCTCACCCGCGATGAAATCGCGCCCCAGCAGGAAGGCCTGGGCGATCCCCTTCGGCTCGGGCTGGACGGCGTATCGAACCCTCAATCCCAGGTGGGAACCGTCGCCGAGAAGCCGACGGTACGCCTCGACATTGAGGGGATCGGTGATGAGCAGGATGTCCCGCACGCCGGCCAGCATGAGGGTGGAGAGGGGGTAATACACCATGGGCTTGTCGTACACGGGCAGCAACTGCTTGCTCAAGGCCCGGGTCACGGGATGAAGCCGGGTCCCGGCCCCTCCCGCCAGCAGGATCCCCTTCATGACGGACCTCCCCCCGCTCCGAGTCGTTCGCGGCCGTATTTCCCTTCCAGGACCTTCGCGGCCCACTCGCGATGGTCCCGGTACCAAAGAACGGTTTCGCGCAATCCCTGCCGGAATTCCCTCTTCGGCTTCCAACCCAGCTCCCTCTCGATGCGGGACGGGTCGATGGCGTAGCGCCGGTCGTGTCCCGGCCGGTCGGGAACCCGCTCCACGAGATCGCGGTGGCTCTTGACGCCCCGGGCGACGAGGACCGGCTCCCGGTCCGGCGGGCGGACCTCGTCAAGCGCGGAGCAGAGGATCTCCACCACCTCGCGGTTGGTGCGTTCGTTCCTCGACCCGATGTTGTATTTCCCACCGGGCGTCCCCCGTTCGAGGACCTCCCAGACGGCATCGCAATGGTCCTCCACGTGCAGCCAATCCCGCACGTTCAATCCGTCCCCGTAGAGCGGGAGTGGACGACCGTCCAGGGCATTGAGGACAAGGAGGGGGATGAGCTTCTCGGGGTACTGGTAAGGACCGTAGTTGTTGGAACAGTTCGTCAGGAGGACCGGAAGGCCGTAGGTCTCATGGTAGGCGCGCACCAGGTGGTCGGCCCCCGCCTTGGAGGCGGCGTAGGGGGAGTTGGGGGCGTAGGGCGAAGTCTCCGAGAAGGCGCCCTCGGGCCCCAGGGTGCCGTAGACCTCGTCGGTTGAGACGTGGAGGAAACGGAAACGCGCCCGATCCGTGTCCGGAAGAATCCGGTGGCGGGCCCGGGCGGCCTCCAGCAGTTCCAGGACGCCTCCCACGTTGGTCTCGATGAAGGGGCGCGGGGAATCGATCGACCGGTCCACGTGGGTCTCGGCCGCGAAATTGACCACCCGGGTCGGGGGGAATTCCCGGAAGAGGGCGGATACCGCCTCCGGGCGGGTGATGTCCATTTTCACGAACCGGAAGTCCGGATGGTCCTTCACGTCCTCCAGGTTGAGGAGGCTTCCGGCGTACGTGAGCTTGTCGGCCGCCACCACGCGCCAGGAACCCCGGGCCAGGGCGCGCCGCACGAAGTGGGACCCGATGAACCCCGCTCCACCCGTGACGATCAGGTTCTCCAATTCATCCTCACTCCGGCCGATGACGCGGCCTCAACAGGTCGAATACCGTCTTGACGGGGTCGAAGGTCTCCAAGGGCACTTCCACCAGCACGGTCAGCCACCCCTGCATGGCCCCGTTCCAGAGGCCGGGCCATTCAAGCGCTTTCAACGTCTGGCCGTCAAGGGTCTTTCGAGAGATGATCACCGCATCGCGGTCCACGAAGCGGCCGAGGTCGTAGGGTTCGTCCTGGTGGTCCCTCAACCCGCAGACGAGGTCCACGGGATTGAAGTGCGTGGCGGCCTTGAAGATCGCCGCCTGTTCCGGGTCCGCGAGTTCCACCTGGGCCTTCTCGACGATCTGGAGGGTGACGCTCCCGTCGCGTCCCTTCACCCAATAGGGTCCCCCGCCCGGCTCGCCCGTGTTCCGGACCATCCCGCATACCCGGAGGGGACGGTGGAACCACTCGATGAGTTCCCGGGGCCCCGACGAACCGCCCGACCAGGGGTCCCGGAAGAACCACCGACGGCACAACTCCTTCATCTCGGCCACCTCGCGGGGATCCGGCGTCCCCTTCTCCAACTCGCGCAGGAAGGCATGGACCCGTTTCTGGAGGAACACCAGGATCCCGCCCAAAACCTTCTTCCACCGGATCGTGGGTTCGCGCAGGCGTTGCGGGACCACGTTGTCGATGTTCTTGATGAAGACCATCTCGGCGCCGGTCCTCTGGAGGTTCTTCAAAAGCGATCCATGGCCCCCGGGTCGGAAAACCAGCCGCCCCTCCCGGTCCCGGAAGGGTTGATTGTCCTCGTCCACGGCCAGGGTCTCGGAGGAAAGCGCCTGGGCGGAGCAGGTGGCCTTGAAGGAACACCCCAGCAGGGCTCCCATCCGGGCCGTCATCTCCGGAAGGATCGCGTCGAACTCATCCCGATGCTCGGGAGAAACGGTCAGGTGGATCCGGCATGCACCGTCCTTGCCCCGGATGATCCGCGACGCCTCCGCCAGGTGTTCCTCGAGGGGGGTCCTGTTCCCTTCGGCGTAACGATGGAAGGGGATCAGGGCCTTGGGACGATGCGCCAGGCCCAAACCATCCGGGCTGATGATGGAATGCACCGCCCCCTCCACCCCCTCCTTCTCCAGGACCTGCTCCACGGACGTTCCGCGGTCGCGGAGGCGCTTTTCCCACTCCTCATGGAAGGCGAATTGGCGGCGTTCCTCGACGAAGCGGAGCAGGGCCACCCCCTCGCCCTTGAGAAGGTCGTCGAACATGCGGGTGGCGGCGCCGGAAGCCGGGATGAACTTGACGAAACGGCCCTCCTCGGCGGCCGGCCCCTGCTGGCGCGCGAACTTGTCCGCCCCGTCGTCCGCGAGCACGTGGATGCCGTCGCCTTCGGTGGCGGGACGCTCCAGGCGGACGGGGAGGGGCGGGTCCTTGAAGAGGTCGATCTGCTTCTCGAGTTCGGAGGGCGTGAGGGAACGTTCCTTCAATCGGAGGAGGTCATCGGGGGTGAAGGGATGAGGGCTCATGCCGGCCTTCCTCGGATCGGAAAGGGAGAGTCTTTTTCGGTGTCCTGAACGCCGAAGCCGGGGATGATCCAAAAATGGAGGCGGCAGGCGGATTTGAACCGCCGAATCACGGTTTTGCAGACCGTTCCCTTAGCCACTTGGGTATGCCGCCCCGCCACTCCAAATAAAGAACCGAAGGGCCCGCGACAGGGGACCTTCGGTCGGGGATACGGGCCCGGTCAGGGTGCGGATGGAGCGGGAAACGGGATTCGAACCCGCGACTTCAACCTTGGCAAGGTTGCACTCTACCGCTGAGTTATTCCCGCCTGAAAACCCCTTGACCGGGAGCGAAATTATAATGCGCCCTTCCCCTCCCGGCAAGGCCCCCTTCACCGATAATGCGCCCGCAAACCCCGCAAAACCGGCCGGCACCCGGCGGGGGACGCCCCTTTATTCCTTCTTGAGCCCCAGGTCGCGGGCCACCTGCTCGATGATGTCGACGTCGATGGTCTCGCGCTTCAATAGGTACCCTTCCAGCATGGCGTTGTCGCAGATGGTGTTGATGATGCGGGGCGTACCCTTCGTGTACTCGAAGATGGTCTGGAAGGCGTTGTCCGTGAAGACGGGCTTGGCGCAACCCGCCACGCTCAGGCGGTGCTTGATGTACTGCTCGCTGGTCTCGCGGGTCAAGGCCTTGATCGTGAACTTGACGGACATGCGCTGGAGGAGGGGGGGATCCAAGGCCAGGTATTCCTCCAGATCCGGGAGTCCCAGCAGGACGATCGAGATGAGCTTCCGTCCGGGGACCTCGAGGTTCAGGAGCCCCCGGAACTCCTCGAAGATCTCCCTCTTCTGGAGCATGTTGGCCTCGTCGATGAGGACGATGGCCTTCTTGCCGGATTCGTAGATCTGCATCAACCGCTCGTACAACTGGGAGATGATCAGGGCCTTGGTCTCGCCCGGATTCTCCACGCCGAGCTGGTGGGCGATCTTCTTCAACAGCCATTCGGCCGTGATCTCGCTGTGGACGATCACCAGGAGGGTGGCCTCGTACTGGGGGTCCTCCTCCAGCTTCTCGAGGGCCTTTCGAGCGAGGAGGGTTTTCCCGGCGCCGATGGCGCCGATGATGACGGTCAGGCCCTTCATGCTGTCGACCGCATGGAGCATTCGGACCATGGCCTCGGCATGCTGGCTGGATTCGAAGAAGAAGCGGCTGTCCGGGGCGTTGGAGAACGCCTGTTCCTTCAGGCCGAAATAGTGTTCGTAACTCATGTCGGATCCTCGAAGCATCGGTACGGTCTGCGATCCGCCTGAGGCGCGGTCCGCGGTCGTTGTCGCCTTCCCCGGGGGAGAAGGGGACCGACACCTTCATTTTACACGTATCCGACCTTGCCGGATCGTTTCTTTGACGTTTCCTTGTCGTGGGAAGGCGCAGGCGGGGCCGTCGGGGCGGACGGAGAGGGTTTTCCGGAGGGAGCGGAAGGGGCGGGCGGGGGCTGTTCCGAGGCGGCCGATTTCGGCTTCAGGTGGTTATCCAAATCGGTCAATTTCTTGCGCGCCTCAAAATTGTCAGGTTCCATCAGCAATATTTTCTCGTAGATCTTTCGGGCTTCATCGTGGAGTCCCTGGCGGACGTAGATGTCGGCCACGGCGATCGTCATGAACTCATCCTTGGCATCCTCGGGCGGGGCCCCCGGCTTCGGAGAATGCGGCGCGGCGGGCTTCGCCTTGGCGGCGGCTTCCTTGGCCTTCTTCTCGGCCTCCTCACGGGCCTTCTTCTCCGCCTCCTCGCGCGCCTTTTTCTCGGCTTCCTCCCGGGCCTTCTTCTCCGCTTCCTCTCGCGATTTCTTCTCGGCGGCTTCACGCGCCTTCTTCTCGGTCTCCTCGCGCACCTTTTTCTCGGCTTCCTCCCGGGCTTTCCTCTCCGCCTCCTCCCGGACCTTCCTTTCCGCCTCCTCGCGGGCCTTTCTCTCGGCCTCTTCGCGCGCCTTCTTTTCCGCGGTCTCGCGGGCTTTCCGTTCGACCTCGGCCTGCACCTTCTTTTCGGCCTCCGCGCGGATGCGCTTCTCCATCTCGCTCCGGGTGCGCCGGTCCTCCTCCTCGCGCTGTTTCTTCTCGGCCTCGAGGGCGTCGATCACCTCATCCCCCGTCTTCACGTAGACCGTGTAGGCCTTGTTCAAACGCTCACGGGCTTGTGCCTTGTCCGGATACTGCTCGACCAACTGCTGATAGGCCTCGATGGCCTCCTCGACGAGGTTCTGCTTGAGAAGATTGTCGGCGATCTCCAGTTGGGCCTTGAATTCCGCCTCCGGGTCCATGGCGGGCGCCTTGGGGGGTTCGGGTTTCTCGACCACGGGAGCCGCGGGAGGCGGCGCTTCCCCGAGATCCTTCTCCAGATCGAGCACTTCCCCCTTCACCGGCGGCGCGGCGGGAGGCGGGGCCGGGGCGGGAACGGCTGGAGCGGCCGAAGCCGGAGCAGCCGCGGCCGGAGGAGGCGGGGGCGCGGCCGGAGCGGGGGCGGCGGGGGCACCTTCCCGTTTCTTGAGCTCGGGACAGTTCGGATCGAGGTCCGCGGCCTTCTTGTAATACTCCTCGGCCTGGTCCTTCTTGTTCTGCGCGTCGAACAGGGCGGCCGTCTTGGCGAAGACCTCCGCCGCTTTCTCCTTGGCGCCGCTGAGACGGTACATCTCGGCCAGCTTGATGTGGGCCTGGAGGGAGGTCCCGTCGACCCCGATGGCCTTCAAAGCCGTCTCGGCGGCCTTCTCCAGTTCCTTCTTGTCGGCGTAGAGGTCCGTGAGGGACAGGAGGGTGGCCACGGCCTCGATCTTGGCGTTCTTGCGGATGTGGAATTCCGCCAGGACCTCCAGGGTCCTGGGATTGTTCTTCTCGGTCTTGGCGGCCTTCTGGATGCACTCGTTGGCCTTGTCGAGCTGGTTCTGCTCGATATACACCATGCCCAGGTTCGTGAGGGCCCCCACGTGGTTCACCTTGAAACGCAGGAGGTTCTCGAACTCGGACTTGGCTTCCGCGTATTTCTTCTTCTTCAGGAGGACGAGCCCCAGGATGTAATGAGCCTCGATGGACTTGAACTCGATGGCCTTGGAGGAATACTGCTGGGCCTTGTCCAGGTCACCCTCGTTGAAACTGGCCTCGGCCAGGTTCAGGTATTCCTTCTTGGCGTCGCTCTCGGAACCCTGCTTGATGTAGATCTGGGCGAGACTGGCCCGCGCCTCGGAGTTGGAGGGGTCGAGCTCGACCACCTTCTGGAAGATCTCCTGGGCCTTCTTGTAGAGGCGGTTCTTGACGAAGACGGTTCCCACCTCGAGGAAATGGGCGACCGCCTCCTTGTTGTCGCCCTTCCTGGTGAGGATCTCGGCCAGCTTGCCGTGCGCCTGGAGGTTCTCGGGATCGAGCTTGAGAATGCCCTTGTAGGCCTCGACCGCCGCATCGAGGTCCTCCTGTTCCATGGCCGCCTCGGCGCGGGAGATCTGGCGGATGAGGGCCTGCTTCTGTTGGGCATCGGAGGGGAGCTTTTCGGTGTCGAGGGCGGCGATCTTCTTGTTGACGATGGCGGCTTTTTCCTGCTGTCCACGCGAGGAGAAATCGTCGGAAACCTTCACATACTCGAGGTAGGCCTCCCGCACGGCCCCCTTCTTGACATAGACGTCGCCCAGCATGTTGTGGGCGTTGATGTCCTCGGGGTCGAGGGCGAGGAGCTTCTTGTACTCCTCGATGGCCTTGTCCCAGCGACCTTCCTGGAAATAGATGTAGGCCATCTTGACGATATTTTTCTTGTCTCCCCCGGGCGGGGGCGCTGGCGCGGCCATGTTCCCTCGGTGTGGGCGGAATTTGCCCAATCTTACTTACTATAATCCGCGCTTCAGGGCACCGTCAAGGAAATGGGCCGATTGGATAAGGGTTTTCGGGTTGTTAACCGATTATCAGGCCGTTGATAGGGTTGATGGAGGGATCCATTAACCGACCGCTGGATCCAACAGTCGATCCGAGACGGACGTCGTGAGCAAGAACCGCATAAGCGGGTTGAGTGTCACATCCTGGTGGCCCGCCCTGAGCGTCCTTCGGATCTTTTCCAATTTCGTGTCGAAGGGCCTGCCCTGAGCGTCCTTCGGATCTTTTCCAATTTCGTGCCGAAGGGCCCGCCCTGAGCGTCCTTCGGATCTTTTCCAATATCGTGTCGAAGAACCCTTCGATGCGCTCCCACCTCAGCCCCTTCGTGGGACTCAGGGCTTCGGAAAGCAGGGTCGCTTACTCAGGGCAAAATCTGCACCCAGGGTGCAGATTTTGGTGCCGGAGGTCGGACTTGAACCGACATGAGGTTGCCCTCGGTAGATTTTGAGTCTACTGCGTCTGCCAATTTCGCCACTCCGGCAGGAGTGCGGCCCTGATAGCAGAGTTGCCTCGATGGGTCCTTGGCAACACGCTACAGGGCTCCCCATTCCCCGGACAGTGATCCCACTGTCCAGGTCGGGGAGGAACGTATTGTAAAGGGCCTCCGTACTATGTCAAGACAACTGCAAAACTGTCGAAGATCCCCTCTCCCTGCCCCTGAACCAGAGTTGCCTTCGGCAACACGGTACAGGGCAGGCCTCCCCCGCAAGCGGGCGAGGGAAAACAGAGAAAAACTTCGCGGCTTCGCGACTTCGCGTTGGCTGTGTATTTCAGCCCTTTAGTAAGTTGTCCCAAAATTCCGCCAATTCCCCGGGCAGGGGATCCTCCACGACCATCGTCCTTCCGTCCGTCGGGTGGGGGAATTCCAGGCGGCAGGCATGGAGCGCCATCCGGGGCAGGTGGAGCCGCGACTGCAAGCGGTCGGTCCAGCCTTGTTCCAGCCATTCCAGGAAGATCGAATCGTCCCCCGCGTAGAGCTTATCCCCCACGATGGGATACCCCAGGGCCTCCAGGTGAACGCGGATCTGGTGGGTGCGGCCCGTGACGGGCTTCACAGCGAGGAGCGAGAACCCGCCCCTCCTCCCGAGGACCGTGAATTCGGTCACCGATTCCCTGCCCCGGACGTGGTCCACGCCCAGCTTCATGCGGATGCGGCTGTTGAGGGCCCGCCCGATGGCGGCTTCCACCCTCCGCTCGTCCGGTTTGAAATCCCCCCGGACGATGGCGCGGTACTCCTTATGAACGACCCCCGCCTTCCAGGAATCCTGCAGGCCCTTGAGCAGTTCCCTTTTCTTGCAGAGGAGGAGGACCCCGCTGGTCTCGCTGTCCAGGCGGTGCACCAGGTTGAAATCCCTCGCCTCGGGGCGGTCGCGACGCAGGAGGGACATGAGGGTGTTCTGGAAATAGGCCCCGATACTGTGCACCGGCAAGGGTGCGGGCTTGGAAAGGGCGAGCAGGACGTCGTCCTCGATGAGGATGCGGTAATCGGTGTTGACGGGCGGCTCGCTCCAGGCCCCGGTGGCGTAGGCGATGGTATCGCCCCGCTTCAGGAGCTGGCCTGCGGAGGCCTGGCGTTCGTTGACCGTGACGCGCCCGTCGGCGATGCGCTCGGCCCAGGCGCTGGAGTCGAAATAGCGGAATTTACGCGTGAGGTAGCCGAGGAGGGTCTCGGAACTCTTGTCGTGGATCCGGCTGGATAGTATGAACTTCTCCACTACAGTCTCACCGCAGAGAACGCAGGGGACGCAGAGAACGGCTTATTATGAGTCCGGTCCATGGTTAATTCCCTTGTTCCAAAACTCGCCTGACCCTAAATGTTGTTCCCTGCGAACTCTGCGCCCTCTGCGGTAAGGAGGTCGTCACAGCATTGACTGCGGGTCCATGTCGATCGACCTGTGGACTCCCTGCGGGACCTCGATCCGGCTCTCCATCGCCGCCACCAGGCGCCTCAAGGGCCCCGGTTGGGCGCACTTCAGGAGGATCTGGAACCGGTAATGCCCCCTCAACCGGTACAGGGGTGCCGGGGCCGGCCCCCGCACCTCGACGCCATAGGCCCCCGCGTTCCTCCTCAGCCACTCCCCCGCCTTCTCGGACGCCTCGTGGACCTTCCTCTCCTGCGACCCGCGCTGATGGATCAAGCACAACCTCGAGAAAGGCGGATAGCCGAGAGCCTTGCGCAGGGGAAGTTCCGATTCAAGGAAAGCCGTGACATCCTGGGACAACGCCGCACGCAGGCATTCGTGCTCGGGCCGGAAGGTCTGGAGGTAGATGACTCCCTCCTTCTCGGACCTTCCCGCTCGCCCCGAGACCTGCACCAGTAGTTGGAAGACGCGTTCCGAGGCACGGAAATCCGGGAGGGCCAGCCCCGTGTCGGCACCCACGATGCCCACGAGCGTCACGCCGGGGAAATCATGGCCCTTGGCGATCATCTGCGTTCCCACGAGGAGATCGATCTTCCCTTCGCCGAACTCGCGCAGGGTCCTTTCCAGGGACCCGGCCTTGCGGGTAGCGTCCAGGTCCAGGCGCCCCACCCGGGCCTGTGGAAAAAGCACCTTCAGTTCCTCTTCCACCTTCTGGGTCCCCAGGCCCACCTGTTTCACCTCGGCGCCGCCGCACTTCGCGCAGGAAGCCCCGAGCGGGCCGTGCCAGTTGCAGTAATGGCAAAGAAGTCCCGGCTCGTGTTTCACGCCGAGGCGCTGGTGATAGGTGACCGCCACCGAGCAATGGGGGCATTGGACCGGTTCCCCGCATTGGAGGCAGAGGGTCATGGAGGTGAAGCCTCGGCGGTTCAGGAAGAGGAGGGCCTGCTCCCGGCGGGAGAGGGTTTCGCGCACGGCCTCCTGCAAGGCAAGCGTCAGGACGGGCCGGTCCCCCGGCCGGGCGTCCCACTCCTCCTTGAGATCCACCATGCGGATCCTCGGGAGCGGCCGCTTGTTGACCCGCTCGGGCATCAGAAGATGGACGTACTTCCCCGACTTGGCGTTGTGGTACGACTCCAGCGACGGAGTGGCGGTGCCCAGCACCACGGGACACTTGCAGAGCTGGGCCCTCTTCACGGCCGCGTCGCGGGCGTGGTAGCGGGGCGAGTCCTCCTGCTTGTAGGACGGTTCGTGCTCCTCGTCCACCACGATCAGCCCCAGGTCGCGGGCCGGCGCGAAAAGCGCCGAGCGGGCGCCGAGAGCCACCTTGGCCTGGCCCGAGGCCACGCGGGTCCATTGGGCGGTGCGCTCGGTGGGGGTCATGCGGCTGTGGAGAACGGCCACCTCGGCCCCGAAGCGCCCGGTGAAGCGCTCGACCATGAGGGGGGTGAGGGCGATTTCGGGCACCAGCACCAGGGCCTGTTTCCCCGCCTGGATGCATTCGGCGATGGCACGCAGGTACACCTCGGTCTTGCCGGACCCCGTGATGCCCTGGATGAGAAAGGGTTTGAACCCGCTATCCTTCAGGGCTGCGAGGATGGGCTTCAAGGCCTCCTCCTGCTGGCCGTGCAGGACGGGCGGGGTCTTCCGCCTCACCGGAACCTTCACAGGGATGGCATCGGGCATCACGCCCGTGCGGGGCACCAGCGCGAGGTATCCGGAGTCCTTCAGGAAAGCCGCGAGCTTGCGGGTGCGCGGCGAGTAGGCGACCTTCCCCTCCTTCAAGCTGTCGAAGGAAATGCCCCGCATCTTCCCCGCCTTCTCGAGGGCTTCCTTCACCTGCGGTTCCCGTTCGATGCCCTTTTCGGTCAGTTGGAGGTAGTAACCGGCCGCCTTGCGAAAACCCCCGGGCAGCATGGCGAACCAGGCCTCCCCCAGGGAACAGGCGTAGTAATCGGCCATCCAACGGCCCAATTCAAGAAGGTCGGGAGTCAGGAGGGGATCGGAGTCCAGGAGCGTCTCGATGGGCTTGAGGAGGGCGACCTTCTCGGGCCGACTGGAATGAAGCGAGGCGACCATCCCCACGGTCTGCCGCCGCCCGAAGGAGACGGCGACGCGCGCGCCTTCCTTCACCCATCCCATGAGCGGCGCGGGCACCTCGTAGGTATAGGTGGTCTTGAGGGGGATGGGAAAGGCGACCTGCGCGAAACCGTCAGGCATTCCGTCCACTTCCCTTCATGCGGGGGTCCAGGAGGTCCCGCAGGCCCTCGCCCAGGAGGTTGTAGGCGAGGACGGTGAGGAAGATGGCCGTGCCGGGGAACGTGATGAGCCACCAGGCGTCGAGCAGGTGGGAGGTGCCTTCCATCAGCATGTTTCCCCAGGAGGCCGTGGGCGGTTGGACTCCCAGGCCCAGGAAGGAAAGCCCCGACTCCACCAGGATGGCCCCGGCCACGCCGAGAGTGGAGACCACGAGCACGGGCCCCAGCGCGTTGGGAAGAAGATGCCGGAGGATGATGCGGGCGTCCGAGAGCCCCATGACCCGGGCCGCGAGGATGAACTCCCGTTCCTTCAGGGAAAGGATCTCCCCGCGGACGAGCCGCGAGACATCCGGCCAGGCCGTGAGCCCGATGATGACCATGATGTTGAGGAGACTCGGCCCCACGAAGGCCACCACCATGAGGATGAGGAAGAAGGTGGGTATGCAAAGCATGACGTCCACGAGCCGCATGAGGACCATGTCGACCCAACCGCCGTAATAGCCGGCCAAGACCCCCACCAGCACGCCGATGGTGACATAGATGGCCACGGCCACCAACCCGACGGAGAGGGACACCCGTGCCCCGAACAGCATGCGGGTCAGGACGTCCCTGCCGAACTGGTCGGTGCCCATGGGGTGGGCGAAGGAGGGGGAAAGAAGCCGGTCCGCCAGCGCGTGCGCGTTGGGGTCGTAGGGCGTGAGAAGGGGCGCGAGGATCGCGGCCGCGAAGAGCACGAGAACAAGACCCGAACCCCACGCTACGAGAGGATGCGAAGACGCCGCGCGAACCCAACCCGAGTATGTGTCCTTGAAACCCTTCACGCTCGCCTCGCTTGCAAAATTGAAAATCGAAAATTGAAAATCGAAAATAACAGCATCTCCGCAATCCATTCTTCAATCCGGCGCTTTTTGCAGTTCATTTTCTATTTTCGCTTTTCTATTTTCTATTTGCGTTCGTTATGGCTTCAGTCGTATCGAACGCGCGGGTCCAGCGCCGCGTACGTCAAGTCCGCCAGCAGGTTCCCCGTCAGCGTCAGGAGCGCCGAGATGATCCCCACGCCCATCAGCACGGGGTAGTTGTGCGAGTACACGGCCTCGACGCCGAGGCGGCCCATCCCGGGCCAGGCGAACACGGTCTCGATGATGAAGGAACCGCCGATGAGGGCGGGCAGGGACAATCCGATCAGGGTGACGATGGGGATCAGGGCGTTGCGAAGCGCGTGCTTGAAGACGACCGTCCGCTCCGGCAGGCCCTTGGCGCGGGCCGTGCGGATGTAGTCCTGACGGATGACCTCCAGCATGGAGGTCCGGGCGTAGCGGGAGATGGAGGCCAACCCCCCGAAGGTGGTGACGGCCAGGGGGAGGACGAGGTGGGCCAGGAGGTCTCCGGCCCTCTGGAGGAAACCCATCCCGTAGGTCTCCACGCTCGTCATTCCGGAAATGGGCAGCCAGCCGAGATGGACCCCGAACACGAGCATCAGCATCAGGGCCAGCCAGAAACCGGGTATGGAATAGCCCACGAAGGTGAAGACCCGGACGAACCGGTCGAGGAACCTCCCCTGGCGGTAAGCGGCCGCCACTCCCAACGGCACGGCGATGAGGAAAAGCAAGACCAGGGAGAGGCCGGAAAGCAGGAGGGTCGCGGGCAGTCGCTCGGCGATGACGTCCAATACCCTGCGGTTGTCCTTGAAGGACTCTCCGAAGTCGAGCACCGCCAGGCGCTTCAGCCAGTTCCAATACTGGACCGGAAGGGGCTGGTCGAGCCCGTAATGGGCCTTCATCTTCTGGATGAAGGAGGGATCCACCTTCTGGTTCATGGAGACGTCCAGGGAGGCCGGGTCCCCGGGGGCCAACTGCATGATGAGGAAGGAAAGGAAGGAGATCCCGATGAGCATCGGGATCATCAGGAGGACGCGGCGGATGACGTAGTTACGCATGGAAAGAAGCACCTCAACGGCCGTTTAGCCACCGATGGATGGGATGGACACAGATACAGCCCGATTCCCTGAAGGTTTATCAAATGACATCATATCCTCATCTGAGTCCATCTGCATCCATCTGTGGCAAATGGGGTTCAGGGTTGGATCTGGTATTTCTGCTGGGTCTTCGGGACGTACCACTTCGTCGGGTACCAGCCGATGCCCAGGCGGGTGACGGTGAGCCCCTTGAAACGCTTGTGGAGGGCCGGGAGGGCGTAGGGCACGTAGAGGAAGGTGTAGGGCTGGTCCTCGGCGATGAGGGCGTGGATCCTGCGGTAGATCGCCTGCCGCTTCGCCGGGTCCAGCGTGCGCCTCCCCGCGATGAGCAGGCGGTCCACCTCGGGGTTCGAGTACGAGACGAAGTTGTACTGGTGCTCGCCCGTCTGGCTGGAATGCCAGATGCTGTAGCTGTCCGGATCGAGCGAAAGGGACCACCCGAGCACGATGGCGTCGTAGTCCCGCTTGTTGACGTGGTTGGTCAGGAAAGCGGTCCATTCCATGATCCGGATGTCCACCTGGATGCCCACCTGCTTCAACTGCTCCTGGACGATGGTCACGATCCTCTCGCGCGAAACGTTGCCCTGGTTGGTGATCAGCTTGAAGTGGAAAGGTTCGCGATGCCCGTCGTTGTTGTAGTCGCGGTCCAGGAGCCCGTCCCCGTCGGTGTCCTCCCAGCCGGCTTCCTTCAGGAGGGCTCGCGCCTTCTCCAGATCGTAGGGATAGGGCGCCACGTCGGGATTGTAGGCCCAGGAGACCCGCGCGAAAGGACCGGAGGAGGGGGTGCCCAGGCCGAAGAGGATGTTGTCGACCATGGCCTGGCGGTCCAGGGCGTAGGTCAGGGCCTGGCGCACGCGCCGGTCGGCGAAGAGGGGCCTCTTCGCGTTCCAGCCGATGTAGGTGTAGGCGAAATCATCGGCCTCGTACTTGCGATAGAAGCGAGTGAACTTGGGGGAATCCGTCTGGCGGCGGTACTGCTCCGGGGTCAGGCTCCCCCGGGTCCAAGCCCCGAGTCCGTCGATGCCGCCGTTCAGGAGCTCGAGGAGCTGGGACGACTGGTTGGGGATGATGCGAAGCACGAAGCGCTTGATGTGCGGAGCGCCCTCGTAATAGTCGGGATTGGCCTCCAGAACGATGCGCTGGTCCGTCTTCCATTCCACGAAACGGTAGGGCCCGGTGCCGACGGGCTTGCGGCCGAAACCGTCGCTGTTGATGTCCTTCCCCTCCAGGAGGTGCCGGGGGAGGATGGAGCCGAAGTTGTCGAGCGCGGGCGCGAAAGGCTGCTTGTAGGTCACGCGAACGGTGTACGGGTCGAGGGCCCTGCATTCCGTGATGTCCGCGTAGTCGGAAGCCCCGGGGGTGCGGGTCTTCGGATCCGTCATGACCTGGTAGGTGAAGACCACGTCCGATGCCGTGAATTCCACCCCGTCGTGGAACTTGACGCCCTTCCGCAGGAAATAGGTGATGACCCGGCCGTCGGGGGAGACGGTCCAGCGCTCGGCCAGGGACCCCGTGCGGTTCAGGTTCTCGTCGTAGCGCAGGAGACCGTTGAAGACGAGCCCCGCGATGTCGCCGCCCGTGGTCTCGGAGATGAGGGGCGGGTTGAGGGTCTTGGCGTCCCCGATGGAGGACTCGATCAGCTGGTCGCCGTCGGCCACGGGGCCGTCGGTGTCATACTTGGCGCCGCCGAGGGGACCGCAGGAGGAAAGGACCAGGGAGAGGATGAACAGCGCGGGGAGAAGGGAACGAGGGTTCAAGGAGAACTCCTGAAACAGCCGATTTAGCCGCCGATGGACGCCAATCAACGCAGATACGACACGGCTGACAGCCCCCTCTCCCTTTATCCCTCTCCCGCAAGCGGGAGAGGGCAATCGTTCTAGTGCGCACTTCACGACGAACGATGGGTGAGGGGAAGCTTGTTTCCTACGCGTTGACCCCGTGGCACTTCTTGGCCGATCGCCCCTGGCATCGGCACCCTTCCTCATCGGTGTCCATCTGTGTTCATCGGTGGCGAATCGCCGTTGTCGTTGTTACGCATTCGCTCCGTGGCACTTTTTGTACTTCTTCCCGCTGCCACAGGGGCAGGGATCGTTGCGGCCGACCTTCGGCTCCTTGCGGCGCATGGGCTCCAGTTTCTGGGGCCGGTCTCCGTATTGCGGCACCTCGTCGGCGGCGCCGTAACCGGGGGGCGGCTCCATCCCCGGCGGGAACCCCGGCGGGGGCGCCATGGGGGCGGCCGGCGCAGGACGACGGGGGGCGCTGGCGGCCAGGGAGAAATCGGGGTGCTCCTCGGTGACCCGCGCGGGCCGGGCCGAGAAGAACATCTCCCCGCCCTCGGAGGCCACGGCCTGCACCAGGAGAAGCATCTTGACGGTTTCCTCCTTGATGCGGCCCACCATCTCCTGGAACATGGCGAACCCTTCCCTCTTGTACTCGATGAGGGGGTCCTTCTGGCCGTAGGCCTGGAGCCCGATGCCCTCCTTCAGGCCGTCCATGCTGTGAAGGTGGTCCTTCCATTGGTTGTCCACGACCTGGAGGAGGACGGCCCGTTCCAGGGAGCGCATGATCCCGGGACCCAGAGCGTTCTCCTTGGCCTCGTAGGCCTTCTTCCCCTGGTCCTTGATGATCTCCGCGAGGGCCTCCCGGTCCAGGAGGCGGAAGTTATCCTCCGGGAGGGTCAGATCCGTCTGGTAGACGCCCTTGAACCACGTGCAGAGGCCCTCGTAATCCCACTCGTCGGAACGGTTCTTCTCGGGCGCGAAGCTCTCCACGGCGTTCTCGGCCACGTCGGAGAGGATCTCCAGCATGTGGGCGTGGATGTCGGCCTCGCGCAGGACGCGGTTGCGCTCGCGGTACACGACCTCCCTCTGCTTGTTCATGACGTCGTCGTACTCGATGAGGTGCTTGCGGATGTCGAAGTTGTGGGCCTCGACGGTCTTCTGGGAACGCTCGATGGCCTTCGAGACCCAGGGGTGCGCGATGACCTCCCCTTCCTCCATCCCCAGGGTGCCCATGAGGTTCTTGATGCGGTCGGACCCGAAGATCCGCATCAACTCATCCTCCATGGACACGAAGAACCGGGAATACCCGGGGTCGCCCTGGCGGCCGGAACGGCCGCGCAGCTGGTTGTCGATGCGCCGGGACTCGTGCCGCTCGGTGCCCAGGATGACCAGCCCCCCCAGCTCCTTCACGCCGGGGCCCAGCTTGATGTCCGTGCCGCGGCCGGCCATGTTGGTGGCGATGGTGACGGCGCCCGGCTGTCCCGCGAGGGCCACGATCTCGGCCTCCCGCTCGTGGTACTTGGCGTTCAACACCTCGTGCTTCACGCCCCGTTTCTTGAGCATGGAGGACACCAGCTCGCTTTTCTCGATGGACACCGTGCCCACGAGGACGGGCTGCTTCTTTTCCGCCAGTTCGACGATCTCCTCCACGATGGCGTTGAACTTCTCCCGCTCGGTGCGGTACACGGCGTCCGGCTCGTCCGCGCGGACCATGGGAAGGTTCGTGGGGATGACCATGACGTCGAGGTTGTAGATGGACTTGAACTCGGCGGCCTCGGTCTCGGCCGTGCCCGTCATGCCGGCCAGCTTCTTGTACATGCGGAAGAAGTTCTGGAAGGTGATCGTGGCCAGCGTCTGGTTCTCGCTTTCGATGTTGACGCCTTCCTTGGCCTCCAGGGCCTGGTGCAGGCCGTCGGAATAGCGGCGACCGGGCATCATGCGGCCCGTGAACTCGTCGACGATGATGACCTCGCCGTCCTTCACCATGTAGTCCACGTCGCGCTTGAAGATGACGTGGGCCTTGAGGGCCTGGTTCACGTGGTGCACCAGCTGGACGTTCTTGTGGTCGTAGAGGTTGTCGACCTTCAGGAGCTTCTCGACGTGGGCCACGCCCTTCTCGGTGAGGAAGGCCGACCGGGTCTTCTCCTCGATGTCGTAGTCCTCGTCCTTGCCCTTCTTCAGGTACTGGATGATGCCGTTGATGCGGTAATAAAGCTCCGTGGACTCCTCGGCAGGGCCCGAAATGATGAGGGGCGTACGGGCCTCGTCCACGAGGATGGAGTCCACCTCGTCCACGATGGCGTAGTGGAGGTCCCGCTGGACCACGTGTTCCATCGAGGTGGCCATGTTGTCGCGCAGGTAGTCGAACCCGAGTTCGTTGTTGGTGCAATAGGTGATGTCGCACTCGTAGGCGGCCTTGCGCTCGGCGTAGGAGATGCCGTGCTTGATGACGCCGCAGGAGAGCCCCAGGAAGTTGTAGATGTTGGCCATGCCCTTGAAGTTACCCTTGCCGAGCGAGTCGCGTTCGGCCAGGTAGTCGTTCACGGTCACGACGTGAACGCCCTTCCCCTCCAGGGCGTTCAGGTACACGGGCAGGGAGGCCACGAGGGTCTTGCCCTCGCCGGTCTTCATCTCGGAGATGCGGCCCATGTGCAGGACCATGCCGCCGATCATCTGGACGTCGAAGTGCCGCAGGCCCAGCGTGCGCTTGGAGGCCTCCCGCACCACGGCGAAGGCCTCGGGCAGGAGGTCGTCGAGGGTCTCGCCCTTCTTCAGGCGCTCCTTGAATTCGTTCGTCTTGTCCTTGAGTTCGCCGTCGGAGAGCTTCTCCAGGGCGGGTTCGAAGGCGTTGATCTCGGCGACCCGGGGCCAGAGTTTCTTGAGGGCCCGCTCGTTGCTCGTGCCGAAGATCTTGGTGAGGATGGTTCCGATCATGGGTTTCCTGTCGAGGCGTTTCTTGAAAACGAGGGTTAAGTATAGGTTTTCAGAAGGGGGGCTTCAAGGCAAAGACGGGCCGCAAATATCGGCCCCTACAGCCAGCACCGACAACCCACAGCTTTTCATCATTGGGTTCGCCAAAATGCTAGAATCAGCACGAATGCCTTCATCCGAGGCTTAACCTATCCAGGTGGAATATCAGGAAGATGTTCGATAACCCATGAACCGATCCACAAGGTCTTCCAACTTCATTCGCGCTCTCCTGATCTTGGGCCTCCCCGTGGCAACCGCCCTCGTCCTCATGGGAGTATCCCGCCCCACGGTCGTTTTCCTTCCAGCCGCCGCACCCGCCGCTCCCCTCCCCGCCCCCCCCCCCCCCCCCCCCCCCCCCCGGCCGCCCCCCCCCCCCCCCCCCTCCCCGCCCCCC
This sequence comes from uncultured bacterium, assembly GCA_964529445.1. Classification (GTDB taxonomy): domain Bacteria; phylum Oederibacteriota; class Muellerivitia; order Muellerivitales; family Muellerivitaceae; genus CAZGWJ01. The sequence continues at coordinate 19,981 of CAZGWJ010000006.1, forward strand.
CTTCCCTCCGCGCGCGCACCGTGCGGCTCCTGCTCCCCCCCCTGAAGGACCTGGCCTCGCGCTTCACGCAACCCGGCATGGACCCGGGTTTCCGCCTGAACCTCTTTGACGACGCCGACTACCGCTGGACCGTCCAGCGCCTGCGGGTGCGGCCGGACGGATGGGTCCTGTGGGGACGGCTGGAGGACGCGCCTCAGGGCGGCGAGGTCGTCATGGCCTTCCGGGACGGATACCTCGCGGCCAACATATTCGTCCACGGACGGGGGCGTTTCGTCATCCGTTATGCCGGGGAGGACAGGCACTGCATCTTCCAGGCGGACGACGAAAAGGGCTTTACCTGCGGGACGGAGGCCGACCCCTCCCTGCCCTCGACCGAGAAATGGGACACTTTGAACGGCCTGCCCCCCCTGCACACGCAGGACGTTTCCCACGGATGCCCCGATTCCCCATCGCTCGATCTCCGTTACCTGTTGGTCCTCTACACGCCCCTCGTCCGCGAGGAAGCGGGGGGGATCCGGCCCCTCCTTGCCCAGATCGACGTGGCCTGGGCCTCCCTCAACATGGCGTTCTACAACAGCGACATCGGCGTCGAGATGCAACTGGTCCGAACCCAGGAGGTGGACTACCAGGAAACGAGCGATATCACCATGGACCTGTTCCACATGTCATGGACTGCGGACGGATACATGGATGAAATCCCCGCGCTGAAGGCCTCCTCGGGAGCCGACCACGTCTGCCTTTGGGTCGCGCGGAACACGGGCAACCTGGCCGGAATGGCCTATTTGCCCGGCTCCCTCTCCGTTGTGCTGTCCCGCTACGGCGATCTTGTAATGCCCCATGAGTTGGGGCACAACCTGGGTTGTCACCACGACTACGACAACAGCGGCATCACGGATCCGCCCTACGCCCACGGGCACCGCTTCACGGCGGGGGGGCGCGCTTTCATCACCCTGATGTCCTACTACCCCGGGGAGAGGATCCTCCACTTCTCCAATCCCGACATCCTGTTCTGGGGAGCCGCAACCGGTGTCCCCGCCGGCTCCCCCGGCGAGGCCGACAACGCCCGGGTCATCAACGACCGAACCCTAGCGAACCCCTACACCGGGGATAATCTCCTGCCCGACGTGGCGATCTCCAACCCCGACCCCGGCTCCTTCTGGATGTATCCCTCGGCCCTGACCCTGGTCGCCGACGCCTCGGACGACGACGGCTCCGTCGTCCAGGTGGACTTCTATTCCGACAACCGGTACCTGGGATCCGACGTCTCGGAACCCTTCACGCTCTCCTGGTCGCCTCCCGCGGGGATCCATTACGTCACCGCGCACGCCATCGACGATGCGGGCGGGATGCGGATCTCCTGTCCCGTCTCCATCCATGTCGGCCTGCCGACCCCCACCCCGACCTGGACCTTCATCCCCGTCGCCATCCGGTTCACGCCCGACACGACGATCGTGCCCGCCATCACCCCGATCCCCTGCCTCATTCCCTTCGACCGCGCCAGCGTCAGCAGCGACGCAACCCCCGCGAACGGCCATTGCGGCCTTCCCGGCATCTCAGGGGACGGGCGATACGTGGTGTTCGACTCCCTGGCCACGAACCTCGTCCCGGGCGACACGAACGCCACCTGGGACGTCTTCCTCCGGGACCGGCTTCTCGGCACCACCCAGCTCATCAGCCGCGGCCTCGGAGGCGTCCCCGCCAACGGCCTGAGCCGTTGGCCCTCCATCAGCGGGGACGGCCGCATCGTGGCTTTCCAATCCGACGCCTCCAACCTCGTGCCGGGGGACACCAACGGCCGGACGGACCTCTTCGCTTATGATCGGATTGCCGGGACTCTCGAAAGGATCAGCGTCGGGCCCCTGGGCGAGGAGGGCAACCACGAATCCTCGGGCTATAGCGCCCCGAGTTGGGACGGGCGGATCATCGCATTCGCTTCATGGGCTTCCAATTTCACCCCCGGGGATGACAACAACGATCCCGACCTGTTCGTCAAGGATCGCGTCACCGGTGCGTTGGAATGCGCGAGCCGGAACGCGGACGGGTTCATCGGGGATAGCGCCAGCCAATCACCTCATCTCAGCGCCGGGGGCCGCTACGTCCTTTTCGAATCCTACGCGACGAACCTGGTCGCGGCCTCCTACGTCGGGAACAACAACCACCTCTTCGTCTACGACCGGGCCACCGGACAGCACGAATTGATCGACCGGAACCGCCTCGGAAATCCGGCCACCCTCGGAACAGGATTCAACAAACCGGGCTTGAGTTCGGACGGACGCTTCGTTTCCTACGACTCCTCCTCCAACGACCTGGTCCTTCCGGCGGACAGCGACTACCACTCCGACGTCTATCTTCTGGATCGCACGACCCTCTCGACGAGGCGGCTCAGCAGGGCCCACGACGGCTCGGCGCCCGACGATTTCTGCCAGGCCAACCACATGAGCGGCAACGGCCGGTACGTGGGCTTCTGGTCCGCGGCCGGAAACCTGGTGCCCGGGATGTCCAAGCCGGTGAGCGCGCAGTTCTACGTACACGACACGCAAACGAGCCTCACCTGGCTGGCCAGCCGGGGCATCGACGGACAACCCGGCAACGACGATGCCAGCCTCGGTTCCTTCAGCCACTCGGGCGACGTCTTCGTCTTCCCGTCCGAGGCCTCCAACCTGATCGCGGACGACACGAACAACGTCTCCGACGAGTTCGTTTCCTGCGTCCAGCTCTTCCTGCCCACCGACACCGCCACACCGACGGCCACTCCCTCTCCCACCCCCTTCACCGCCACGGCCACCCACACCTCGATGGTCATCATCGACGAGTTCGAGACCTTCTCGCCGACACCGACCGGAAGCTCCACGTCCACCTTGACGCCTACCCCGACGCCCACCGAAACCTTCACCCCGTCCCCCACGCCCAGCGCGACCTCCTCATCGACTCCCCGGGATACGTCCACGCCCGATGATGCCTTCCACCTCTATCCCATCCCCTACGATCCGGACATGGCCGTAGGCGGCACGCTGAAGGCCGTGGGCATGCCGGAGGGCGCGTTATTGAAGATTTTCACGGTCTCGGGGGAAAGGGTCGCGACGATCTGGGAGAAGAACGGACGTGCGGAATGGAACGGGCGCAACGAACGGGATCTTTCCTGCCCGCCGGGGATCTATTACTACCTGGTCACCTGGAACGGCGCCGGATGGCGCCAGGGGAAGTTCGTGCTGTCGAGGAGGAGATAGGGCCGCTGGAACGCATCCGCTTTCAGCGGAGATGGAAGGCACCAGGTAGAAGGTTCTGCACGACCCATCCACTCAAGATCCCACCCCTGCGGGCGCCGATTTCTAATAAAGCCAGATATTTTCCAACTTCGTTTTTCTATTTCCTATTTAGCGGCGCTTTTCCGCTCAGCCGCTCGTTCAGGACCAATGCTCCCACCACGATGGCCAGGCCGATCGAAAGTCGCATCAGGTCGGCGGCCTCCCGGAAGACGAGGACCGACACGAGCACCCCGAGCGGCACCTTCAGGTTGTTCATCACGGCCAGGGTGCCGGCATTCACGCTCTTTGCCCCCGTATTCCAGAGGAAGAAACCGAGACCCGAGGCCACAAGGCCCAGGTAAAGGAGAGACGACGCCTGGAGACCCGTCAAGGCCGGCCAGGCCCATCCCAGGGCGACCCCCGCGGGCGGCAGGGTCACCAGGGCCGCGCCGAGATAGAGCCAGCCGAACTGGTCGCGATCCTTCCCTTCCGTCACCCCCAGCCCCCGTTTGTAGAGCACCTGCCCCACCGCAAAACACAAGTTGGAAGCCTGCACCAGCCAGAACCCCGTCGTGATCTGCGCCAGCGCCCCCTCCCGATGGACGATCACCGCCGTGCCCATCACGGCCAGACCCGCCGAGGCCAGGAAGAGGGGACGGAAGCGCCGATCCAGAGCATCGTTGAAGAGGGTCACCCAGAGGGGCGTGAAGATGGTGAAGAAAGCGACCTGGTAGGCCTTCAGGTAGTGGAAGGAGTGTAGATACGCGAGGTACATGAGGCCGTACTGGACGGCACCGAGAAACATAAGGCGCAGGACAAAAAGAACCCCCTCACCCGTTCCCTCTCCCGCCAGGGGCGAGGGGGATGCCCTCATTCCAATCACTCGTCGGGAACGGATCGTGTGCGGCGATCCTTGCGGGGTCTTCCACTTCAGGATCGGCACAAAGACGATGAAGGCCAGAAGAAGCCGCGCGAAGGAGAGGAACGAGGCGTCCACGCCCGCCAGGCCGTGCTTGACGATCCCGAACGAGAAGGCCCAGATGAGCGAAACGAGGAGGAGGCGGATCATGCGATCAGGTTAGCAAAGTCTCCCCCAGAAGGGGAGAGGGTCTAGGTCGTTTCGCGCCTTCACCGCGTGAACTGCAGGACCGTGATCGAATAGGGCGGGAAGGAGTGCCTGAACTTGCCGTTCGCCCTCTTCACCCGGATGGGTGTGGGTTCGACGCTCGGGTCCGCGTGGTAGGGGAGCTCGTCCGTGTTCCATCGGTAGTTCTTCGAGTCGAACTTCCATCCCTTGGCCACGTTGACCGCCGCGTACTTGCCGATGGCGATGGACGCGTCCACCGCCCGGTCGGGGTCCTTGTTCACCGCGAGCAGGGTCAGCTTTCCGTCGGGACGGCGGTTGGCGTAGACCGACAGCATCGGGTCCGTGCTTTCCGCCTTCACCAGGTGGTGGAGGTCCGCGTCGCCGGGCAGGGCCCAGTAGTTCGTCAGCATCTTCATGGCCCAGTAGTCGGCCCGTTCCTGGTACTGGTAGGGCCCCTCCTCGACCTGGAGGTATCCGTGGTCGCCGCCCGTCTTCTCCTTCGTGGCGTTGCCGCCGTTCATGACGTCCCAGAGACTGGTGAACCCGCGGGTGCCGAACGCCCGGATGAACTCCGGCAGGTATTGGGACAGCCACAAGGCGTTCTCGATGCGAACGCTGATGTCATGGGGCTTGACCTGGTCGCTGGTATTGAACTCCGAGAGCCAGATGGGAACATCCTTCAATTCCGGATAGGCGGCCAACTGCTTGTCCGCGCTCGCCCTCATGTCAGCCAACTGCGTGGCGGGCGAGGAGAGAAGGTCCTTCACCGATTGCCCCCAGTTGCAATACTGGTGGACGGACGCGATATCGAGGTACTTCTGTTTGCCGTCCTTTGCCAGCCGATCCACGAAGGACTGCAGGCAAAGCTTGCCGTCATAGGCGCCGGAAGGGTCCAGGATCCCCACCTGGGCCACGATCTGGATGGTCGGATCCTCCGCCTTCATGGCCTCGTAGAAGGCGATGTAGCGGCGCGCGTAATCCACGCTGTGGATCGGCCCCCCGGCCTCCCATTTGCCGCCCACCTCGTTGCCGATCTCCCAATACCGGATGCCGTAGTTCCTCACCTTGTTGGCGTAATGAACCCAGGCGGCGGCCTCCTGGGGCGTACCGGTCCCGAAATTGACGATGACGAGGGGGATCGCCCGGGGCTCGAAGGAGTTGAGGAAGTCCATGAATTCCTCGAACCCGAAGATCTTCCTCCCGTCATGCCCTGACGAGGCCATGAACATGCTGGAGGATACGGCCGGAAGCCATCCGGCGAGGGTAAGGGCTTTTCCCCCGAGCGTGGGCTTCATCTCGGCCACCGAATAGGTACCGCCCTTCCCCGCCGAGCTTTTCTTCATCAGGAGCCGGAGGTTCTGCGTGCGGGTCTTCGCGAAGGAGAGCTTCCGGGTTCCCCCCTTGCCCTTGACGTCGGTCAAAAGGTCCTTCCAGCCGTCCTGATCAGCCCCATAGACCATCCATTGGCGCGGGTTCTTCGGATCCCAATACTGGACGGAAAAAACCTTGGCGTAGGGCAGTTTCTTGTCGGCCCTGTCTCCCCAGACGATCTCGATCCCGTCGACCTCGGAGGGTTCCTTGAACTCGACATAGATCCATTGGGCTTCGGGGAAATCGGTGTCGGGATTCGACTGCCAGGCCGTGCCGGGATCGCCGTCCACCACCCTGACGGATGAGTATTTCGGCTGGTAATCCTTCTCCAGGACGCTGGGCGCGTACTCGGTATCGCTGGGGACCCACACACCGTTCGGGTCGAAGTCGCCCTTCGAGTTCCAATGGTACACGTCGCCCCAGGACCCGCCGGGGATGCGCAGGAGGTAGTTGCCCGCGGCCTGGATCTTGCCCTTCACGGGGACCGGGTCCAGCCAGGCCGGGACATTGTTGCCGAAGATGCTCAGGGGATGGAAGGAGGAAACCGTCACCGAGGCATCAACGGAAACGGAGGCCCGGGGCGATTCGGCCCGGACGAGGGATGGGAGGATGAGGAACATCAAGGCCATGAGCAGGTTCTTCGTATTCAGCATCCAAAGCTCCTAACGAATCAGGATCACAGAAAATTCAAAGCCAACGCGAAGCCACTAAGCCGCGAAGTTTTCACAACACGTTTCCGAAACAAAAGAGAGGACACAAACTCTCAGGATCACAGAAAATTCAAAGCCAACGCGAAGCCGCTAAGCCGCGAAGAAGGGTGAAGTTTTGGGAGGCAACGACAATGAAAACAACAAAGAACCAACAATCCAAACAGCCTTACTCAAGTCGTCCCAAAACCCAACTTCCCTCTCAAATAGTGCAGTATAAACTTCGCGACTTTGCGGCTTCGCGTTGGCTGTGTATTTCGCCTATTTTCCAGTCACCTCGATCGGTCCCAGCGGACCCGCGTAGATGCCCCCGCCGCCCAGTTCGTCGTAGACCCTCACGGCGATGACGTTCTCGGCCCCCCACTTCACCCGTTTCGGGTCCACCTCGTAGCGCCGGGGCTTGCTCCATTCCCCCGCGAACTTCGGAGGGAAAACGCCCGTGCGCCCGATCTCCACGCCGTTGAAGTAAGCCACGTCGCAATCGTCGATCTTGCCCAGCGGCAATTCCAGGGTCGCGCCCTTCCACTCCTTCGGGATGAACACGCTCTTGCGGTACCAGCCGTAGACCCGGTCCTCGGTGTAGTTCGAATGGTCCTCCCACTTGGCGGGAAGCTTCACCTTCTCCCACTTCGAGTCGTCGAATCCCGGGTCCTTCCAGGCCGCCCGATCGCCCCGGGCGAACGCCCATTCCCCGGCAAGGGGGATGGAGGGCACGGCCTGTACCCCGGTCTGGAACACGCGGTCCCCCGAGGACAGGGCGAAGGGATGGATGCCCGGCCCGGCCTTGGGATGCTCCAGCGCGAATTCCGCCGTGCCGCCGGCGGGAGCCGTGACCGACCCCTCCCGGACCTTCCGTCCATGCACCGTGAGGGACACCCTGCGCTCCAGGCGCTTCTTCCCGTAATTCTGCAGAACAACCGAGACGCCCATCCCGTTCCCCGAGGCGGAGGAACCGATCCCCTGGAGGGCGAACCCCCTCAGGGTCAGCTTGTAAACCACCGCATGGCGGCAGGGGGCCTTCCCGGGCGGCTCGATCACCAGGCGGTCGTCTTCCCGGCGCCAATCGACCTTCCCGGTCGAACCCAGGAGTTCGACCTTTTCCACCTCGAGATCCGGCTGGGCCTCCCGCCCGAAGAGCGCGAGGCGGACCGCCTTCGTCGGAGGGACCAGGACGAACGCATAAACGGCGTTCCCCTTTCGGGTATAGCGGATATCGCCCTCGCCGTAGGTCACCTTGCCTTCGGTGAACATGCCGCCCTGGGCCCGGTTGGGTCCTTCGCCGTATTCCAGCCAGGGGCGCGTCCCGTAAACGGCCTCGCCGTTGACCTTCAACCAGTCGCCGAACTCCGCCAGGCGCGATACGGCCTCGTCGGGGATCGTGCCGTCCGGCCGCGGCCCGACGTTCAGCAGGAGGACACCGTTCTTGCTGATGATGTCGATGAAATCGCGCAACAGCAGGTCCGCGTCCTTGTAATCCTCCCTCTCGAGGTACCCCCAGGACTTCCACCCGACCGACGTGCAGGTCTGCCAGGGTTGGCGCCGGATGCCGGGGAGCGTCCCGCGCTCGACGTCGAGGACGGCCGTCCCCTCGGGGAACGCGTCGTTCTTGTAGTTCAGGACCACGCCCTTCTTCCATCGAGCCGCCCTGTTGTAATAGCAGGACGCGATCCCCTTCAGCCGGTCCTTGAACGCCGGTTGTTCGATCCACCAGTCGAAGTAGAGGACCTGGGGACGGTATTTCCCGATCAGTTCGCAGGTGCGGGCCTGCCAGTCGTCCAGGAAGGCTTCATCCGGTTGTTCGTTGTCATGACGGGCCGGACCGTAGAAGTCGGCGAAGGCGGGATCGGTCACATCGGAGGGGTATTTCGTCCCGTAATCCATGAACCACCAATGCTCGGCGCGGTGGGTCGAGAGGCCGAAGACCAGGCCTTCCTTGCGCAAGGCCTTCGCCAGGTCGCCGATCAGGTCGCGTTCCGGACCCATCTCCACGGAGTTCCAGCGGGAAAGCCCGGTGTCGTACAGGGCGAAGCCGTCGTGATGCTCGGCCACGGGCACGACGAACTTCGCGCCGGCCCTTTTGAAAAGCCGGGCCCAGTCCTGCGGTTCCCATTTCCCGGCGCGGAACGAGGGGATGAAGTCCTTGAGGCCGAATTTCGTCGGATCGCCAAAGGTCCGCTTGTGATGCTTCCCCTCGTCGGATTCCGCGTTGTACATGTTGCGCGTGTACCATTCGTTGGCGAAGGCCGGCACCGAGTAGAGGCCCCAATGGATGAAGATGCCGAACTTGGCGTCCGCGTACCAGGTGGGCACCTGGTATCCCTTCAGCGAATCCCATTCGGGCTTGAAGGGCCCCCGGCGGGCGTCCTTCCGGGCGGCCTCGAGCACCTTGCCCACCCGGGCCTTCATGGACGGATCGGAATAATGCATGGAACCTGCCTCCTGGAGGGTTCGGACGTCGGCGCCCCAGGCCGGAACGGCGATGAGGACGGCCAGCGCGACGGGAATCCGAAACAAGGGTCTCAACGCATTCTCCCGCATTGGACGATAAAACCGCAGGGCGGCATTTTACATGGAATCCGGCGGAAGAGGACGGAGCTGACCGGCGTTGAAATCGGTTTACGGATCCCCGATCCCGCGGCTCAGCGGAGAATGAGCAGGGGCCGGTGGATCCTTCGGCCATCCACCTCGATGGCCACGTGGTAAAGACCGTTGGCCCAGGAGGAGACATCCAATGGCTCCAGGTGGGATCCCGCCCGGCCGGAAAGGTCCTTGCGGAGAATGAGACGCGAGGAGGGGGTGTAGACCTTCACGAAAACGGAAGCGGCGCGGCCAGAGAGGAAGTACCCGAGCGTCACGGTCTGCCCCCGAACGGGGTTCGGGTAGAGCACCAGTTCCTCCCGGACAAGAGGCGTCTCCGAGGCGGTCGGAGTGATGGTGGGGGTCCTCGTCTCGGTCGGGGTGGGGGTGGCGGTGAACGTGAACGTCGGGGTGCCGGTCGGGGTCGGGGACCAGGTCGCCGTGGCGGTCGGGGTGGACGTCCGGGTGGCCGTGGGGGTGGCGGTGGAGGTGGCCGTGGGAGTCAGGGTGAAGGTATGCGTGTGGGTCGGCGTGAAGGTGGAGGTGTTCGTCGGGGAGGGCGAAAAGGTCGGCGTGGGCGTGGCCTCCCAGACCGTGACCCGGTCCACCCAACCCGCATCCGAGAACTTGGATCCCGAGGCATCCTTCGCATAGGTCCAGCGCACGACATGGTCCCCCGCCCCCAGCAGAAGGGTCACGGGAATCCAATCCGTCGCGCCCGTGATGCAGGTCTGGGGAACGGAATCCACGGCCGCGCAGAGCGTATCCCCCGCCTCGGAGAGGGTTTTCCAGAGGAACACCACCTGGGCCGGTCCGCTCACGGTCCGCTCCATCCAGGACGACTGACCGTCGAGGATCCTGCCCGACTGGGCCGCGTCCCCACCCTGCGGGAAGGACCCGGTCGTCCCGTAGAACGGAGCATCACCCCCCGCGCTGTAGTTGCCCGCCAGGTCATCCACGGCCTCGGGCAGGGGGATCGCCGCAGGCGTGGGAGTGGCGCTACCCGGCGCGGCGCGAAGCCGCTGGTAGACGACATGGTCCACCCATCCCGCATCCAGCCCCCAGTAGTTGTTCGTGTCCTTCTCGTAGGCCCATACGACCTCGTGGAAACCCGGAGCCAGGACCGTGACGGCGTCCTGCCGCCAGTCCATGGGACCGCTGATGGCGTTGACCTTGTTGTTGTCCACCTCGAGCCAGAGGATGTCGTACCAAAGCTCGGAGGAGCACTTCCAGTAGAAGGACAGGATGCAGGGCCCCTCGATGGTGGTCCTCAGGGAAGCCCGGGTGTAGTCCCGGATGCCCTGGATGCGGGCCGCGTCGCCGCCCTCGATGGAATCAGCGGTCTGATGAACCCAGGGCTGGTCCGCGTCCGTGGTGAAGGGCAGTTCAAAATTGTCGAGGGCCTCCGCAAGGGACGCCTGGGGCGTGGGGGTAGCCGTCGGAGTCGAGGGCAGGGGAGCAAGCGTCACGCAATCGATCCACCCGCAGTCGTCCCCGCTCGAGACGGAAGGGTTCTTGTCGTACGACCAGACGACCTCGTGCTCCCCGGAGGAGAGGGTCACCGCCGCCGGGGCCCAATCCACTTCCCCGCTGATGCTCAGGGCGCGGGAGCCGTCCACGAAGAGGGAGAGCCAATCGGCGCCCCCCTCGCTGGACACCCTCCACTGGAAGGAAAGGACGGCGGGTCCATGCGCGAGGGTGCGGACGAAACTGGCCTCGTAATTGTTGATGTCGCCCGTCTGCACCGCGTCACCGTCGCAGGCGGAGACGAGCACCTGGGCGGCCGGTTTCGTGTTCCCTCCGAGAAGGTAGACGAGGTCCTGGTTGTCCAGCGCCGGCCCGATGTCGGCCGCCTCCGCGGGCGTGGCCGTGCGGGTCGGGTAACTCGGCCAGGTGGGCGTCTCCGTGGGGGTCGCAACGGGGGCAACGCCCCCCAGGTCCGTCAAAAGGACCGAGAAGGAACCGACGGGTCCTGCGGCGCCCGCCGTCTTGTTGTAGACAAGGAAACCGTACCAATCGTCCGTTCCGCAGATGGTGGACAGGGTCTCGGGCGCGCCGGCCCCTCCGGCGTCCGCGGAAGCCATCGCGTCGTCGATGCTCCCGTAGAAGCATCCTCCGCCCGAGCTGAAAAGCGCGGCCCCGGGGTCGAGCGCGCCCGACAGCACGGAAACCGCGATCGAGTAGCTCCGGTCCTTCTCCATGTAGACGTCCCACATGTCGACGAGGGAGCGGGGATCGTTGACAGCGACCGTCACCGGCACGCCGGGAAGGAGCTTGCGGGACTCGTTGCAGGCCTCGACGATATAGGGTTCGGTGGAACCGTAGTCGGCCACGACCCAGAGATCGCGCGCGGAGACGCAGTGGTTGAAGTCCGCCACCACGATCTCGAGACTGTCCCCATCGGCCGAGGAGGCGAGGACGTAGTCCCCGTCGTTGTACAGGTAGATGTCCTTGTCGGAAGCCGACACCACACCGACGGCCGCCCAATACCGGTTTTCAGGCGTGAAAACCCAGGACCGGGGCACCACGGCCCTCGCCACGGGGGTCTTGGACGAAAGCCGGTCCGTCACGGGATAGATGTAGGCGATTCCCTGCTTGTCGAAGGATTCGATGGTCCTCTTGTTGGTCTCGCCGTAAAAAGCCCCGCCGAACATCGTCCAGGCGCCGTTGTTCTCGCCCATCCAGGAGTCCCATCCGTCCCATCCCGGCTCGTAGACATCCAGGATGCAGAGCATGTGGCCCGCCTCGTGGGTCAAAATGTCGTGGATGTCGAAATCGGCCGTGACGGGATCCCCCGCCGAGAAGGTGTAATCCTTCGTGTTGAAGATGATGTCCGCCTCGCGGAAATGCTTCGAGGAGGCGTTGTAGAAGCCCGTCCAGGTGATGGCCACGGCACCGGTGAACCCCGAATCGTAGTTGGACTCGTCGGTCAGGACGGGGGAGATCACGTTGTAGCCGTTCTCGACCGCGGGATCGAAGTCCGCCGTGGCGTTCGAGATCGTCCAGTCGGGAAGGAAGCGGAAGTTGGTGCGGGGCGCCTCTTGCCAGGCCGCGAAACCCGCCTGGAGCTCCCCGTACCAGTCGACCAACGGGAACTGCGAGGCGAAGGCCGTGTCGAGATGGATCGTCACGGGGATGCGGGGGGCATCCCAATGGGCGCCGTGGAAGGCATCCTGCGTGAAATACTCGATCGCGAGGGACGCCCCCGCGCCGGCGAGGAGCAGAACAACCGCCAGGAGGGCCCGGGCCCGCGCCCTCATTTCGCCCCGCCCTTGCGTCGCAGTTCATCCCTCATTTCCTCGACCTTACGCCGTTCGGGGTCGCTCAACCCGGGCTTCGCCCCGGGAGTCGGGGTTTCACGGGTCGTGACCTTCCCCCGCTTGACCCGTCGCTCGGCCTTCGGCCCCGGCAACTCCCTCACCGCGGGGGGACCCGCCATCGGCGGGACGGCCGCCCGGACGCTCCGATTCGGGGGATAGCGGGGCGGTTTCGGGTCCCGCACATGCCGCTCGACCTCGTCGCGCAACGCTGTCCGGCTCCTCCCGTTGGCCAGCATCGAGGGGGTCACGAGCCGCATGCGACCCTGGTTCCATCCCCTCACGTTGTAGAAGCGGTTCCCCTCCTCGGGACGCAGGGAGAGGAAGAACACGGAGGTGTCACCCGGGAGAAATCGGGGCACCCCGTGGATGCGGGCGCTTTTCGGGTCCTCGAGGGAGGTCTGGCCCCCCAGCAGTTTGACGGTGACGGAGGCGACCGGCGCGCCCTTCCAGGTCTCCTGGACGTCGAGGAGGACGAAGGAGAAGCCGGGGGACTCGACGCCGTCCAGCCGCGGGACGATGTCCCGCACGGTCGCCACCACGACCCGGTCGGCCCCGTTCGTGAGCTCACGCGTGTCCATGGGAACAAGCTGGGTGGCCCCCAGAGGGGCGGCGGAAAGGACGAGAAGCGTCAGGCCGGATAACACTTTCCGATACATCGGAATCCCCCTCGAGATGTTCTTCTTGATACGCATGAATTCTACCATACCCATCATCGGATTCGGCCCGTTCGAAAGCAAGACCACGCGACGGTTCGGAGCCCCGGACCCCGCCGCAGCTTAGCGGATCCGATACCTGAAATAGAAGACCCCGTCGCGGTCCTCAAGGGCCTTGCCCCAGGCGAAGGTGAGGACGATGGGGATCTTGTCGCGGAAGGACCACTTGAAGGTCAGGCCCCCGCAGGCGGAGAGCGAATACCGCCGCGAGATGAAGAAATCCCGGTCCGTATCCCCCGCCCGCCCGGCCTCGACGGAAGCCAGGAGCCCCAACCCCTTCGGCGCGAAGATCCACCAGCGACCCGAAAGGGTGACGACCGGGATGAGCCACTCCTCCCGGGCCCAGATCATCTTCTCCCCCTCGAGGTGATTGACCGGGAAACCGCGCATCGCATCCCATCCGCCCAGGAAGAAACGCTCGAAGATGGGATACCGGAACTTGTAGGCCGGAGCCCCCGCACGCAGGGAGAAGACGTCCCGGACGAAGGCAAGGCGGAACCGGTGCTCGTCGGAGAACTCCACCTTGTTGTACTCGAAATCGCCGCCGAACTGCCGAACGCCCTGGGTGGTCCGGAATTCGTAACGGTATCCCGAAACCTCCGGGTCCTCCGAGGTGAATTCGTTCTTCACGAGGGAGAGCGACGCCGTGTTCTGGCGCGAAAAATCCTGGCCCTCCTCCGGCTCTTCCTGATCCGTCAGCTCGATGAGCCGGTTCTCCTGGTTCGAGAGCGTCAGGGTCGTCAGGTACCGCCGGCCCAGGTCGCGGCCCAGGTCCCAGGCCACGCCGCGCACGCGGCCGATGTACCTCCGCGAGACGAGGATGCGCTCGAATTCGACCTGGTCGAACCCCGAAAGTCCGGTGGTCCATCGCCCGAAACCCGTGAACAGGCGCGCCTTGTAGCGGATGACGCCCTTGGGGAAATCGTAGAAAGTGGCCAGCCCGAGACCGGTCAGCGAACGCCGGGCCTCGATACGGCTGGAAAGCTGGCCGTCGGGAAGGATGAAATCGAGCTTCGAGAAGGCCTCCACCTGCTTGATCTCGATGGACGATTCGCCCGAGACCTCCGCGGGCGCCGCGGCGGCGGGCGGCGACGCGAGGATCGCCAGCGCCAGGATCGGAAGGAAGGCGCGCCTCACGAGACCGTCACCGTCAGGTAGACCACGTCGCGGCGGCCCGCGTTCACGGGATGGCACCACTCGCCCTGCAGGTGCACCGCCGTCCCGCCGGGAAGCCCGAATCCGACGCGCGGACCCGCCATCCAGGAGATCCGGTGCGATCCCGGGTCCCGGAAGACCTCCTCTCCGCCCGTTCCCGCGAAATGCAGGGAAACCGTGCAGGACAATTCGGCGAGCCACAGTCGACGCGACCGTCTCCTCCAATCCGCGAGGAAGGGGAGACGAAGACCCGCATCCCCGAAAAGGGCCGATTCGCCGGACAACGAGTACAGACGCCAACCCGGCATCGTTTCCCGTCCGCCCAGGTAATACCGCTCGTAGAGGGGATAGGGCCCCCGGCGCCGAACGGGAGCTCCGGCCGTGCAATGCGCGCGAAGGATCCAGGAACGCGTCGAATCGGGGATCCGCCAACCGGCCTCGGCTTCGAGGGCCCTGAAGGAGAAATCACTTTGCGCGAAACGCACGCCTTCCTTGAAGGTCACGCGGATGCCCCGGACCAGTGGAAAGATCCCGAGGGTCCATTCGTGCGTATAGGTCTGCTGACGCCGGACGACCTTGGGAGTCCCCTCGGCAAGGATGCTGGTGTACTCCCCTCCCGCGAGGTTCAGACTGCAGGCGGTACGCCCCCCCAGCGGCGCCAGGATCTCCAGGCCGCCGAGACGTTCGCGTCCGATGAAACGCTCACCGGCCTCCTCCTTCTCGAACTCGACGCGGTCGAAGACCGAGAACCCGATGACAACGCTTCGCGTGCGGTACCCGTAACCGAGTTGATAGCTCAACTCCTCCGAAAGGGCGTTGTAAACGGTCTCGGCCCTCAATTGGGTGAGCCCCGTCTCCGCCAGGACGGAGGAGCGGACGAGGCGATCGCGGCTGATGATCGTGAGACGGGGACGGACGTGGAGGGTTTTCTTCTCCAGCTTGGCGGGAAGAACGTCGAGCTCGTTGGCGACGGAGTGCATCTTGCCCGCCCCTGCGGCCCGGGCCGTGGAAACCGGCGCCAGGGCGAGGAAAAGGATCCCCAGGATCACGGAAAGCAGGAGCGGCCTGGACGTCATCGGGAGGGCGTCCGGGACGGAACCGGCACGGGGGTCCGGGCTTCCCGCATGCCCTTCAGTCGTTCCTCAACCCGCCGCAGGTCCAGTTCCATTTCGATGATCTTCAGGGAATCCTCGACGGCCTTCGCCTTCAGGGAGGCCCATTCCGCCCGGTACCAATGGACGCGCCTGACCTCCAGGGCGATCTTCAGGTCCTCCTCGGCCTTCAGCCGCTTGTCGAGCGCCGCGGCCCGGGAATCCCCCTTCGACTTGACCCATTCCGAATAGGCCCGCTTGTAGCGCTGGTCCCAGAGAGTGGCTTCCAGCTTGGACTTGTCCCAGGCCTCCTTGGCCCGGGTTGCCTCTTCCCTCGCCTTGAGAAGCGCCTTCCGGGCCGCGACCACCTCGGTCGGCACGGGCGTCGGCTTTTCGGCGCCCCACATCGGGCCCGTGGCGATCATGAGTATCAAGAGATAGATCCATCGCATATCGATGTCCTTGTCGTCCTTCGCGACTTCGCGGCTTCGCGTTGGCTGTGAATTTCGCATTGCTGTTATGTCAGCTTGATCTTCTCGATGAACTTCCTGAACTCCTCTTCGGTCCACACCTCGACGCCCAGCTCCCGGGCCTTCTTCAACTTCGACCCCGCCGATCCCCCCGCCACCACGACGGATGTGAGCTTCGACACCGACCCCGACGCCTTGGCGCCCAGCTTTTTCACGATCTGTTCGGCTTCCGGTCGTGTCCACCCCGTCAATTCCCCGGTGAAGACGAAAGTCCTGCCGGCGAGGGGGACGTCCGAACTCGTCTCCTCTTCCTTCAGCCTTTTCAGGTTCACGCCCCTGGCCTCCAGGCGTTTCAGGAGGTCCCGGTTGTGGGCATGGGCGAAAAACGACACGATGGACTTGGCCACCACGGGGCCCACTTCCTGCACGGCCGTCAGTTCCTCCTCGGAGGCCTCCGCCACCTTCCAGGCGTCCGCGAACCGGGCGGCCAGGATCTCCGCCACCCTCACCCCGACATGACGGATGCCGAGGCCGAAAAGCAGTCGGCCGAGCGTGCGATGGCGGCTCTCCTCCACCTGGCCCAGCAGGTTGCGGGCCGACTTCTCGCCCTTGCGTTCCAATTCGGCGAGAGACTCCTCTTTCAGGATATAGAGATCGGAGAAGTCCCCGATGAGTTTCTCGGATAGGAGTTGTTTCACGAGGGCCGGCCCGGCTCCCCGGATGTCCATCGCCTCGCGCCCGCAATAGTGCTCGATCCGTCGTTCCACCTGGGCCGGGCAGGAGGCGTCCTCGCAACGCCAGACGGCCTCCTCCTCCTCGCGCACGAGCTTCGAGGAACAGACCGGGCATTTCGACGGCATGCGGAAGGGTTCCTCCTTCCCGGTCCGCTTTTCGGGAAGGGATCGCAGGATCTTGGGAATGACCAGCCCGCCTTTTTCCACCACCACGCGATCGCCCACCCTCAGGTCCTTTCGCAGGATCTCGTCCTCGTTGTGCAGGGTGGCCCGGGACACGCGGGATCCCTCGAGCAGGACCGGTTCCAGTTCGGCCACGGGCGTGACGGCGCCCGTGCGACCCACCTGGAGGGTGATCTCCTTGAGGAGCGTCTCGGCCTGCTGGGCCGCGAACTTGAAGGCCACGGCCCAACGGGGGCTCTTGGTGGTCGCGCCCAGTCTCTCCTGCAGATCGAGCCGGTCCACCTTGAGGACGACCCCGTCCGCGTCGAAAGGCCGGTCGTACCGCGCGGCCTCGTGCTCGCGGCAATAATCCCAGACCGCTTCCACGTCCTTGCAGACCCGATGATGAGGATCCACCGGGAATCCGCGGGAGGCAAGCCATTCCAGGTTCCCGTGATGCGTGTCGGAGGGAAGCCCCTTTTCGGCCAGGAGGTAATAGAAGGATGCCTTCAAGGGGCGCCGGGCCACGAGTTCGGGGTCGGTCAGCTTGAGGGTGCCCGCCGCGGCGTTGCGCGGGTTGGCGAAGAGGGGCTCCCCCCGCTCCTCCCGTTCCCGGTTCATGCCCTCGAAAGCTTCCCGTTCGAGGTAGATCTCGCCCCGCACCTCGAACCGGGCGGGCACGCCCTTCCCCTTCACCTGCCGGGGAATGGCCGGGATGGTCAGCACGTTCACGGTGACGTCGTCGCCCTTCTCCCCGTCCCCGCGCGTGACGGCCCGGACCAGCCGTCCGTCCTCGTAGACCATCTCGATGGAAAGCCCGTCGATCTTCAGTTCCGTCACGTAGCCGGCGGCTTCGCCGCCCAGCCCCCTGCGGACGCGTTCGTCGAATTCCCTCAACTCGTCCATCGAATAGGTGTTGTCCAGCGAGAGCATGGGGACGCGGTGCGCCACGGTCTTGAAGTGTTTCGAGACGGCGCCGCCAACCCGGCGGGTGGGGGAATCCGGCGCGGCGAGGGAGGGATACCGTTTTTCCAGCCCCTTCAGCTCGTCGAGGAGCGCGTCGTATTCCCGGTCGGAGATCTCGGGAGCGGCCTCCTCGTAATAGAGGCGGTTGTGATGCTCGATCATTCGGCGCAGTTCAGCCGCGCGGGTCGCGTCGGATTCCGGAACGGAGGACTTCTTCATGCACGCTCTCTCCCGGAGCGGACTTCAGGGTCAAGAGGGGAACGAAGACGGATGGAAAATACCCCCCTCACCCTGCCCTCTCCCGCAAGGGGCGAGGGAAATGAAAAAAGGGGCGTCATTTGCCGGCGAGGAGACGCTTGGCGAGATATTCCGGAAGGCCCGCCTTCAGCACCTTGTCCGACGCCGTCTTGAAATCATACTCCACGCGACGGATCGAGATCCGGCCGGCCAGCGAATCGTAGACCATGAAACAGGCCTGGGTGTTGAGGTCCCGGGGTTGTCCCACGCTGCCGGCGTTGACGAGGTACCGGCAGTGGTTCTTGAGCTCGAAATCCGGGCCCTGAAAGATCTTCACCGATCCGTCGGCCTGTTGCTCCGCGACGAAGGGCTTGTGCACGTGCCCGAAGAAGCAGATCTTCCCCTGGAAATAGCGGAAGTTGCGTTCCAGGTCCTCCTCCTGGGACAGGTAATGCCATTCCTCGCTCTGGAACGGCGAGGAATGCACGAGGGTCGTGTCGCCGATCTCCTCGGTCAACCGCATCCGCTCCATGAAACGAAGGCTGGCCGACGTCAACCGGGCCTTGGTCCAATGGATGGCCTCGGCGGCGGGGGGGCTGAAGGACGTCAAAGGCGTGCGGTCGAGGCAGGCGGCATCATGGTTCCCCAACACCGTCTTCCAGCAATCGAGGGATGCCACGAGCTCGATGACCTCGTTGGGGTTCGTGTGATATCCCACGACGTCCCCGAGGAAGAGGTGTTCCTCGACGCCTTCCTTCTTCATGGCGTCCAGGACGGCGGTCATGGCCTCCAGGTTGCTGTGGATGTCGGACACTATTCCGTACCGCATGGGACCTCGCAAGATCACCGGCCTGTTCGATTCGGTATTCTAGCACGCGGGGGGAAAGGGCCAAGACTTTTGGTTAGCGGACGCCTTTTTGGAGGAGGTGGCTGAGGATCCGCAGGCGGTTTTCCTGGAACTGGTTGTAGTTCAGGAAGGACTGGAAAGCCCGGGAACGGGGTGAAGTCCGATCGAACTCGAAGACGGGCTCCGTTTCGGTCTTGTGGGCTTTCACCAGGCCGAAGGACGACAGTTTCTGGAGGCACCCGGCCACATCCTTCACGGAGCGGCCCGTCATTTCCGCGATCTCGTTGACCGTGCCGGTCCCATCCGGTTTCTTGGCGAAACAGATGGCCAGGTCCCAGACCACGAACGAGTCGATGATCTCGTCCACGAACTGGCGGATGTCGTCGGGCAGATCGAACGCCACGGGCCGGTCACGTCCTCTCTGGATCATGCACTTCGGATGGTGGAGATATCATGGGGCGGGACGCCCGTTTTTTCAAGGGGCAGGCGGGGGGGGTGTCCCGCCCTTATCCAGCCTGTCCAGGATGCCGTTCACGAACTTGCCGGAAACATCGGTGCTGAAACGCTTGACGATTTCGATAGCCTCGTTGATGGCCACGGACTTGGGGACGCGGGGGTCGTAAAGGATCTCATGGGAGGCCAGGCGGAGGATGTTCCGGTCCACGGCGGCCATCCGGGACAGGTCCCAATGCTCGGCCAAGTCCCGGAGACGGCCGTCCAGTTCGGGAAGCCGGGTCCAGGTGTTGCGCACCATCTCGAGCGCAAGCGTCTTGGCCGCCTCGGGCGCCGAGGCCCCCGGCAGGAAGTTCTCCTCGAGCTGTTTCAATTCGACCGTTCCCAGGTCGAGCTGGAACATCATCTGGAGCGCCAGTTCCCTCGCCCGTCTCTTGATGCCCAAGGAACACTTCCCATCCAATTCACAGCCAACGCGAAGCCGCGAAGGCGCGAAGTTTATCGAGATCCTTCGAACCGAACGACACAGCCCTCATCCCTTCTCCGACTCGTTTCCCATCCAATTCACAGCCAACGCGAAGCCGCGAAGGCGCGAAGTTTATCGAGA
>CAZGWJ010000006.1:39822-53196 GCA_964529445.1 uncultured bacterium
ACAGCCCTCATCCCTTCTCCGACTCGTTTCCCATCCAATTCACAGCCAACGCGAAAACGCGAAACTTTTCCGTTCCTTGAAGTCGACAATCCATCCATCAGCAGGCCCTACTTCGCCGTTCTTCGCGGCTTCGCGTTGGACGTGCATTTAATCTGTCCGAGGACCGAGAGGGTCTCCAGCAGGTGCAGGGCGGCCTCGCAGCCCTTGTTGTTCCTCGACGCCCCGCAGCGCGCCAGCGCCTGTTCCAGGTTCTCCGTGGTGAGCACCCCGAACGCCACGGGCACATGGGTCTCCTGCGTCACGGCCCTCAGGGCGGAAGCCGTCTCCCGCCCGATGTGCTCGTGATGCGTGGTCTCGCCGCGGATGACGGTCCCCAGGGCCAGGATGCCGTCGAAGCGGCCGGTCTTCGCGAATCGCCCGGCCACCACCGGCAACTCCCAGGCGCCCGGAACCCACGCGCACGTGATGTCGCGGGGCCTCACGCCGCACCTCGCCAGGGCCTCGAGCGCCCCGTCCACGAGGCGCCGGCCGATGAGGTCGTTGAACCGGCTCGCCACGATGGCGATCCGCCAACCCCGTCCCTCCACCCGGCCCTCGATCACACGGATGCCCTTCGCCTTCCTCATCGGCCCCTCCCGTTCCACGCCCCCAGCAGGTGCCCCATGCGACGCCTCTTCGCGTCGAGATAGCGGGCATTGTGCGCATTGGCCGGGATGACGAGCGGCACGCGCTCGACGACCTGCAGGCCGTACCCGGAGAGTCCTACGATCTTCTTGGGATTGTTCGTGAGCAGTCGGATGCGCTTCACGCCCAGGTCCACGAGGATCTGGGCGCCCACCCCGTAATCACGCAGGTCGGGCGGGAAACCCAATTGCACATTGGCGTCCACGGTGTCCATGCCGCCGTCCTGCAATTTGTAGGCCCTCAGCTTGTTGTAGAGGCCGATGCCCCGGCCCTCCTGCCGCATGTAAAGCACGATGCCGCGCCCCTCCCGTTGGATGCGCTTCATGGCCGCGTGCAGTTGGGCCCCGCAATCGCAGCGCCGGGAATGGAAGACGTCCCCCGTGAGGCATTCGGAATGCACTCTCACCAGGACCGGACGCCCGTCGGCCACGTCGCCCTTCACAAGGGCCAGACTGTCGTCATCCTCGGTGGCCGCCCGGTACGCCACGAGGTCCCAATCGCCCTCCTCGGTGGGCAGTCTCACCGTGACACCTCGCTCGACCAGGGCCTCCTTGCGGCGGCGGTAGGCGATCAGGGCCGCGATGGTGATCATGTGCAGTCGGTACCGCCGGGCGAAGATCCGCAGGTCCTTGAGCCGCGCCATGGTCCCGTCGGGCTTCATGACCTCGCAGATGAGCCCGGCCGGGTGGAGGCCCGCCAGGCGCACCAGGTCGATGGAGGCCTCGGTATGGCCGGCCCGGCGAAGGACCCCTCCCCGGCAATAGCGGAGCGGGAACACGTGGCCCGGACGGACCAGGTCGCGGGGCTTGGCGCAGGGATCGGCCAGGCGCCGAATGGTGCGGGCGCGGTCGCGGGCGGACACGCCGGTGGTAACGCCCTTCC
This sequence comes from uncultured bacterium, assembly GCA_964529445.1. Lineage (GTDB taxonomy): Bacteria > Oederibacteriota > Muellerivitia > Muellerivitales > Muellerivitaceae > CAZGWJ01. The sequence continues at coordinate 41,389 of CAZGWJ010000006.1, forward strand.
GGGCGTCCACGGAGACGGCGAAGGCCGTGCGATGCACGTCCTCCTGCTCCCGGACCATGGGATCGATGCCCAGGCGCGAAAGGTCCTCCTCCGTCATGGGAACGCAGAGGATGCCGGTGCCGTTGCGGATCATGAAGTTCACGGCCGAGGGGGTGACCTTCGAGGCGGCCATCACGAGGTCGCCCTCGTTCTCGCGATCGGCATCGTCCACCACGAGGACCATTCGTCCCCGGCGGATGTCCGCGATCGCCTTCTCGACGTCGCTCAGGTCCAAGGGTACACCCGCGGAGAAGAATTCAATTCCTCATTCCTCATTGCCAATTCCTCATTCCTCGTCAGAGGTACAGGTCCATCAAAAGGCCGCGGATCTCGTCCAGGCGCGCCACCATGCGCATGGGATCCTGCTGTCCGGCCACCATGAGTTGGGCCAGGTTCTCGAGGGCCTCATCCACCTTTCTCATGGTCAGGAACACGACGAACTTGCCGTCCTGGCGCTGGCCGTGCTTCTCCTCCAGCTTGTAGGAACCGGTGATGGCCTTCTCCATGAACTGCTTGACCGAGGCCTTGTATTCCTCGAAATCCTTCTTGTTCTTGGAGGCGAGAAGCTTCCGGGCCCTCTCGTCCACGCCCTGGATGAGGCCGGCCAGCTCCGAACGGAGTTTCTCGTCCTGGACGCGCTGGATGCGCTCCGCCAGCGACGGGGAGAACGACGGCACCACGGGATTCGGGACGGGTTCCGGCGGGGGTTCGGGAGCCGACGGTCCGTCCCCGATCTTCTCGATTTTCATCGGACTCGCGCCTTTCGTTTCAGGTAGGGCGCCACCATCTTCTCGATGTGCTTGGCCAGCATGTCCACCTCGACATTGATGGGATCGCCCGGCTTCCGGGCCTTGAGGTTCGTGACCTCCCAGGTATGGGGGATGATGGCCACGGACACCCGGTTCCCGCGAATGCCTGCCACCGTGAGACTCATGCCATCCAGGGAGATCGACCCCTTCTCCACCACGTACCGGCAGAGGGCCGCCGGGATGCGGACCTGGATCGTCCATCCCAGGCCGGTCCTCCGGACGGACTCGAGGACCCCCAGCCCGTCCACGTGCCCCTGGACCATATGCCCGCCGAACCGGTCCGCGGCCGAAAGGGGCAACTCAAGGTTCACGGGACTGCCCGGCCCCAGATCCCCCAGGTTGGTGCGCTTCAGGGTCTCGGGCACGGCCTGGAAGGACAACAGACCCCGCCTGTTGGATACGACCGTGAGGCAACAACCGTTCAAGGCCACGCTGTCGCCCACCTTGGCCCGGCGGACGATCCGAGGCGCCGACAGGACGATCCTCACGCCCTTTCCCTGCGGGTCGATCCGAGCCACCCGTCCCGTTCCGACGACGATCCCCGTGAACATGTCAGTATACGACCTTTCCGCTGATGAGCAGGTCTTCCCCGAGGTCCGCCCTCACGACGTCGGTGAGCCGCGGACAACGGTTGGGGTCGGCCCCCCCCGCGCCTTCCAGCCAAGTCGGGGCCTTTTCACCCCCCAGCATCTTATAGGAAAGGAACAAGGCCACCCGATCCGCCAGCCGGGCCGCGAGAAACGAGGCATGGACCTTTCCACCGCCCTCGACCAGGAGATGACGAACCTCCCTTTGGTGAAGGGATCTCAATACGGCCTTCAGATCGAGCTTTCCATCCCTGCTTCCGACCCTTTCCACCTCGGCTCCAACGCGCTCCAGGGCCCGTTGTCTCGCCGGAGAAGCGCCTCTCGAACAGAAAAGAAGGGTCCTCTGATCCCCCAACAGCGCTTTCGAGCGGATCCCGGTCCTGAGACCGGAATCCAGCACCACGCGGAGGGGCCATCCGTCGCGCCGCACCCACCCTTCCAGTCTCACATCGAGGCGGGGATCATCCTTCAGCACCGTGGAGACGCCCACCAGGACCGCATCCACGCGGGATCTCAAGCCATGGACCGCCTGGCGGGCCTCCCGTCCCGTGATCCAGCGGGAACGGCCTTGGGCGGTCGCGATCTTGCCGTCCAGCGTGACGGCCGCCTTCAAGGTGACCAGGGGCCTCTTCTTCTTCATGGAAAAGACGAAACCCGTGTTCAGGGACCGGGCCGCCGCCTCCAGGAGACCGTGTTCCACCTTCACCCCCGCCGCCCTGAGCCGCGCGAAACCGCGGCCTGAAACCCGGGGATCCGGATCCCCCATGGCGGAAACGACCCTGCGAACACCCGCCCGGACAAGGGCATCGGCGCAAGGCGGCGTCTTGCCGTGATGGGAGCAGGGCTCCAGCGTCACGTAGAGCGTGGACCCGCGGGCCCGGGATCCCGCCCGTTCCAGGGCCTCCACCTCCGCGTGGGGACCTCCGAAACGGCGATGAGCCCCCTCGCCGACGACCCGGCCTTTGCGGACGAGGACGGCTCCCACCCGGGGATTCGGGCCGGCATAAAGACCGTGACGCCGGGCCAGTTCCAGGGCCCGCGCCATGAACAATGAAGGATTCGACAAGTTCGGCACCTCGGAGGGGTTATCCTACCCGCGCCTTTCCGGCGCGTCAACGAAGCCGCCATTCCATCCATCAACCCTTTTCAAACGGGGACCTTCTGTCTACAATCATGGACCAACCGGGGGCACCCAATCCCCCAATCCAGGAGGATGGCGCCCATGGCAACGCTCGTACTGGTCCGTCACGGACAATCCCAGTGGAACCTCGAGAATCGATTCACCGGCTGGACCGACGTCCAACTCTCCCCGCTGGGCGAGGAGGAGGCCAAGAAGGCCGGCCAACTGCTCAAGGGCATGAAGTTCGACGTCTGCTTCACTTCCGTTCTGCAGAGGGCCATCAAGACCCTCATCCTTCTTTCCCAGGAGGCCGGGATCAAGGACCTGCCGGTCTACATGGATCAGGCCCTGAACGAGCGCCACTACGGGAACCTCCAGGGGTTGAACAAGGCCGAGACGGCCGAGAAATACGGCGCGGACCAGGTGAAGATCTGGCGGCGTTCCTATGACGTGGCGCCTCCGGGAGGCGAGTCCCTGAAGATGACGGCCGAGCGCACCCTCCCCTACTACGAGAGGATGATCGTCCCCTTCCTGAAGCAGGGCAAGAACGTCCTGGTGGCCGCCCACGGCAACTCCCTGCGGTCGATGGTCATGTTCCTGGACAAGCTCACCGAACAGCAGGTCCTGGAATTGAACCTGGACACCGGCGTGCCGCGCGTCTACGAGATCTCGCGGGACCTTCAGGTGATGTCGAGGAAGGAACTGCGGTAGTCGTCAAAGCCGGAAACCGCAGGACGTTCGAAAAGAAAAGCCGCCGGGAGATCCCTCCCGGCGGCTTTTTCGTTTCCGGAAACGGCAGTTGAGCCGCCGATAGATGGGATGGATCGGCCTTCGGCCGAGATAGAAGATCGAAAATAGAAGATAGAAAATACCAGCCTTACCATTCACACCTTTCGCACTTTTCACACCATTCACACCAGAAGCCTTCTAACCACCGATGGATGGGACGGATCGGCCTTCGGCCGAGATAGAAGATCGAAAATAGAAGATAGAAAATACCAGCCTTACCATTCGCACTTTTCACACCATTCACACCCGATATTTTTCCGTTCAACGGCATTTCCTCAGACCCACGACCTTCAGGGGGCGGTTCGACAGCGAGACCTCGAGCCGGGACCCCAACCCGAACGGAATCCGCAGGTTGGCGCCATCCACGTAGATCTCACCGTCCCTCATGTGGGACAGGATGACGATCTTCCCCGCCCGGAGGATCCCTTTCAGGAGGCGGCGACGGCCCGTCTTGCGATGATAAACCTCCCGGACGACGTACTGGAAGCACCGGCATCCGTGCGGCAGGACACGCCCGCCCGCGGACGCATTGGCGGCGGTCGATCCCACGGCCGTCGAGATCCAGAGGCCGCTCGACATCTGTTCCTCGCGGATCGTCCCCACCTTCAGCGTGTAACGGGAGGCTTCGGCCGGACATCGGGCCGTCACGAGGACGTCGTTCAAGGCCGCGAAAGGAAGCGTCTTCCCGTCGAGCCGCAACCGGAGCCTCGCGAGGGACACCGGGCGAACGAGACCCGCCCGATAGCGGTCCAGGAGGTCGTCCAGGGCGTCCACGTCGCAAGCGGAGAAGCGGGCCACGCTCTTCTCGGGATCGGAGTTGACCCCGAGGATCGGCGTGCGAAACAGGGCGTGGGACGCCTCCAGGAAGGTGCCGTCCCCGCCGACCGTGACTACCAGCGCGAAGCGCCGGTCCAGGTCCCGCACGCGGGAAAGATCGCTTCGGAAGGAGCGGTATAGGCGGTATCCCCGGGACTCCAGGATCGAGCCCACGCGCAGGAGGGCGTCCTGGTGCCGGGCATGGCTGGCCTTCAAGACCAGTCGGAGAGGGCCACGGATGGCCGCAAGCGGGAATTTCTGGCGGTAGCGGGCGTAGGCGCTTCGCTTGTAGACCAAAAGGATGTCGGGCCGATTCAAGGGTCGTTCCTTCGAAAAGGTCTCAGGGGGCGCCGGACTCGCCGGCCTTTCTCGTCCGCTGGAGGACGCCCTTCACATAGGTCGCACGCTCGCCCCGGCCGAACGTCCGGCCCTGGCGCTTGGGTCCGGCGATGACCTCACCGTCCAGGACCTCAAGGACGACGCGCTCCTTGCGGGGATTGTAATGAACCGAGAACTCGGCCTTCTCCAAGGCCGCGAAACGAAGGGCGCCCACGGCGATCACATAGGCGGAGCCATCGGGAAGATCGCCCTTGACCTTCGCGACGAGTCGGCCCAGGCGCAATTGAAGAAGGACCTGACGGTCGCCCTGGGACCCCTCATGATCCGCCTCGAACACGAAAGCCGTCGCGGGATGGATCCGGGTCTCGGAACCATCGGTGGTCTTGAGGAGCGCCGTGCCGCGATTCGAAGTGGCCACCATGGATTTCCGCCTCAACGCGTCCCCCTTCCGGGCCCGCACCTGCACCCCGGTGGGCTGATCCACGTTCACCGCTCCCTCGACCGAGGAGAAGACGGCTTGTTCGGGGTCCGAAGCCAGGGCCCGCGACACGGCGAGAAGAACGAGGAGCAGGGACAGGATTGTTCGTTTCAAGGGCGTTCACCTTAAAAGGATCATGAACGACAGGGTCATGATACCGCGAAACCGCCGGACCCGATGAAATGGACGATCCATCGGCGCGGGCGGTTCCCTTTTCACAAGGATAATCAGAGGCCGGTAATCAGAAGCCTGGAGTGGCCGTGGGGGACGGGTGGAACAGGTTGTCGAATTCCTGGACATGGCCGTTCCCCGTATCGCTGACGAAGATGCGACCCGTCGGATCCACGTTGAGGCGCTGGGGATTGTTGAAGGCGTAGGGATACTGGCCGCCCGAGTAGTAATACCCCCAGGCGGTCAGGAAATTCCCGTTCGGGTCGAATTCCTGCACCCGTCCGTTGCCGGTGTCGAGGACGTAGACCCGGTTCCCCTCGGGGCTGACCGCCAAGTCCCAGGGCTCGTACAGTTGCCCATTATACGATCCGTAGGTGCCGAAGGTCAGGACGTGCTGGAACGAGGCGTTGAACTTCTGGATCCGGTGATTGTAGGTGTCGGCCACATAGAGGCTGCCTGAAGGATCCGCGGCCACGCCCATCGGTTCGGCGAAGAGGCCCGGGTTGGTCCCCAAACCGCCGAAGGCCGTGACGCCGGCGCCGGTCGCTGCGTCGAAAACCTTGACCTTGGAATCGCCCTGATCGGCCACATAGATCCGGTTGCCGTAACCCCAATCGAGGCCCTGGGGGATGAGCAGACTGGTCGGACCGCTTCCCGTGATCGTCAAGACCAGGGTTCCGTCCGGCAGGAATCCGCGAACACAACCACAGGACCCCTCCGAGACGTAGAGGGTCGTACCGGCGCTGTTCAGGGCGATATCGCGCGGCTGGCTGATCGCAGCCCCTCCGAAGGCGCCGTTGGTGGTGTTCCCCGCCGCATCCACCACGAAGATGCGGCCGGTCGCGGAATCGGTCTGGTAGAAGTTCACGCCGTCCGTGACGAACCCGACCGGCCCGGGGCCGTAATAATCGCGCACATAGGCCGGCGCGTCCGGCATGACGAAGGATTCGTTGCAGTTGACCCGCCCGTAGGAGGTCATGTCGAACTTGTAGATATCCTCGCCCCGGGCATTCTGGCGGAAGCGGAAATATACGTCGGCAACGGTATAGCTGGACTGGACGGTGGTCACCAGCATCCAGACCCGGGCATTGCGATCCGGGATCCGGATACCGTAGAGGTCGCCCGACTCCAATCCCGCCAGGGTGGTGCCCTTGGCGGCCATGGCCGAGGAATACCAGGGACCTTCGTCGGACAGTTGCGGTACGTCGACCAGGTCCCCCTTGCCGAGGTAGCGGATGGAGACACCCGCCCTTCCGGAAAGCATGTCCTGGGTGCCCTCAACACCGTCATGCTCGAAGAGGACATCCGGATCGTTCGTGTCCTGGACCCCCAGATCGAAGTTGAAGTTCGTGTTCACGAAACCGTTGAGATAGCCCTCGTAACAATAGGAAGACAACTGCCCCAGATCCAGCTTCACCTCGACCTCGCCCCTGACGTTCACCCGTTCGGCCCCGATGAGGACCTGGTCGAAGGGGGGGACTTCCTGCAGGTTGATCCACTCGGCGGAAACCACGTAGATCCCGGGCCGGGGAACGATCAGGACCGCGGCCGGCACGGCATAACCCGGATCCAGCCGGAAGCCGGACCTCACCACGACGCCGTCGGCCGAAGCCGCCCGGAGAAGGACGCTGACCGGCGCACCGCCGGGCAGGATGTCGGCGGCTCGGGGCAGGAGGACCCGGACCGACAGCTTCCCGCCGTTCGGATAAACGGGCGACGAACCGGACTTGCAGGCGGCAACGCCGCACAGGACGGAGGAAACGGCGAGAACGAGGAATGCGATGCGTTTCCTCACCACGCCACCCCCACGCCCGTCTTGAAGGCCAGCACGTTGTAGGTGACCGCCGTCAATTCGTAGTCCAGGTTCCGGGCCGCCTTGTCGTGCAGAAGGTGATCGTAAGCCGCGTCCAGCGTCAGGAAGGTGCCGCCGCCCGTACTCACGCGGAAACCCTGCCCGGCTCCGATGAGATTGCCCCCGCCTTCGAAGCGCAGGTCGTCCTCCGGATAACCGTTGGGCCCCACCTGCTTCCAGCGGGCGCGGGTCTCGAGGGTCCAGCGTTCCCCGAGAACGTAACGGTAAGAAGGTTTCACTTCGATGCGGGTGCCGAGCGACCGGCGTTCCTCGTCCACGAGGACGCCCGAAGCATCGGTCACCTGCCCCTTGCCGTAGAGGGCCGTCGAAAAAGACACGGTGAATCGGTCCCTCCCGAGGGTGCTGTAACGCACCTCAAACGCCGTGCTGGCCGGTGATGTAAAGGTATCGGTTCCCCCGACCTGACTGGCCTGGGGAAAGGACGCGCTGGCCTTGAAACGGACCCTCCCGACCTCGGTCTTTTTCGCGACGGTCAAGATGCCGACCACATAGTCACCGGGGTCGTATTCAACCGGGGACGACAAGGCCCCCACTTCCATGGCGCCCGAACGGAGATATCCTCCCGCCAAACCGAAATCCCAGCTCGATACCGAGCGGCCCAGACCCAAGAGGGCGTTCAAACCGAACCCGCGGCCACGGTAGCGGCTGGAGTAGAAGGAGAGAGGCAGGTTTCCGGGCGCTTGGCGGTCCGTCAACTGGTTCAGTTCCCAGCGCTCGTCACCGGTCGGCAGGTCCAATTGGAGCGCCAGGACCGAGGTAAAAGCCGCGAGGGGAGCCTCGAAAGACGCCCCCACGGTGGAATCGGAGATCTTCTTCGCGACATAGGTCTTGGCGGCCAGGTCCGCTCCAGCGACGGCATCCTGGCGGTAATCGCCCATTTCATAGGAGGAACCCGCATGGATGCGCAGCCGCCCCTCGAGGGCCGAAAGGCGGAGGGACAGGGGGAAGGTCTGCTCGTTCCCGTTGGCGGTGAAGTCGCTGTCGTAGGCGAGATAGGAATATCCGGTGCCGAACTCGCCCTTGAGGGCGTAGGCCGGCAGGGCCGCGAGGATCAACGCAAGGGTCAAGAGTGCCGTCTTCAATGCTCGATGACCGCCCCTCCGCCGATCGGCCGGCTGTTCTCGGGGCTGTCGAAGAGGATGTCGATGGCATGGAGCTGATCGGACTGAACTTCCGTCATGTTGGAATCCGCATCACGGGCCCGGTCGGCGAGATCGGCCAGATCGCCGCCCAGATCGGAAGCCGCTCCCGGGGCGGGCGCCCCCCCTTCCCCCTCGTCCTTCCAGTCATCCTCCGGTCCGCGATCCGAGGCGTTGTTCAGGTCCTTCAGGTCCTCCGGGATGTCCACGAAGTCCCCGAGAAGGCCGCCCTCGAAGGAACAGCCCTTCCCCTTGTCGATCATCCTTTCGCGCTTCCCGTCGGAGACGAAAACCTTCCCGGAGAAGTTGTAGAAGGCGCCCCGGTTCCCGTCGGAGGACCGCTGTCCGGCCAGGGTGGTTCCGCGGACGCCGCAAACCACGCCCCCCGCCTTGATCTCGAACGCGGAGGTCTTGGCGCGGAGCTTGGCGACCTTGGCCCAGACGCGGCCGGTCAGGAGACGGAGCCGCGTGACCACGGCCTTTCCCTCGCCGCGGGCCATCTCCTCGAAGCGGAGCCGGGTGGCTCCCGAAAGACGGACGCGGGATCCGTCGTCCATTCGAAGGGAGGCGAAAGCATCCTTGCCGGAAAGCTCCACGGTGTCGCCCGGCCGGACGAGCAGACCGGGTTTGGCGGGCCGGGAGGAACGGCCCGTGCGGACGACGACATCCCCCGTCACGGCCGTGAAGACGGCCTTCATGGGTTCGGACTTCCCGGGGGAGGCGGCCCAAGGCGCGGCAGGCGCAAGGAGTAACACCAATGATAAAAAGCGGGCAAGACGGGTGGTCACGGAATCCCCTGGCTCCAGAAGTGAAAGTGAATCTATTCCTTCCACCCGGGGAAGTCAAGAATGCCCGTCGATCCGGGCTCCATGAAACAATTGTCTGTTAACGCGTTAAACGGGAAACATGGATAACGCCGTTACCGATGGAGAGGCGGCCATCAACACGAAACACCATCAAATCGGAACCTGGGATCCCCGCGGTCGCCGGCGAAGCGATGGGCGCACGCCCCGGGATGACACGACCCCGCGTCCGTTTCTTCAAGAGGTCACAGAAGGATATTCAACGCAAAGGGGCATGGTCACTTGGTCTTCATCGTGAAGACCCCGTCCCAACCCTCCTCGGGAGGCGCCATCTTCAGGGTCCAGCATCGTTCGAGGAACACCTTGGAAGGCCCGTCCGCGGGGGCGATGCGCAGGCAATCCTGGAACGACTTCTCGGCGTCGTCGAAACGGAGATTTCGATAGAAGGAAAGGCCCTCCGCGAACCGGAGCGCGAGCTCCTTCCGGGACTCGGCGGCCTTCGGCAGGAGGGCCATCAGTTCGTAGATGCGAAGCGGCTTCTCCTTGCCCTTCACGCGGATCAGGTCCAGTTCCCGGAAGAGGAACTCGTCCTTCACGGCGTCGCGGGTGGTCTCCGAGACGATGATCTCGACGTGGTACTCCTTGGTCGTCCCCTCCAGGCGGCTGCCCAGGTTCACCGCGTCGCCGATGAGGGTGTAGTTCTTGATGTGTTCCGATCCCACGAAGCCCACCACCATGGGACCCGTCGAGAGCCCGATGCCGATCTGCAGTTCCTCCCGGCCTTCCTTCTTCCACCGCGGGTGGAGGGTCCCGTGGAGCAGTTCGGTCATGCCCAGGGCCGTCGAGCAGGCGCGGAACGCGTGGTTCGACTGCGGGGCCGGCGATCCCCAGAACGCCATGATGGCGTCGCCGATGTACTTGTCCAGCGTGCCCTCGGTCTGGAAGATCAGGTGGGTCATCTGCGTGAGGTACTCGTTGAGGATGTCCACGACCTCGTGCGGCGTGTGCTTCTCGGAATACGTGGTGAACCCCCGGATGTCCGAGAACATCACGGTCATGACCTTCTCCTCCCCCCCCAACTCGATGCCGGAAGGCATCTTGAGGATCTCCTCGACCACCGTGGGCGCCACCATGCTCTGGAACATCTGCTTCATGTACCGGCTGTGGCGCACCTCGGTCATCAACTTGTAGGTGGTGAGGAGCAGATAGGTGAAGAGGAGCGACAGGAGGGGCACGACGACGGGCAGGAGCACCTTCCCCGGCGAGAAGGCCGCCTGGGCCACCGCGAGGTAACCCGCGAAGATCACCGTGAAGGCCAGGATGCCGCGGTAGGGGGACAGGCGCGGAACGAGGACCCACATGAGCAGGGCCATGGCCACGGCGAGCAGGACCTTCCAGATCTCTCCCGCCAGCGTGAGGAAGCGCCCGGACACGAGGTTCTCGAAGATGTTGGCGTTGACCTCGACCCCCGGGAAGGACTTGGTGAAAGGCGAGGGCCTCATGTCGAAAAGACCGTCCGCGGTGGCCCCCACCATGACGACCTGGCCCTTCAGCTTCTCCACCGGCACCCGCTCGGCCAGGATGTCGGCGACGGAATAGGTGGGGATGGTTCCCCGGTTCCCGCAATAATCGATGAGGGCCTCGCCCTCCAGGATGACCGGGACCTTCCGGTCCCCCACCAGGAGATATTCCCCGGGCACCAGGACGGCCGGCTCCTTCGAGGCCCCCAGGTGGTAACGCGCCATCTGGACGACCACATGGGGGATGCTCGCGCCCCCGTAGGGCACGACCGGCAGGAAGTACCGGATGATGCCGTCGGCCGGGTCCGGCGTATAGCGGATATGCCCGGAGTCGAGGGCCGAGCTTTGGATCTTGGGGATGGACAGGATGAGGGAACGGGACTGGAAAAGCACGCTCTCGAGGGAACCCAGGACCTCGGCCGGCGTGGCGTTCAGGGCCTCGGCCTGGGGCGTCCGGCCCTCGTCGTTGTTCAGGGGAACGATGGGCAGAAAGACGTTCCCGGCCTGCTTCAAGGACTTCGCGAAACGCGTGTCCCCGTCCTCGCGGCCCCGGAGCTTGCGGATCTCGTCGAGCAGGCGTCGGCGCATGGCCTCGCTGGACGCCGTCGCTCCCCGCCTTCCCAGCACCTCCTCCAGCTGTTTCAGGGTCTGCTGGTCCTGCGAAACCTCGGGTTCGGAGAAGAAAACGTCGTAGAAGATGAAGCGGACGCCGTAACGCTTGAGGACACGCACCAGGTCGGCCTGGACGGAACGGCTCCAGGGCCATCGGCCGACCTCCTGGAGGCTTTTCTCGTCGATGGCGGCGATGCAGACCGGCGCCTCGGGGACGCGCTGGCCCCTCAGCTCGAAACGAAGGTCCACGGCCTTGTTCTCGAGGGATTGGAGGATCCGGATGTTGAGGAAGGAGGCCGCCACGAGCGCGAGGACCACGGCGCCCGCCATCAGGAGGGCGGCCTTGCGGTCGTATCGGATGCGGACCTGGGGTGTGTCGGCCATGGGGGTATTCTAGGAACGTATCAGGATAAGGACAAACCTTTTTTGTTCACCACGAGTGGGCTTCGCCCACCACGAAGTCGCCAAACTGAATCACGGGTGTCCAAGACGTCCGCCCTTCACGGGTCACGAGCCGTCAAACCCTTGTTTTGGACAGGCTCGAACACACAACCACGAAAAAGCCCCCTCTCCCCTTCCCCCTCTCCCGCAATGGATTCGGCAAGCTCACCACGGGGCGGGAGAGGCCTGTCATGAAGCGTGCTTCGCTCTGCTTCATGGGCAATCATTCGAGCGTGAATTTCGCGACGAATGATGGGTGAGGGGACGCCTTG
>CAZGWJ010000007.1:0-51775 GCA_964529445.1 uncultured bacterium
CCACGCGGACCCATACCCCCACCCTCTCGTTCACGCCGACCGCCACGAACACCTCCACGCCCACGAGCACACCCACCCACACGTTGACCGACACGCCGACCGACACGCGCACCCACACCCACACGGCCACCCCCACGGCGACCCCCTCCTTCACCGGGATGTGCGGCGAGAACACCTACTCCTGCACCCCCACGGCCTCCCCGACCCACAGCGCGACCGTCACGCCCAGCTTCACCCCCACCGACACCCCCCTCTTCACCTTCACGGCCACCCCCTCCCCCAGCGCGACGCCGACCCCCACGGGCAACCGGATCGTCATCAACTACAGTTTCACGGGCGCCACGGTGAATTCCACCACCAACCTCCATTTCATCGCCTTCAGCATGAGCGCGGACGGCCCCGGCATGAGCACCCTGGCTTCGACGGCTTCGGGGACGGCCACTATCCACGGCATCGACCCGGCCTACCCCAACGTCGCCGTCCTTGGGTTCTACAACGCGACGGGGCAGGACCTCTCCCAGCCGGAAACGGATCCCCTTCCCGGCGACTCCTTCACCATCTACAGCGGCGCCTGCGAGTTCGCGGGCAGCACTCCCGTCAACACCGGGGCTACACCCGTCACCATCACCATGAACTTCACGCGCACCGGCTGCCGCCTTTACGGCTTCAGCGGTACCCTTTCCTATACGGGCACCGGGATCCAGCCCAATGACAACAACCAGATGTACGTCGAACTTTCCTCCACGACCGACTTCTCCGACCCCATCGAGAGCCGGGGCTACGCGAACACGCCCAGGACCTTCAGTCTCTTCAACTCCGAGCAGCTTTCCGCGACCGGTAACTACTACGTGCGCGCCTGGTTCGACAAGAACGGCAACGCCTGGCAGACGGGGGGACAACCGGACCCGGGAGACCCCTGCACCATCCTGGGGCCTCTCGCAAGCGGCCTCACACCGGGCACCCTGAACCTCATCCTGAACGGGACCGAGAATTCCTGCGGCATCCCCACGCCGACCGCCACGCAGACCTACGCGAACTTCCTCTACGGGACGGCGAGCTACACCTCGGGCACGGTGGACGGGAACCATCCCATCGTCCTGCGCCTCTTCGACAACCGGAACATGTACAACATGCCGGTAGCCACGGCCCTGGTCTACTCGAATGGCGGCTCCTACGTCCTGCCGGTGAACTCGGCCGTCACGGATTACGCCCTGTCCATGGAATACCAGGCGGGCGGCATCTGCACGCAATGCTGGTACCAGGTGGGCAATCCCCTGCGCTATTACGACACCGGGGTTTCCCTTCCCGCCGACGCCGTCAACATCTCGGGACCGACGAACCTGAACGTGTCCTTCGACGACACCTACAAGACCTACGGCTACAAGGGCACCCTGACCTACACGGGCCCCGATTTCGGTCTGGGCTGTAACCCGGGGGATCCGCACCTGGGCATCACGGCCTACGATCCCCTGCAACCCAACACGAACCTGTCCAGCGGCGGCGCCTGCGAAAACGGGTATTCCTACCAACTCGGCATGGCGGCCGGAACCTGGAACCTGAGGGCTTTCCTCGACTTCAACGGCAACTGGATGCTGGATGTCGGCGAGGTGTACGAGGAACTGGGTTCCTACACCGCCAACCTGGGAACGCCGGAATACGACTTCACCTTCTCCGGCAACTGCGTCTGGGGACCCGGATGCGTGGCCTTCACGCCCACGGCCACCCCGTCGAGCCCCACCCCCACCCCGACCTGGACGAGGACCCCAACGCCTCCGCCCACGCCCACCCCGACCTTCACCTCCGCCTACCGCATCACGGGCGTCCTCAACTACACGGGCGGGTCCTACACCATCGACGCCGACACCCCCTTGATGGTCTTCGTCTCGCCCGACATGGACAGCGGCACGACCGTCCCGGTGGAGGTCAACAACAGCCCCTTCGAGGTGGGCGTCCCCGGCCCCGGTTCGTACTACCTGGTGGCCTGGGTCGGCCCGGAAACCGAAAATGGCCCGATGGTGGGGCGGCCCTACATCGCCTACAACGGCACCTGCGACATCGGGTCCGCCACCGCCGTCAACGTCGCCGGCCCCGGGAACACGGGCGTGGGCACCATCGCCTTCGGGAACTCCTGCCTCTTCACGGGCGTGTACGGCACCATCCACTACACGGGCATCGGATCGGTGAGCGAGTCGAGCCCCCTGCGGGTGCTCTCCTACTCCGACAGCGGCTACACGACCCCGGACGACTGGGACACCGCGGTCACGGTGAACAACAGCCGCTACGACATCATGATCATGGGCGGCAGCGGCACCCACTACCTGCGTGCCTACCTGGATGCCAATTCCAACTGGCAGCTCGACGCCTGCGAGCCCTACGTCAATGTCGGCTCCTACACGGCGGGCGGCGTCGTGAACCAGGACATCACCTTCGGCGACACGAACCGCTGGAATTGCGCCAACTACATCACGGGCACCGCGAGCTTCACCGGGGGCCCGGTGGACGCCTCCCATCCCATCCTGATCCAGACCCAACCCTACGGGGGTGGCGGTGGCATGTATCCCAGCACCTCGGTCGTCACGAACGGGGGGGCCTACCTGGCCTGGGCGTCGAGCGGGGACAACACGATTTCGATGTTCTACAAGACCAACGGGCTCCTTCCGAACTGCTCCAACTGCATCGGCGCGGGGGACTACTACGAGATCTACAACGACTCCTCCAACTACTTCGGCACCGCCGTGAACTGCTCCCCTTCCGCCACCGTCAACCTGGCCTTCAACACCACGTGGCGCCTGGGCGGCTTCGCCGGGACCGTGACCTACACGGGGGCCGGCACGGCCGACTGTGACGGCGGCTCGCCCCTCGGGGTGGGCACCACCAACCAGAGCGCCGCGCCCGTCACCTCCATCGGCAACTGGACCGGCATCTGCAGGAACGGGGATCCCTACTCGCTGGCCGACTGGGCCCACATGCCCGGGGCGGGCCACTCGTACTACCTCATCGCCTTCTACGACACCAACAGCAACTGGCAGTTCGACGCGGGTGACAAGTACGACCTCTTCGGCCCCTACGTGAGCGACTACGGCGAGACCCCGAGAAACCTCGTCTTCTCGGGCACCTATACCCGCTAGGCCTCTCGAGCACGAAAGCCCGGCTTTCCTCCAGGAGAGCCGGGCTTTTTCTTTTGTTTTCGGACTTTCGCCGGGTTCTTTTGCCCTTTGGGAGCGCCCGGCCATCGGGTAGAATCCGGTCCTTATCTTTGCACCGAGGAGACACAAATGAGCACGCCCACCCGCTTCGACCTGACCGCCAAGGACATCCCGACCCAGTGGTACAACATCCTCCCGGATTTCTCGAAACCCCTGCCCCCTCCCCTGCACCCGGGTACCAAACAGCCCGTCACCCCGGACCTCATGGCCAAGATCTTCCCGATGAGCCTTATCCAACAGGAGATGTCCCCCGACAACCGCATCGACATCCCCGACGAAGTGCGCGACATCTACCAGTTATGGCGGCCGACCCCGCTCCTGCGAGCCGTACGCCTTGAGAAGGCACTCGACACGCCCGCCCACATCTACTACAAGTACGAGGGCGTCTCCCCCGGCGGGTCCCACAAGCTCAACACGGCCGTGGCCCAGGCCTACTACAACAAGCAGGACGGCACCACGCGCATCGCCACCGAGACCGGCGCGGGACAATGGGGTTCCTCCCTCGCCCTGGCCTGCAAGCTCTTCGGTATCGAGTGCCGCGTCTACATGGTCAGCGTCTCGTTCCACCAGAAGCCCTACCGCAAACTCATGATGCAAACCTGGGGGGCCACCTGCTTCCCCTCCCCGAGCGACCAGACGGAGTTCGGCCGCAAACTGCTCGCCGAGAACCCCAAGCACCCGGGGGCCCTCGGCATCGCGATCTCCGAGGCCCTTGAGGACACCTTCAAGAACCCGGGTACCAAGTATTCGCTGGGTTCGGTCCTGAACCACGTCTGCACCCACCAGTCGGTCATCGGCCAGGAGGCGCTCAAGCAGATGGAGCTGGCGGGAGAATACCCGGACGTGGTCATCGGTTGTGCGGGCGGCGGCTCGAACTTCGCCGGATTGGCGTTCCCCTTCATCGAGCAGAACCTGAAGAGCGGCAGGAAAACCCGCATCGTGGCGGTCGAGCCGGAGTCCTGCCCCTCCCTGACGAAGGGCGACCTGCGCTACGACTTCGGGGACATGGCCGGCATGACGCCCCTCCTGTGGATGTACACGCTGGGGGCCGACTTCGTGCCTCCTCCCATCCACGCCGGGGGGCTGCGCTACCACGGCATGGCGCCCACGGTGTCCCACGCCAAGGAACTCGGGCTCATCGAGGCGGCCTCCGTGGGCCAGAAGGAGATCTTCGAGGTGGGCGTGCAATGGGCCCGCACGGAGGGCATCATCCCGGCCCCCGAGACCGATCACGCGATCGCGCAGGTCGTCCGGGAGGCCGAAGCCGCCAAGAAGGAGGGGAAGAAGCGCGTCATCGTCTTCAACTTTTCCGGCCACGGACTGATCGACCTCGCGGCCTACGATTCGTTCCTGACGGGGAAACTCTAGCCGGTTGCACAAAAAACTTCTGCAGCATCCTGCTCGTCTTCACCGCGCGGGGGCGAGGAACAACCTTCCTGAAGACAACAGGGCGGGGCCCAAAGGCCCCGCCCTTCGTTTTTCCGGACAGGCATCTCACTGCGCGTAGGCGTGCAGTCCCTTCATCAGGTAGTTGACCCCGAAATACGTGAACATCGTCACGGCGAACCCGGCGAGGTTCATCCACGCGAATCGCCGACCCCGCCAACCCTTTCCCCGCCAGAGGTGCAGGGCCGCGGCATACCAGAGCCACGTGATGAGGGACCAGGTCTCCTTCGGGTCCCATTGCCAATAGGCCCCCCAGGCCTCGTGGGCCCAAACGGACCCCGTCAGGATCCCCGCCGTGAGCAGGAGGAATCCGAAGGAAAGGGCGCGGTACTGGATCCGATCGAGTTCCGCCGCGCGGGCGGGTTCGATGCCCCGCTTCAGGGCGGGCAGGGCCAGGGCGGCGCCCACGGTGAGCGCTCCGTAGCCCAGCATGGCGGCCAGCACGTGGTAGAAGAGCCAGTTCGAACGCAGGGCCGGCATGAGGGGACGCATCGAAGGGTCCAGGAGGGACGCAGCCGCCAGGACCAACGCCGCGGTCCCGGCGGCCCAGGGCGTGAGGCGCTCCCGGGCGGAGGATCCTCCCAGGGCGAGCGACAGGACCGCCACGGCCCAGGCCAAGACGATAAGCGACTCGTACTGGTTGGAGAGGGGCGCCCGCCCCGCCGAGACCCAACGAAGACCGACGAGGATCGTCTGGGCGGCGATCCCAGCCCCCAGCCAACCCAATGCCAGGCGCCTCCAGAAGGGCCGGTTCGCCACATAGGCCGCGCCCGAAAACGCCAGGGCGGCCAGGTACAGCGCGAAAGGCACGTTCACTTCCGGGTGGGTCACGGCCGCCTCCTGAACAGGTGGAGCGTCAATCCGGTCATCAGCAGGATGAAACCCGCATACACCACGGCCACGCCGGGGTCTTTCGACGCCTCCAACACCGACACCTTTTCGTCTTCCGGATCGTAGGCGGCCTGGTAGAGGGTGAAGCCCCCATGCCGGAGGGGATGGTTGACCTTCACCTCCGCCGCCCGCACTTCCCGTCCGGAGCCGTCGAGGAGGGTCACGCGGCTGACGTATTGCCCCACCGGGGCGGGTTCGTAAATGTACTCGGCTTCCAGGGGAAGTTCCTCCTGGTGCAGGCCCGGGAAATGGGCGAAGAGCCAGGCGCCGCCCCGGGGTTCGCCATCCTCCAGGAAGGCCACCTGGAGCGCCGGGTTCCGGGGTTTTTCCGAGCGCTTCTCGGCCCCCTTCGCCCCCACCACGAGATCGGGGATGAAGCGTCCGATCGCAAGGGACCAGCGGGTCCCCGGGACCGGTTGGACCGTTCCCGGCGCCACCTCCAGCGTCCGGTGCCAATCCTCCTCCGGATGTCTCAACGACAGCCGGTGCACCGGGTCCCGGTCGACCTCCACGCGGAAATCGTCGAGTCGCACGGCGAAGGGGAGGCCGAAGGCCGGGCGCCCTTCCCGGTCGAGAGCCGTGACGGCCGCGGGATCCCCGGTGCGCAAAACCATCCGCCCCCGTTGACCCGCGACCGCCGTCAGGACGCCGCCCGCCACGACCAGAAGGACCGCGAGGTGCACGAGAAGGACCGCCCCGGGAAGAACGGGCCCCTTGCGGATCGTGCAGACGGCCAGGTTGAGGACCCAGATGGAAACGAGTCCCGCGAAGACGGGATGGGCGTAGGAGACCTCCTCCCGGAAAGCCCCCACCGCCAGGGTGCCCGCCAGGATCGCCGAGAGCGCCAGGAACGCCTCGAGGGAGGCGACAGCCTTCCATACCTTGCGCATCACAGGATCCTCAGGGCCGGAAACCGGCGTCGCGGAGGGCCACCTGCCCTTTCCGGAACTCCTCGGCCGCCGTCCCCAGGATGCGCATGGATTCCTGCGGGGCGTGGAAGCCCATGGAGTTCTCCGCTTCCACGAAATCGAGGTAGAACTGGCCCTTGCGCTGGTGAGCGCGGGCCTGGGCGAGCTTCTCGTCCGGCATTTTCCGCCCCACGGCCTTCTCCAGGTCGCCGATAAGGTCCAGGGCGGCGTCCATGGCCTCGCCGCGCTTGCGATAGGTGCGGTCCTGGATCTGCTCCACGCGGGCCTTGAGCTCCTCCTCGGGCCACTTGTGGCAGGTCTGGCAAGAGCGGTTAACGGAGAGCATGGGGCTTCTCACGTGGTGCTCGCTCACCTTCAGGGCCCCGACGCGCTTGTAGGGCATGTGGCAGTCCGCGCAGGCCACGCCTGAACGGGAATGGATCCCCTGGTTCCACATCTCGAACTCGGGATGCTGGGCCTTCAGGACCTTCGCACCCGTGCGCTTGTGCGTCCAGTCGGCATGCCCGGTCTCCTCGTAATAAGCGTAAATCGGGTCGATCTGGAGCCCCTTGTGCCAGGGATAGGTCAGGCGCTTGCCCTCGCCTTTGAAGTAGTACTCCACGTGGCATTGCCCGCACACGAAGGAGCGCATCTCGGCGCGCGTGGCGTCCCGGTTCACATCGTAGTCCTTCACGCCCTGGGAGGCCTTGAAGGCCTTCATGCCCTCCATGAAAGCGGGGCGGGTGATGCGCAGTTCCATGGATGCGGGGTCATGACAGTCGATGCAGGCCACGGGATGCTCGACGTGCTTGCGAGCCTCCATGTAGGGCATCCGGTTCATCCGGTCGAAGCCCTTGAAAAGGTCGCCGTCGCCCAGCTTCTTGTAGGGGAGGTACACCGAGGCGTGGCAATGCATGCAGGTACCCGGCTGCTTCGCGACCTGCTGGCGCCGCGTGAAGGTCTGGTCGTCCAGCATGTAGGCATGGCCCCGCTCCTCCCGGAAATCCTCCGCGAAGGCGTAGCCGTCCCAGAAGACCCGCAGGCGGGGGTCCTCGTCGAGGCGCGAATGGGCGACCTTCGTGCGGGGATCGTCCGTCGTGGCCTTGCGGGGCAGGGCCTCGCTTCCGCCGTACTTGGTGCGCTCCTGGTCGACGGTTCTGCGATATCCGTCGTATTCCAGCGGGAAGTTCCTGCCCCAAACGGCCGGGTCCCCGGTCTCGTCCGTGATCTCGACCACGCGCGGATAGGGATTCTTCGCCTCCTGCATGCGCGTGTTGATGTTGAGGAGCAGAAGAGCCACGCCCAATACGCCCAGCATCGTGCCGCCCAGGACGAGGGCGTACAAACGGATCAGGTTCTTCCCTTCGCTCATGGTCTTCTCCTTAATCCTTCAGTGGGGCGCCCCGTGGCCCACGTCCCGGTGGCAGCGCACGCAGGAAAGGTCTTCCCGGCCCCAACCGGGATGCGGCCGCATGGCGCGGGTGATGTCCGCGTGGCAATGCAGGCAGCTCGCCTCCAGGATCCGCGAGTTCTTGCTCTTGATCAGGATGGGCTCGTGGAAATCCTGGAACGTGAAAGCCTTCGAATGGTGGTACCCATTCTCCGCCTTGGCGATCCACTTGGGAATGAAGGCGTGGGGCAGGTGGCAATCCACGCAGGTGGCCACCGCGTGGTGGCTCGATCGTTCCCAGGAATCGTATTGTTCGTTCATGATATGGCAGTTCACGCAGGCCTTGGGGTCGCTGGTCATATAGGAGGTGCCCCTCGCGTAATGGAAGGTGAACCCTCCCAGCCCCGCCAGGGCCCCCAGCGCCACGCAGAGGACGAGCCCGGCCCTCTGCACCCGGGGCGAACGCCAATCCGGCCGCAAGGACCCCAGGAAGTCGCGGACCCCTTTCGGCAGGCGTTGAAGCAGTCCTTCAAGGACCCTTTTCATCTCTCGCACAGGATAGTCCGGAGGACCCTTCGAATCCAGCCCCACTTCAAAGCGGGCCGGACAACCTTGTCCAATCCGGAAAACAAAAGGGCGGAACCTTCCGGCCCCGCCCTTTACCTCAATTCCCCATTCCAAATTATCGCATTGCCCTTAGCGGCCGATCTCCTCCGGGTTGGCCATGACCGCACCCTCGGAAGCCGAGGTCACCATGCGGCAATAGCGGCCCAGCCACCCGCTGTTGATCTTCGGCTTCGGCTTCACCCAGGCGGCTTTGCGTTTGGCCAGTTCCGCTTCCGGCACCACCAACGTCAGGGTGCGCGCCGGGATGTCGATGCGGATGCGGTCGCCGTTCTTCACCAGCGCGATGGGACCACCCTCGGCCGCCTCGGGGCTGATATGCCCCAGGCAGGTCCCCGCCGTGCCGCCCGAGAACCTTCCGTCGGTGATGAGGGCCACGGTCTTGCCCAGTCCCTGGCCCTTGATCATGGAAGTCGGTGAGAGCATCTCGGGCATCCCGGGACCCCCCTTGGGTCCCTCGTAGCGGATGACCACCACGTCACCGGGCCGCACTTCGCGTTTCCCAAGGGCCTCCAGGCACTCGTCCTGGGAATCGAACACGCGGGCCTGCCCCTCGAAGATGAAACAGGACGGATCCACGCCCGCGCTCTTGATGACGGCACCCTCCGGGGCCAGGTTGCCGAACAGCACGGCCAGCCCCCCGTCCGGCGTGAAGGGCCGGTCGATGGGATGGATGACGTTCGGGTCGGCGATCCTCGCGTCCAGGATGTTCTCGCCCAGGGTCTTTCCGGTCACGGTGGGACACTCGAGGCTCAACAAGCTTTTCCTTGAGATCTCCTTGAGGATGGCGGAGATGCCCCCCGCGCGATCCACGTCCTCGATGTGCACGTCCGGCTTCGAGGGCGACACCTTGCAGATGCAGGGCGTCTTCGCGGAAAGCTCGTTCAGCCGCTTCAACGGATACTTCAGCCCGGCCTCCCGGGCCACGGCGAACCCGTGCAGGACGGTGTTGGTGGACCCGCCCATGGCCATGTCCAGAGCGAAGGCGTTGTCAAGCGACTTTTCGGTCACGATGTCGCGGGGCTTCAGGTCCTTCTGCAGGAGGTCCATGATGCGTTTCCCCGCCTCGCGCACGAGGTCCTTGCGGCGCGGGTCCACGGCCAGGATGGTGCCGTTGCCGGGAAGCGCCATGCCGACGGCCTCCAGCAGGCAGTTCATGGAATTGGCCGTGAACATGCCGGCGCAGGATCCGCACGTGGGGCAGGAGAGGGCCTCGATGCGGGAGAGTTCCTCCTCGCTCATCTGCCCCGTCTGCACCTTGCCCACCCCCTCGAAGATGGTGATGAGGTCGGAGGAGGATCCGTCGGGAAGCGTGCCGGCCTTCATGGGCCCGCCCGTCACGAAGATCGTGGGGATGTTGAGCCGCACGGCGGCCATGAGCATGCCGGGCGTGATCTTGTCGCAGTTGGACAGGCACACCAGGGCGTCGAAGCCGTGCGCCATGCACATGGTCTCCACCGCGTCGGCGATGAGCTCCCGGCTCGGGAGGGAGTAGCGCATGCCGAGGTGCCCCATGGCGATGCCGTCGTCGACCGCGATGGTGTTGAACTCGAGCGGCGTGCCGCCCGCCTCGCGCACGGATTCCTTGACGATGTCCGCCAGGCCCCGCAGGTGCACGTGGCCCGGGACGATGTCGGTGTAGGAGTTGGCGATGCCGATGAACGGCTTTTTGATGTCGGCGTCGGAGAGTCCGCAAGCCCTCATGAGGCCGCGGTGCCCCGCCCTCTCGAACCCTTTTTTCACGATGTCGGAACGCATGACCGTCTCCTTATGACCCCATTTTCACCACGAAGACACGAAGACTCGAAGGAAGGCTTTGGTGCCTTGATCCTGCCACCCAAGAAGTCGTTCTTGGTGCCTTCGTGCCTTCGTGGTGGATCCTAAAGGTTTGCGACAATCTTTTCCTTGACGACTCAAAAAAGCTTCATCGCCCCGATCCCACTGCCCAAGAAGTCGTTCTTGGTGCCTTCGTGCCTTCGTGGTGGATCCTAAAGGTTTGCGGGCGGCGGGAACGCCTTCTCCAGCTCGGCCATCGCCTCCGGACCCAACCCCTCCGGCTCCGCGCCCGCCATCAGACACTTCAAACGCACCGTGGCGGCCTTATTGAGGACGTCGATCGTGTCGAAGGCGTCCAGGGGGTTCCTCCCCAGCGCCAAGGCTCCGTGCTTCTCCCAGAGGACCGCCGTGCGGTTCTTCCCGAAGAGCGCCACCGTGGCATCCGCCAATTCCCTCGAACCGGGAGCGCGATAGGGCACGTACCCCAGGCCCGAAGGCACGTACATCTTCACCTCGGGAAGCATGCCCCAAAGGGCACGGTTGAGTTTCGCCTCGTCCTGGTATTCCTTCAGGTGGGAGAGCGCGATGAGTTCGTCCGGGTGCGTGTGGAGGAGGGTCGTGCGGCCGGCCCCCTTCTGCCGCAGGAGGCGGTGCACCGCGAAATGCGTGGGCAACTCCGAGGTGGGCCGGAAGTTGTCCGAATCCTTGCCGCCCCAGAGCAGGTAATAGCCGTCCAGCTTCTTGGAAACGCGCGCCACGCCCAGCCAGCGGACGGGATTGTCGGCCACGTCCCGGAACCGCGCGCCGGAAGCCGTCACCAGGAAGCTCTCCCCGGCCAGTTCCTCCCCTTCCACGGGCGTCTCGATGAAACGGAAAAGGCCCAGCGGCACCTCGACCGGCACGTGCTCGGTGACGTTCACGGAAAGGTTGCCCGCGTTCCGCTCGGCCCACCCCTTCTGCCACAGCAGGGCGGCCGTGCGTGACGCCTGGTCCACCAGGCGCTCGAAATCCTTGCCGAAGGAAAGGGATTGCCCTGCCATTGAAAGCTCCGGATTCACCACGAAGGCACGAAGACGCCAAGGTGGAATTCAGGGAATTCTTTATACCATGAAGAAATGCGGCATTAACAGGCCTAATCTTCGACGCGCTTCGCGACTTCGCTTCTTCGGGATGGAATGAATGTTCAGAACGGCTTTTTTCGGGTGGAGATGACGGTCCAGGTCTGGTGGGTGGCGAACTTCCCCTTCGGGATCCGGAGCTTGGACTGGAGGGCGTCCATCTCCCGTTTCGTGAGCTTGCGCTTGCCCGAGGTGATGCGCGTGGTGCGGGCGCCCACGGGAGAGATCGTGCCCTGCTGGCCGCGCACGACGATGACGTGCCCGGGTCCTCCCGGGAAATACGCCGTCCGGTTCACCACGGTGGTCTGGGCGCCCCGGGCCCAGGCCAGGGGGGAAACCCCCAGGAGCAGGAGGATCAGGATCGCTCTCACGGTGTTCTCCTTGTCGTCCGTCATCGCGGGCGTGATGGATGCAACCCGTCCATGTTCCCAGAAACAAGCCGCCCCTTCAAGCGCCCCGAAAGACCCTGCGTCGTCGCCTTTCCAGACCGGCGATTTCCATCAATGAAGCCCGAGGACGCAAGCCCCCTCCGGGTCGATCCGCAGGACTTCCAGGCCCAGTTTCCTCGCCATGTGCCGCAGGGTTTCCGGTGCAAAGAAGGAAACGTGGGTGACGTCCCGTCGATACCACCAATCCCTGAAATCCGCGGCCTTTCGCGAGTGGAAGCGCGTCGAGAGGGCGAGAAGTCCCTTCCCCGTCAGTCGCGACTTCAATTCCCCGAGGACCTCCAGGGGCTCCGGAAGATGCTCCAGCACTTCCGTGAGGGTGATGAGGTCGTAGGACCGCGATCGATAGGCGGGATCCGGGGCGAAGTGGAGATCGTGGAAATCCGTCTCGAATCCCCGTTCCCGGAGGAGCGCGACAAGGACGGGAACCCCGCCTTCGGGGAGGGGACCGCACCCGAAATCGAGCGCCCGGCCCGGCGGCCGGACGAAAGGATCGACGCAGGAGCGCAGGAATTCGTCGAGCATTTCCCGGTAACCGGGACTTTCGGCGCTGTTGTCGTGGAGCAGGTAGCGGTCCCTCTGTTCCCGGGATCCGGGACGTTGGGCCGGATCGAGGGCCATGAAGAGGCAGGCGGGGCAATCGAGGTAGTTCCGGTCCCCCATCTCAAGGATCCCGCGACCGCTCCCGCAGACCGGACAGGAAGCCGGGGAAACCGTCACCGTCGGAAACACTCCCAAACGGCCTCGGCGACGAAACCCTCCTCGCCCCTCGCCAGGAAGGTCCCCAGCGCCCACACGAAGAAAGGCGCGCCGAGTCCCAGGCCGGTGTTCAAGGCGAAGCGGAAGACGCTGCCGGGGTCGGCATCGGGAGCGGGGGCCTGGAAGAACAGGATATAGAAGAGAACGAGGTACCAGAGGGCCAGGAGCCAGAAGTTGAGGGGATGGATCTCGAACCGCCCGGTGAATCGCGTGCCATCCGCGGCGGGCTCCAGGCTCAGGTAGAGGATCGGATGCAGGGAGTTGTTGTACCCGGTGTTCTTCCAAAGGAGGATCGTCTGCCCCTTCTCCAAGCGGACGAGGGGAGGGCGATCCTTCCGGAAGGGATCCTTGAAGACCCGTGGGATGGCGGAGATCTCCCGAAGCCGCCGACGGTACTCCTCGGGCGCGAGGGGCGCGGTCCCCCCGAAGGTCATCGATCCCCGCCGACGAAGGCGTCCGCCTCGATCTCGACCATCATTTCGGGATCGATCAGCTTCGAGACTTCCACGATCGTCGTGGCCGGGCGGATCTCGCCGAAGGCCTGGCCATGGGCTCGGGCGTATTTCTCCCATTGCTTGATGTCGGTGACGAACAGGCGGGTCCGCACGACGTCCTTCAGGGCGGCCCCGGCCTGCGCGAGGGCCTTCTCGATGTTCTGGATCGTCTGGAGGGTCTGGGCGGCCGGGTCCCCGAGGCCCACGATCTTGCCGTCAGGACCGGTCGCGGTGGTGCCGGACATGTGGATGTAGTCGCCCACCTTCACGCCGCGCGAATAACCGATGATGGGTTCCCACTTCGATCCGGTGCTGATGTTCTGACGGGGCATGGAGGTCTCCTGGAATGAGATCTTCCCCTCACCCTACCCTCTCCCGCAATGGATTCGACATGGCTCACCATTCGGGGCGAGGGCAAAGGTTGGAACAGCCTCTTATTGAACGAACGGCGATCCCGAAGGGATGCCGGACTTCTTGAGCCGCGCGATGCGCTGTTCCAGGGGTGGATGGGTCGAGAAGAGGGCCATCATGCCGCCCCCCGAGATCTTCAGGGTGGCCAGCGACCCGGCCGGTTCCTGGGGCACGCGGCGTCTCACGGCCTCCTGCAGGGCCTCGAGGGCCGAGATCATGCGGGTCTTCCCCGCCAGGGACGCGCCGCCCGCGTCGGCCCGGAACTCGCGCCAGCGGCTGAACGCGGCCACGACCATCATGCCCAAAAACGACAGGAGGACCTGGAGCACCATCGTCACCGCGAACTGGATCATGTAACGGTTTTCGGAACGGGAGTTCTGCGCCACCAGGAAGGCGATGACGCGGGACAGGAACATCACGAAGACGTTGATGACGCCCTGCACCAGGGTCATGGTCACCATGTCCCCGTTGGCCACGTGGGCGATCTCATGCCCCAGCACGCCCTCGACCTGGTCGCGGCTCATGCGCTGCACGAGTCCCGCCGAGACGGCCACGAGGGCGCCGTTCTTGGTGGCCCCGGTCGCGAAGGCGTTGACCTCGGGGCTGTCGTAGTAGCCCACCTCGGGCATCTTTTCGATGCCGGCCTTGCGGGCCAGGTGATGGACGGTCTGGACCAGCCACCGGCCGTCGGGATCATGCGTGTTCGGATCGATGACCTTCACGCCCGCGCTCCACTTCGCCATGGTCTTGGAAAGGAGCAGGGAGATGAAGGCGCCCCCGAAGCCCCACACGGTGCACAGGACGAGCAATGCCATGTAGTCGATGCCCTGGGCGGTCAGGTAATGACCGAGCCCGAGCACATGGATGACGATGCCGATGGTCGTGATGACCAGGACGTTCGTGACGCCGAACAGCAGGATCCTCTTGGCGATCTGCATGGTTCCCTCCGGATCAGGCCCTTGGGGCCCGGTTCAAGACGATAAGGTAAGGCCGGCAAGCCCTTTTTCCAAGCGGAACCGGACGGAAATCGGACGCCCGAAAACGCGCTATTGGCGGGGAGGAAGAGGCCCGATCGGTCCCTCGGCGATGACGAAGGAATCGAACTGCACGTACTGGTCCTTCGGAGGCGCCCAATCCGGCTCCCCTCCCCCGAAGAAGGTCGAGAAGTAGAAGGCGTCGATCAAGAGTTCCGGCACCTCCCGGAAGCGGATCGAGGTGACTTCCAACGCCAGCTCGCCGTCCAGCCAGGACCGAAGCACTCCGTCCTTTTTTCCGGGAGTATTCATGCGCACGTAGGTCTCGACGCAATGCCATGTGCCGGGTTTGAAGAAGGCCGGTTGGCCTTTCAGGGTCCAGGGGAAATCCTCGCCCCACTTTCCCGGCTGGTCGGGATGGTACACGTATTGCACGATGCGCCCGTCGGTGCGCCACATGAGCCGCGCGCTCCATCCGTCGCGCCCGGAAGGGATCTTCCCGCCCGTGTTGCCTTGCCCCCCCGCGAGACCGGGAAGTTTCCCGCCCTTCACGAATTGGAACTTCGGGTCGAACCGGACGTAATACCGGACATACGCCTCGTCGCGGGGTTCGATCCCGAGCTTGGGGAAGGACGTGTACCACTGGCAGGCGCTGTCGCCCCCGATGAGACCCTTCGGGTACCGAACGCGGAGCGAATTCCCGAGGAACGCCTTCTTTCCTGAAACGATCTCGATGTTGGAGGAAGGGGAAGGCCCCCAGGCCATGCCCCAGGCCGTCTCCCAGGGATCGGATTCGAAGCCGGAAAAGAAGAGGATGTCGGTCCTTCCCTTCAGGCCCTCCTCCATGTAAGCGGACTCTCCGGCGACGGGGGCGGATTCGGGAACGGGGGTCTGGGCCATGAGGAAACTCGCTGAAAGAAGGATGAGAAGGCAGGGGATTCGTGGTGAATTTCGCATGGGCCATTCTATCCGAAAAAACGGGCCCGAAGGACGCTTCCGACCTTCAGAAGAGCGGACGCAACGGCCGCCCCTTTTCCCGGTAGGAACAGGGCGGAGGCATCACCCCGCCCGGCGCGTTCGAGAGGATCTCGAGTCGGTGGAGCCCCGGTTCCAGGTCCAGGCTCCCGCGCCCTCTCTTCCCGGCGGCGGCCCGGAAAACGCGCTTCCCGTCCACACGCAGGAGCACCCGCCCCGATGAGGGTGCCGACCGGAACTCCACCCGGCCGCCCCGCTCGACGAGGATCGTGCGCTCGCATCCGAGTGAAACCGGATCCGGGACCTGCGGAAACGGGGTTGCCAAGGACGGGACCCACTCCTCGCCGCGGAGGATGCCCCGACCGATCCCGCTTCGTCCGTCGTAGCGCCGCAACACCCACCCGTCCTCCGGCGCGCGCACCGTCTCGAAAAGCCGCCCGGAAGACCCGGAAAGATCGCGCGCCGCGATGCGCACCCTTCCGATGAAGAAGGGCGCAAGAGGTCTCTCCTCCACTGCGGTTTTCACCTCGCCCCGGAAGACCTCGCTCCACTCGGCACGGGGAAACTCGCGTCGGATCCGGTCCGTGATCTCCCGGTCCTTTTCCATGTAAAGGACCACGACGTCGCGGGGCGCGACCCCCGGCCTCAGCACGATGCGGTTCGCCTCCCGCAGGAGCCGGATGCCGCGGCCGTCCGAGAGCGCGTCCTGCGCCGTACTGCTGGCGTGATAGCGGGCGAAATCCGTGATGAAGACCTGCGCGGTCCCGGCCTCCTTCCACGAAAGCCGGGCCAGGCGCGTGTCGACCATCCAATGCGACTCGTCCAGCGACCATTCGGCGTAGGCGCGCCGGTGGCTCGTGACGGCGCCCCAGGCGAGCAGGAGGGCGAGAAGGAGGGCGGGCAGGATCTCCCCCAAGGGTCCCCGGACGCGGGCGCGGAACGCATCCCACCAGCGGGCCGCGCCCCAGGCCGCCAGGACCGCGAGGGGCGGAAAAGCCGCGAGCAGTTTGCCGCTGTGGTGCTCGAAGGAGAGGAAATGCGCGGCGGCCCCGACCGGGACGCAGGCCAAAAGGAAGAGGGCTTTCCGCGAGGGGCGGGACGCCAGGAAGCAGGCGCCCAGCGCGAGCATCACGGCCGTGGCCGCGTCCACGAAGGCGTCGCCGGAGACCGAGTAGTCCGTGGTGTCCGCACCGCCGAGGATCAGGGTTTTCGCCGACCGGGCAACCGCCTCCAGGTGGAGCATCGCCGCCTCCGGGCTCAGGTTGCCCGTCCGGGTCTTGATGCCCATGTGCTGTCCCGAGGCGTGGTTGATGATCCACCCCTGCGAGAGGATGGGCGCGGCCAGCAGAAGGAGCAGCGGCACGGCCAACAACCACTCCCGCATGAGCCTCCTTCTCGTCACCCACCCCCCTGTCTTCGCGAGATGCAGGACGAAGGCACCGTACAGCCCCGCGAGTGCGGCGAGCGGCAGGGGACGGGCGAGGTCCCAGACCCGGGATTGCTCGCCGAAAAGGCCGGAGGACCAGAGGAAGACCGTCAGGACCGCCGCCGCCTGAACCGGCACCCAGAAGGCGTGCCGGACCGCCGCCGCCCTTTCGCCCCGGTCCTGCAGGATCCACAGGAGGAGCGACAGGATGAGGAACGGCATCAGGGCGCGGAAGGAGGTGAAGGTGTAGGCCCCCGCGGCCAGGACCACGGCCCAGACCGTGAAACGAGCACGCGTCGGCCTCTCGAGGACACGGAAAAAGGCCCAGAGCGCCAGGGCCGTCGCGAGCGGCAGGGTCACCATCCGCAGGCCCAGGAGCACCTTCATCACCAGGGTCCGCGAGACCGCCGCCAGCCCCGCCGCGAGAAGACCCGTCCTTCTCCCGCCCACCGCGCATCCCAGGAGGTAGAAGGCCGCGATCGCGGCCAGGTCGATGGCGGCGGAGGCCAGCCGCTGGACCTGGTAGAGGGGCATGTCGGGAAACAGCACGAAAAAGGGCTGGGCAAGGAAGGCGAAACCCGGCTCCCGCGCTCCCGGGCTCAGGAGGACCTGGTAATGCCCCAGGTCGTGCATGTTGAGGGCGTCGATGATCTCCATGCCGTTGTCGCCCCAGAAGGGCCCGAGCGGTTCATCGAAATGGGACAAGCGCATCCAGGCCCCGACCGCCAGGAGAAGGACGAGGACCCCGGCCGTAACGATCCCCGATGGTTGGGGCAAAGGCGCGGGTGGATCGGCCATCCGTCGGGCGGTCCGGAAGAACAGCGCAAGCATTGCGATCAGAAGGATCGGCGTCAGGAGGCCCGGAAGGGCGGGTGGCGTGAGGGAAGGGCCCGCGTAGCGGGCGAGGGGGTTGGAGAGGACGGCCCAGGCCAACAGCGGCAAAAGAAGGAGGGAGACCCAGGCGGCACGGTCTTCCGCGGGAAGGAAACGATCCGCGACGGTTCCGCGGGAGGCATCCGGTCGCTTGCGCATGTCTTCCATCCTAACAAAGTTGAACATCCCGCACCGCAACGGGAACGTGCTCCGATTTTCGTGTCATTCGCTTGGCGTTCCGGGAATCCAAAGGTAGAATCCCGGAGTTGTTGATCCCTTTTTTCGGAGCCCTCCATGAAGACCCGACGCTTTTTCGCTTTGCTCCTCGTCCTGCCCCTCCTCGCGACCCTGCCGCTGGCCTGCAAGGATTCCGAAACCCCCACCAACCCGGGACCTTCCGGGCCGGTGCCCACCGCGACCCCCACCGACCCCGCCCCCTGCCCGAGTCCGGCCTCCTTCGGCTCCACGACGACCGGGGCGAACTTGGGAAGCAATGCCGGAAACCTGGTGGCAACCCGCTGGCAGCTTCCCGAGGACGCCCGCATCGTGAAGTTCGGCATCTACATGACCGGCGCGGGTCCCATGCGATTGGCCCTCTATGCCGATGACCCCGGCGCCCAGGCCCCCACGACCCTTCTGCGCCAGAGCGTTCAGGTCGCCCTCGCTCTCGGCTGGAACGAGGTCGAGATCCCCGATGTTTCGGTTCCGGCCGGTTATTACTGGCTGGCCCGCCAGATACCGGTCACTGCCGCGGGAACCTACTACCCCATCACGGACTGGAACGCGCGGTCTGCGGCCATGATTGATTTCCCCTACGGTTCTTTCCCGGCCTCTTTCCCGGTTTCCATCCTGGAAAACAGCGGGGCCGTCATCCCGTTCGTGGCCTACTACTGCACCCACACGCCCACCTTCACCCCCACGGACACGCCGTCGCCGACCCTGACCCCGACCGCGACCGATACCCCGACACCGCCCTGAACCCGGCGGTCGCGGCCCGGTGAGCCGCCTCAAGGGGCGATCCCGGCCTCTTCCCTCGCCTTCCCGATGAGGGTCATAAGTCCCGCGTTGCCGGGGTCCAGCCGATAGGCCGCCTCCAGGGCCGCGAGGGCTTCCTTCGGCTCCTTCGCCCTCAAGTGATTCACGCCCTGGCGCACCCGGAAAACGGGATCGCGGGGACTGATCCGGGCGCCCTCCTCGAAGGCTCGGGCCGCCTCGTCCCACCTTCCCATCTGCTCCAGCACCGTGCCCGTCTTCTCGCGGTTCTCCACGTTCATCGGTTCGAGGAGAACCGCCACCCGGATCTCCGCCAGCGCCTCCTCGTACCGTTTCGCCCGCCCGTACAGGACCCAGAGGTTCCTTCGGGCCTGCGTGCAGTTCGGGTCGAGTTCGAGCGCCTCGCGCAGGACCCGTTCGGCCACCGCTTCCCTCCCCAGGTCGGCCAGCACCGCGGCCTTGCCCGCCAGGGCCTGGGCCTGGGCCCGGGCCGGGGGGATGTTCGACGCCTTCTCGTATTCCCTCAAGGCATCCTCGAGACGCCCGGCCTCGGCGTAGGCCGCGGCGAGGTTCGAGCGGATGAAATTCGGCACCTGCGGGTGGAGCGCCACGATGCGCTCGTACACGGTGAGGGAGTCCTTCCAGACGCCGCTTTGCCGAGCCGCCGCCGCCCCGAGCGTGAGCGTCAGGAGCGCCGCGAGGGCCGCGAGGAACCTGGGCTTTCCGGAGCCGAAGCGCGCGAGCAGGGCTGAGAACGGCAGGAGAAACGCGAGGATCGGCAGGTACATGAAGCGATCCGCCGCGGCGTGGGCTCCCGCCTGCACGAGACCGACCACGGGCGCGAGCGTCACCGCGTAGAAACCCCAGCCGACGGCCAGGAAGGGCCGCTCCTTCCGGAAACGCCAGGCGGCCCCGGTCATCGCCCCCGCCCCGAGAACGCCCGCCACGACCATCCCCCACCAGAGGGCATCGAGATCCCGGGGGATCGGGTAGAAAGGCGAGAGGTCGATCGGCAGGATCGTTTTCCACGCGTAGAAGGCCAGGTTCCGGAAAGCCAGGCCGATCCGGAAGGGCCAGGACAACTCCCCGATGAGGAAGGCGGAGTTCAGGTGGGCCGGCGCCTTCAACGTGATCCAGGCCACGGGAACGGCCAGGAGGAGGAAGGGGATCTTCTCCAGGAGCACCCGCGCGAGGGGCCGCCCCAGGCGTCCGAGGGGCCAGAAGTCCAGGAGGATCAGGACGAAGGGCAGGGTCACCGCCATGGGTTTCGACATCAGGGAAAAGGCGAAGAGCAGGAGCACGAAGGCGTAGCGGAGACGCTGGCGCGCCGCACTCCCCGTCCGGTCGATGTAAAGGACCAGGGCCGCGAGGGTGAAGAAGGCATAGAGGACGTCCTTGCGCTCGGTGGCCCAGGCCACCGACTCGACGTGGAGCGGATGAACGGCGAAAAGAAGTCCCGAAAGAAGCGCGGCGGTTCCCTCCCAGGGCCGCTCGCCCGAAGGACCGCGGCCCGCCGAGAACAGCGCCCGGGCCAGGAGGAGGACCAGTACGCTGTTGACCGCGTGGAGCAGGACGTTGGTCAGGTGGAAGGCGAGGGGGGAACCCCCGCCCAGTTTCCAGTCGAGGGCGAAGGAGATCCAGGTGAGCGGCATCCAGTAACTGCCCGAGAGGGTCGTGAAGGCCCATGAGAGGAGGTGACCGTCAAGGGAACGGATCGGCAGGGCCTCGAGGATGCGCTGGCGGTCGTCCCAGGCCCAACCGTTGCCGAGGGCGGGAAGATAGAAGAGGACGGCGGCCAACGCCGGCAAGGCCGCCAGGAAGCATGTCCGATGACTCGTTCCCTTCATCGGGATCGTTCCCATTCGGCCAGGAAGGCTCTGGGCGTCAGGATCCTGAACGGATAGTGACCCTGTAACTCCAGCAAATGGGGGTCCCCACTGATCAGGTTCAACGCCCTGGAGCCCAATGCGGCCCGAAGGAACACCTCATCGTCCGGATCCCGACTCGGATGCGAAAGGCGGCCCTTCCATTCCTCGACCCTGCCCAACCAGGGTAGCAACCCGTCCTGAAGGATCCCGGCGACCTGTTCGGGAGCATGACCGAATTTCGGATACTGAAGGACCCGGGCATATTCGTCCAGCATGGTTTGGGTGGCCACCGGACCGATCCGACCGGTCTTCCAGAGATCGACCAGGCGACGAGTGGGACCTTCATACAAGAGAGCGGAAACGACGACATTCGTGTCGAGGACGACCTTCAACGCTTGGCCTTTCGGGCCCATCGCACCGCAGCTTTGATGGTGTCCTCATTGAATCCTTTGGCCTTGAAGCTGGCGCGGGCTTCCTCCAGGGGTGATGGCGCTTCCATGGCCCGCAGGGGTTTCAGGACGATCGAGTCGTTCTCGACCCCCACCTTGAAATAGTCGATGTCCGGGAACCCCTTGAGGACCTCCACGGGCAGGGTGATCTGGTTTTTTGAGCTGAGTTTCGCCAAGCGGGCCAAGGGACACCTCCAAGAAGTAAAGTTATCTTACTCCTTGGTATTCGGAACGTCAAGTCGCCCGGCCCTCACAGGTCGATCGCGAGCCCCGCGACGAGGTAATGCAGCCAAGCGAAGATGTAGACCTCGGGATTGTCCGCCCCGCCCTCCGGCATCCGGTAACCGATGCGGCCCGAAACGCCCGGCCGCATTTCCCTCGCCCGTTCACGGGAAAGGGCAGGCGTGATGGGGTCACGAGCGTCTGTCCGTTTTTGACAGTCTCTACCCATTCCACATGGTCTTTACCACAGCGGTATCCACTGCATGGTGACCGGTTTTTCCCCGATGATCCAACCGCCGTCCAATCCCGCCTGCGCATAGACCGTGTCGGCTTCCGAATTGCAGTAGGTCAGCCAATAGGTGTACTGCACCGAGAAGTTGACCGATTCCGGCTGTCCCGTAAGCCGCTGGAAGCGGTATGCATACCCGGGCACCTGGGTCCACCCCGGGGCGGAGTAGTTCGTGGCATTTCCCTGATAGATGTCGATCATCGTGCTCACCGGTCCCGCGGCCGTCCCGTTCAGGGTGACATCCAGGTACTCGTAGGTGGCGTAGGCCCCACAGTTCCCCGGGACGGGCGCGGACCAATCACCGCTCAAGGACTGGTTCACGGCGGTGATCGTCACGTACAGGACGTTCACCGTGGTGGGTTCGCAGTTGTAACGGCCACCGAGGTCCACGGCGCACACATCGAAGTTGTACCGGCCGACGCTGGAGGGCGTACCGGTGAGGTTGCCGTTCAGGTCCACGACGGTGCCCAGGGGCGGTGCGCCGTTGGCCAGCGACCCGACCACGTAGTAATAGGGTTCCGTACCGCCTCCCGCGCAACAGGCCACCGGCGTCGACACATACACGTCCTTGTTGAGCGTCACCATCCATTCGGTGGAAAGATAGATCGAGGAGTTGAAGACCAGGGTCGGCGTCCGGGTGGGGCTCAGGGTGCGTGTTGGGGTGTAGAGCGGCGTGAACGTCCTCGTCGGGGACAGGGTGCAGGTGAAGGCCGTCGAACCGCAGTGACCCGTGAAGGTGGGGGTCTGCGTCGGGGTGGCGGTATGGGTGGCCGTGAAAGTGGCGGTGTGCGTCGGAGTACGGGTCTCGGTCGGGGAAGGCGTCGCGGTTCGCGTCCAGGTCGGAGTCCCCGTGTCGGTGGGTGTGCCCGTCCAAGTGGGCGTGAAGGTGTCCGTCGGCGAGAGGGTGATGGTCGCCGTGTGGGTGACGGTCCTCGTCACCGTGGGAGTCCTTGTGGGGGTGGGCGTGGGCGTGAAGGTCTCGGTTGGGGTAAAGGTGGGCGTACAGGTATAGGAGATCTCGCCGCAATGCCCGATGGCCGTGTCCGTGGACGTCACCGTGAAAGTGGCCGTCGGTGCCGGTGGCGCCGGAGAGGGCGAGGCCGGGGACTTCGATTTGCCGCAAGAGACCATGCACGCCAGAACTGCCAGGGCCAAGACGAGCTGCAGGGATCTGGAAATACGCATTTCAGTGCCTTTCAATGGGGTCTGCTTTCAAGCATACCACCCTGAAAAGCCCGCACCATGACGTCGACCAATCCCGATGATCGGGAAAGCCCTTATAAATCCACCGAAAGCCCCAAGACCGCGTAATGCAGCCACGCGAAGGTGTAGACCTCGGGGTTGTCCGCCCCGCCCTCCAGCATCCGGTACCCGATGCGGCCCGAAACGCCCGGCCGCAATTCCCGCGTCAAGGCCACCAGCACGTCCTCGGCCCTTCCCTGCGGGGCGGCCGCGGCATCGGCCTCGAGGAGCAGGCCGGTCTTCCCCGCGCCCGGTTTCCAGTCGAGGAGGATGTGCAGGAGCGGGACGAAACCCGTGTTGGTCTTGACCCCCGACGAAGCGCCCGTGAGCGCGATCTCCGCGTCCCGCACCTTGGCCGTGAGGCCTCCGGCGAACTCGAACGAATCGCTCCGGCGGAAGCTGTATCGCCAGGTGGCCCGGTACGAATCGAATCGGTAATAGGCCTCGGCGGGGGTCCCCGCCGGGAGGAAGGCGCCCTCGAAGACGGTGTCCCGGGGAAGGGTCCCGCGGGAGACGAGGCGAAGGGGCGCGGCCATCAGGCGCAGGGACTGTTTCTTCCCCAGGGACGCCACGGCCTGGACCCGGAAGTAGGGAGCGGAAGGCGCGTGCAGGTCATCGACCAGCGAAAGGAAGGTCCCGGTCGTGCCGGGGCTTCTCACGTCGTTCAGGGCCGGGAAGACCCAGCCGGTCTCGGCCTCGACGCGCCAGCCGGCGGCGGCATCGCCCGTGGACAATAACAGAAGAAACAGCATCGGCATGATGATTCGGCTCGGTTGCATAGTCCTGTCCTCCTGGGTCAATGGGGATAGCCCCTCGCGGGGCGGGGATATTCCTACCACGAAGGATACGCGGAAATCCAGCTCACTCCCGTCGACTTTCAAGACGACTCAAGTCTGAACCCTTTGAAATCACTCGAATCCCATCTCAAAATCAACCTCCCTCTCCCCTTGCGGGAGAGGGCAATCATTCGAGCATGTATTTCGCGAAGAATGATGGGTGAGGGGCGCTTTGTGTCATGCCGTTAAGTGGATCGATCAGCGGGATGTCGAACGTGCTTTTCCAACACCCCGCGAGGGTAGCGGCTGGTCACTCCAAAGAACCGAATAGCCGCTCCCGTTTCTCGCCGGGGAAGACCACGTGGATCCGGGGCACCTCCGGACCGGCCCTGAAGAGGGTCCGAAGTTCAGCCGGATGCTCCCCTGCCGCGAGCCGGACGCTTCCCGTCGCATCCCCGAAGCCGTCTTCGCCGGGCCGATAATCGAGGGCCTTCTTCCCGGCGATCCGGAGGACGGCGTAGTTGTTCCCCTCCGCGCGGAACCGATAGGTCCCGGCGACGGGTGCCCGAAAAGCGCCTTTCGTCACGGCCACGTGGTCGCCCATCTCGCCGGGTGCGCCCTGAAGGGGTTCCGTCACCCATTCCTCGGCCAGCACCACCCCGTAACCGAGCCCGAAGCGCCGGGAGAAGAATCGCCGCGACCAGGATCCCGCCTCCACGCGCAAGCGGCGGAAAAGGGCGCGACGGGACCTGCCCAGGGAATCCCCGGGGATCTGGAAACGGTAGAGGTTGGGCGGCTCGTCCGCGGGATGGTCCTCCCGTCGGATCTCGCGGAGTTCCCCCTTCGGGTATTCCCGCGTCATGCGCCTCTTGGCCCTGCGGTCGGTTCCGTGGAAGAAGACCACCACGTCGGGCACGTGACCGTCAGGACCCTCCGGCACGTCGTTGCCCTCCAGGCGGCAGAGAAACAGGTCGCCGGAAACGTCCACCATCGGATCCAGGATCCACAGCGGCGGGAGATTCTCATGGGGCAGGAGGTAGGTCCTGTATCGGACCAAGTCGCCTCGGATGGAGTTGAAGACGAAGGCCTCCCGGTTGGGATGCCGGGGCAGTTCCCTCAGGAAGCGGTATTGGAGGACCCAAAAACTCGTTCCCGCCCAAAGGAACAAAAGCGCGACTCCGAGGCGACCCCAGGCGCGGCCGCGGCTTTGAAGGGCCCGAAGGAGGTCCTCCCAGGCCAGGGCGCCCAGGAGCAGGAGCGGCGTCACCACGCCCATGAGCCGCCCCGTGTGGGAATCGTAGGAGAGCACGTGCGGCGCGAGCCCGGCGAAAGCCGAGCCCAGGAGAAGGAAGGCGACGAGCCCCCGGCGCGTGAAGGCCCAGGCGAGGCCCGCCGCCACGAGAGGGACCGAATGGATGCCGAAGAACGCCTCGTCGGGAAGCCCCATGTCCCACCGGTCCGGGAACCGGTGGAAGAGCGCGGCCAGGTCCGTCCTCAGCTTACCGAGCCAGAACTCCACGGTATGACCCCCCGCGGGAGTGAAGGGATGCTGGAGGTTGAAGACCGACGCGCCGTGCGAATGGCTGTTCCATTCGGGATGGAGCAGGAGCGGCGACATCAAGAGGCCCGCCGCCAGAAGGCCCAGCGTCAGGGACCCGGTCTCGCGCGGACATCGCTCGCGGGATTTCAGGCCCAGAAGACCCAGGACGAGCAGGGCGGCCGCCAGCACCGAGACCAGGAGGTTGAGCGGGGTGAGGAAACCCCCGCCCCCGGGACGATAGAGACTCGTCTGCACGAAGGCGTAGGTCCAGACCGCCACCACGCCCGCTCCGAAGAGCCGGCATCCCGCCTCTCGGGTGAGAAGGAGGACGACCGCCACCGGGATCCACCCCAGGTAGGCGCGGACCGTGCTGTAGCAGGTGGCCGCGAAGGCCAGCGAGGCGGCCCAGTAAAGCGCGTGCACCGCGTCGGGCTTTTTCAGGAACCGGAAGGTGAAAAGGAGGACAGTCCCCAAAGCCAGGGGTGTCGAAACCAGCACCTGCGCGCTCACGCAGTTCACGAGCACCGGTTTCGAGAGGGCCAGGCCCGCCGCCAGGATCAAGCCCACCCGACGCCCCCCGACCTCGCGGCCCAGGAGGTAATGCACCCAGACGGCCAGGGCGTCCACCGCGGCCCACAAAAGCTTCTGCAGGACGATGGAGGAAAGCCCCGGGAAGAGCGCGTATCCCAGCGTGGTGAGGTAGGGGATGAAGGGCGCGCGGGAGCCGTAGTAATGGATGAGAAACCGCTGGTCTGAGAAATCCAGCGCGGCCCTCCCGTCCAGGAGGCTCAAGCCGTAATCCTCCGACCAGAGCGGATTGGGGTCGTGCAGGGGGTGGATGCGCAGGTAGGTGCCCGCCGCGAGAATGAGAAGCAGGAGGAGACGGGTCGCAAGGACGCCCATGCCCGGGTCGGGCCGCGTCTTCAGACGGGAGAAGGCGCCGACGAGGAACAGGAGTCCCGCGGAGCCGATGAGGGAAAGGTCCGGCGGCTCCCAGGTCCCCAACCCGGGAAGCCATCGGTGCATGGTCTTGAGGGTCAAAAAACCCGCGGTGAGGAGCAGGAGTCCTGTCCCCGCGGCCCAAAGCGCGCGGGAGGATTCGGCGGTCGGCGGTGGAGGGACCGCCGCAGGCGAGGTTTTCGCCTTCCCTCTGGGCTTCTTCCGGATGTTTCTCGGCACGGTGGGCTTCCGCTCTTGGGGGGGATCGGGCACCCTTCCGGGCGCCGGTCATGCCCTTAGGTTACCACAACCCCGGTCTCTCGGGAGCGGACCGCCGAAAGCCGCCTCAAATCCTGCGGAAGAAGTTCTTCACGCAACCCGGTTCCTCCTCCACGGAGAAGGCCTCGAACCCCCGGGCAGTGACCCGTTCGATGAGGGGAGAGGGCAGGAAGGGCGCGACAAGCAGGAACACGCCGCCCGGGGGCAGGTCGGACGTGCCCTGCAGGACCGCCGAGAGGGGGTGCTCGCCTCGGGCGAGCATCTCACGGGCGTCGAGGGTCACGGCGGCGTTCCCGTCCCGCGCCCATTCGGGACGATCCCCTGCCCCGCCGCCCAGGGCCTCGGGTGCAAGCCCGGCGGCGTGGCGAACCCGCCCGATCACGGTCTCGAGCGGAACACCCTCTCCGTCCGCCAGATTCCCCAGCGTGACCGATTCGAGAAGGAATTTCCGGGTCAAGGGATTGTCGAGGGCCGACAGGGAGGACGCCAGGTCCCTCAGGGCCGACTCGACCGCGGGGTATTCGGAAAGGAGCGTCCCCAACGTCGTGTCCTTGTCGATCGTGAAACCGCAGCCGCCCGCACAACTCATGTTGCACCCCTTTTCAAACGTGATACCTATTCGTTCAAAGAGAGTGTCGAAAACCGCAGAAACAACCCCCTCTCCCTTGTTCCCTCCCCCGCATGCGGGGGAGGGCAATCATTCGAGCATGTTATGCGATGAATGATGGATGAGGGGATGTTTTGATCGGTTCATTCCTGTCGGCAAGGCTTTTCCTGCGGTCACACTCATCCTCGAATTCCGGAACCGCCCGCCTCAGCCTAGTCTTGGCGAGGCCGGGAAGGTCCATCGTGGTGAACCTTGCCATTCCCGCCGTAGTTCAGAAGTCGCTGTTCTCCGGTCAGAGTCCGCTTCTCCGTGAGGTCCTGGCTCACCTCCAGGCATCCCAGGTACCCGCCGTCCGCCCCCCTCAGCGCGAAATACTCGATGTGGATGAAGCGTCCCTTCATCGTGATCCAGAAGGCCGCGCGGGACTCGCGGCCGGACTTGAAGTCCTCGAGGATGCGCTCGACCGTCTTCACGCTGTGCGGGGGATGGCAGTTCTGCACGCGGCGCCCCAGGATGGCCCGGTTCCGCGAGAAGATGCGCTCGCGTCCCTGGCTGAAGTACCGCACCCGGTCGTCACGGTCCACGAAGGTCATGTCGAAGGGGATGGTGTTGAGGACGACCGTGAGTTCCTCCGCCGAGAAGCTTCCCGAAGGCAGGACAACCCGGCCCGAGCCCGGGTTCGATGCCGCGGAACCCGCCTCGGGGGCGGGATGCCACTCCTCCGACGGATCGACGAGGCAGAACCCGATCTCGGGGGATTGCCGGTGCACCTCGGCCCACTCCCCCTCGGTGAGGGTATCCCGGCTCATGGGCAGGAGGATCTGCTCCTCCTTCAGGATCATCTCGGAGACGGCCCTCGCCGCCGGGCGGACCAGCAGGCGCAGGATGCCTTGCGCGTCGGCGCCTTTCCAGACGGTTGCGGCCGCGAGCGCCTCGTCGGCGGACTTCAGGAGTTTCCGCGCCTCGTCGTGTTTGCCCCACATGACCTGGGACGGCCCGGTGATGCCGTGCTTCTCGAGGAAGGGGAAAAGCAGGTTCTCCTTGCGCAGGTAATGCTTCTCGACGTCCCGCAGGTCGTTGAAGCGGCCCCGGACGACCGTCATCGGCTCGGTCGCGTCCGCCTCCGGGGGAAGGGCCTCCACCTCGGCGGCGGCCTTCTCCAGTTCCTGCAGGATCCCCCCAAGGGCCTCGTTCTCCCTTGTGAAGGTGTGGGCCGGATGCCCCGGCGGGACCGCCGGCGCCTGGGAGGTGTCGATCGCCCCTTCCAGGGCGCGATGGTGGATGTCGCAGAGCGCCTGGATCTCCTCCATCGGCAGGCCCTCGGCGATCAGTTCCTGCTCGACCGCCACGACCTCTTCGTAGGGCACCCGGCCCAGCATCCGCGCGAGCTGGGTCTTCACCTGTTCCGGGGCCTGTCCGTCGTGGAGCTGGCGGATCATGTGCTTGAGGATTTCACGGCGTTGTCTCGCGTTCTCGATGAGCTCGCTCATGGGTTCCCTCCCGTTATCCCTTCCTATATGGAACATCGGCCGGAAGATAGCAATCCCCCCGGCCCGCCACTTCGAACCCGCATGGAATAAAGGGATTTCCCCGGACGCTCTATTGCGGGGGAAGGAAAACCCGCCCTATGCATCGTGTGGATATCGGGTTAATCGGCAGGAAGGAACTTCAGATAAGGCGGGCGCGCTATTCGGTGTAGATGCCCTCGTCCTCCTCGGGGGAGGGCGGGGTGGCGACCACGGCCGGGCGCGTGACGGTCGGTGTGGAAGTCGCCTTGGGCTTCGGCTTGGGTTTCGGCTTCGGGCGGGGCGTGGATGTGGCCGTCGCGGTCGGGACGTCGGTGGGCGTCGACGTGGCCGTTTCCGTCGGGGTGTCGGTCACTACGGGAACGGGCGGGGGAGGCGGCGGGGCCGCGTTCTTCCCGGTGGAAAGGTGGTTGATGAAGAAGCCGGCCAGGAAGGCGAAGAGAACGCCCGCCCCCCAGAGGATGTGCGGCAGGAAACGGCGGCGGCCCGAAACCGGGACCTCGGGGAGCGGCTCCTTCGCGAACTCGATCTCCCCCAGGCTCGGCGGCGGCTCCTCCTTCGCGTCCGTCGGCAGGTAAAGCGGCCAGCGGGCCTTCGGGATGCCGGCGACCTCGAGGCAGACCTTCGGCCGGTCCATGCCCTTGAAATCACCCTCGGCAATCTCCTTGAAGGCGTCGCAATCCTCCCGCAGTTCCCGGAGGGAAAGGGTCCCCTTCTTGAGGAGGTCCAGGAGGTGGGCCTCCTTCAGCATGAGGTGCGAGAAGAGGCTGCGGGGCAGTTTCGTATAGGCCTCGGCCCGGCCATCGATCGTGCGGATCGGGAGGTCGAAGAACGACGCATACTCCGCGAAGATGCGGTTCAGTTCCGTCGGGTAGTCGATCTTGTCCATTGCACTCAGGGCCCGGCTTTCCTCGGGGATGGGGACTTTCCTATTATACGGCACGGTTCGACGCGACACCTCTCCTTTCGCCGGAACCGCGGTGCACCTTTCTCAAAGGCGGTGGGTGGGCACGCTTTCCAGGTATCGGATGTACTCCGGCGGGAAGGAGAGCCGCTTGGCGTTCCTCACGATGAGGGCCAGGTATCCCGGCGCCGGGGCCACGGGTCGGTCGATCACGCGGTTCTTCGCGACGGCGTAGGTCACGGCCGCGAGGGGCGTCTTCCCGTCCCTGGGCGTGACCTTCACGTCCCGGCGCTCGTAGGCGCCGGAAGGCCCTTCCCGCAGGTCGAGGACCTTGAGGAAGGGGGCCGGCATCTCGTAGAGGGCGCCCCACACGCGGTCCTCCTCCTTCCCCGTCTCCTCGATGCCCGCCAGGCCGGCCCGCCGGGTGGGCGAGAAACCGTTGAAGACGAGGCGGTGGGCGGGAAGGAAGGCCGGGGTCTCGTTCATCAGGGGCGGGAGAGGGAAGTTCTTGGCGGTGCAGAAGCGCACGAGGTCGTCGCGGTCCAGGTCCAGCGCATAGGCGAAGTAGAGCAAGTCGCCCCCTTGAAAGAACGCTCGGCAACCTGTCAGGTGTCGATCCGCAGGAGCCGTTCGCTCCTCCAGATGCGGATAACCCAACATTGACCGGCATCCATCTTGTAAACGATCCGGAAGGGAGGGTGGATCCATTCCCTCAGGTATTCCACGCCGAATTCGGGAACGATCCTGCCCGAGGACGGATGGCGCGCCATGCGCTCGATCCGGGTCAGGATCTCGACCGCCCACCGTTGACCCGCCTTCGCAACTCCCTGTTCCTCGTAGTGGGTAAGCAGGGCTTCCAGGTCCCGGTAAGCCGAGGCCGCCAGAAGAACCCGGACTTTTCTCCCGCCCATCCTATCTCGACCCGAAGCGGGCTTTCGCTTCCGCGAGGGTCCGGACCCGGCCCTCCTCGACGTCGCGAAGTCCTTCGACCACGGCACGCATGAACCGGAGTTCCTCCGCCTGCTTCTCGTAGGTCTGGAGGGACTGGACGACCGCCACGCCACGCCCACGGCTTGTGAGAAGTATGGGTCTCCTCCCCTCGGCAACCTGCCGGAGCAACCGGGCGGAATGGGCTTTCAGGGTGGTCACGGGAACGACGTCTTCGGAGAATTTCACTTCCACGAGCCCCTCCAATAGGTCCTTTATAAGGTACCTTGAACAGCACCTATTTTATACACCTTATCCCGAGCGCGTCCACCATCACGACCGAACCGCGCCATGAAACGATCCGCAGTACGGATGATAAGGGCGGGAGATCGGATGTCGGCCTGGATCCGGCAAGGGATGTTGTCCGGGGGTAAACACCGGTGCGAGCCTGTCGGTTCTGTCGATCCGGATCAAGCCCCGCGTCTCAGGGAACGGGCGTCCAGATCGGCTCGGGGGTCAGCGCGGGAAAAACGCGGATGGTGATCGGCTCGCCAGCCCCGGGCGGGACATCATAAACGGTCGTGACGGGAACGGCGCGGGGTGCGCAATCCTCGCCGTAGGTCTCGACGTACTCGATCCTCCACGCGACCGGCTTGTCGGAGGCCGGGATCGCGGCCACCAGGTTCTGGGTGACGATGGCCATCGTGCACATGTAGGTGCCGAAGCAGGCGTTGGCAGAAGGATACAGGATGAGCGCCCTCTCCGTCACCACGACGCGGTCCGGCTCCTCGCAGATTCCCACGAGACTGTAGCGGGGCACGCAACCATCCGGGCTGTAGATCCCGTGGGACACGATCCGCTCCGTCGTGAAATCGACCTCGATGACGGGGGTGGGGTCCGGGATGATGCCGTAGGGTGCCTCGTCCCAGAGCGCATCCAGTTCCTCCTGGTTATGGACCTCGCGGTATCCCTGCACGAAAGGATAGGTGGCCAGGGCGCGGTACGCGACCGGTTCGCAGGGCGCGCTCGTCGGGGTCGCAGTGAACGCGGGAGCGATGAAAACCGTCGGGGTCGGAGTGGGCGTGGCCGTCCGACCCGGGAGGGACAGGGGCGGCCTCGTGCAAGCCAGGGGTGTCCAAAGGACGGCGAGAAGAAGGAACAAGATGGGAAGACGAGTCATGGGTTCATCCCCTTAACGATGCTTATGATATTCACATATAGACGTTTCGCGCATCGATTATTCCATCCTCATTTTGATCGGAATCAGGGGCTTTTTCCGGCCTGTTTCAGGGCCTCGGCATAGCGGCTTTCGATCACCCCGTCCCCCGGCCGCAGGCGCCGGGCCTCGTCGAATTCACGGGCCGCCTCCTCGAAACGACCCTGCCTCGCAAGGGCCGCGCCCAGGTTCACCCGGGAGTCCACGTCCCCGGGGTCCAGCGCGATCAGGACCCGGAACTGTTCTTCCGCCTCCCCGATCCGCCCCGACGAGAAGAGCGAGGCGGCCAATCGAAGGCGGCCGTCCCGGTCCCGTGGATCAAGCCGCACGACCTCGCGGATGACGGCAAGCGCCTGCTCCCGCTCGCCGCGGTCCCCGAGAAGCATCCAGAGGTTCTTGCGCGCCTCCCGGTCCGAGGGATCGAGCCGCAGGGTCTTCTGCAGTTCCCTTTCGGCCTCCTCCCGACGTCCCAGGGCCAGCAGCGCGGCTCCCCGGCCGGAACTCGCCCGGGCGGAGGCGGGGTCCACCGCGAGGGCCCGATCGTATTCCCGCAAGGCCTCCCCGAAGCGTTCCCGGGCGATCAGGTTCGCGGCCAGGTTCTCGTGCGCGAAAGCCGACCGGTCCGGGTGCACGCTCACGACCCTCTGCCACATCGCCGTCGAATCCCTCCAGTAATCCGTCTGCCGGACCGTGACGGCGCCCAGGACGAGGGCAACCACCACCACGAGCGTTCCCTGGAGGAGAGGCCGGGACCGCGTCGCCCGAAGAAGCGCCCAGGAAGCACCCGCCAGGAGCGCGAGACCCGGCAGATACGTGTAACGGTCCGCCGCGGCCTGGGCGCCCACCTGGACGAGCCCCAGGACGGGGATCAGGGTCACGACGTGGTAGCCCCAGGCCACCGAGAAGGCCGGCCAGCGGGAGCGACGGAGGACGGCCAGCGCCGTCAAAAGCGCAACCCCCGCCGCCGAACCCAGGAGCATCGCGATTCCCTGCCAACCGGTCGTGTCCGGAAAGGGCACCAGCGCCGAAAGACCCGAGGGCGCGAGCATCTTGGCCGGGTAGTAGTGGAGGCAACGGCATGCGTGGAGGATCCGGAAGCCCGGGGAATGCGGCTCCGTCATCCCGTAGGCCTGCGTGGTGCCCTGGGCCCAGACGGCCATGATCGCTACGGTGATCGAGAGGAGGAAGGCCGGGATATAGAACGTCGCGAGACGCCGCCGCACGTCCTCCCGGCGGTTTCCCGCCGGCCAGAAGTCCAGGAGGAGCAGGACCAGGGGCAGGGTCACCGCCATCGGCTTCGACATCAGGGACAGTGCGAAGAGGAGAAGCACCTCCGCGTCGCGAAAGTATCCCCTCTTCCCCTCCGGTCTCGGCTCCAGGTGCCGGTGCATCGCGGCCAGGAAGAAGAAGGCATAGAGGACATCCTTGCGTTCCGAGATCCAGGCCACGGACTCGACATGCATGGGATGGATGCCGAAGAGGAGCGCGGTCAGGGAGGCGGTCTGCCATCGGAAGGTCGCACCCTTCCCGACAGCCCCGAGGTCGAGAAGGCGCCGCACGAGGAAAAGGACCAGGAGCGT
This sequence comes from uncultured bacterium, assembly GCA_964529445.1. Classification (GTDB taxonomy): domain Bacteria; phylum Oederibacteriota; class Muellerivitia; order Muellerivitales; family Muellerivitaceae; genus CAZGWJ01. The sequence goes on from CAZGWJ010000007.1 coordinate 33,075, forward strand.
GTTGAGGATGTGCAGGACGATCTGGGTGACGTGGAAGACCCGGGGACCCGGCCCGCCCAGCTGTCGGTCCAGCATGAACGACAGCCAGGTCAGCGGCATCCAGTTGCCGCCCAGGGTCGTGGTGAAGGCCCAGCGGACGTTTTCCGCCGACAGGACCTGGATCCGCGGATTGTTCACGACGAGCGACTTGTCATCCCACGCGAAGGAATTGTCGAGGGAGGGAAGGTAGACGAGCAGGGTGGCAAGAAGCGGCAGGAGGAGCAGGGCGAGCCGAAGCGAAGCGCGGGGGAAGGCCGCGCGGTTCGCGGGAGCGAGGAACGCGCTTTCGGGCATGGGACGCCACCCGGGGTCATGCTGGGGATCTTGACCCGATTATACCCCCATCCCGAGGTGCCGCGGATAACCGGTCCATCCGGGCAACAAAAAAGCCCGCCGGTAAACCCGGCGGGCTTCGTTCGACAACGCTTCACGGACAGTCGTAGAGGGCCTCGATGGTCAGGTGGAAGGAACTGCTGGTGCTGGCGTTCACCCAGGGGTCCGGGAAATCGCCGCTCGCGCTCTTCGCCAGTCCGGAACCAAGATTGCTCGTGAACGTCGTGTTGGTGCCGCTGGCGTCATACTTCATGGCCAGCCAATAGGTGCCCGGCGAGAGGGTCACAGGGCCGACGCCGACCGTGGTCCATCCAGCCGTCGTGGGTACCAGGGCGGAGGAGGCTCGGAGAGCCGACGGGGCCGACGCCGAATCCGAATAGATGCCCAGGCGGATCACCCCATCGGCGAAGGTCCCCATCCGGATGGCCGTGACGGCCGCGTCACTCACGAGGGTGAAGGGGCTGGCCCAGGTGCTGGCCGAGCCCAGGTTGGAGGCGCCACCCCCGACGGATTCCCCGAACGCGCCGGGCTGGCAGGTGAAGGTCGGCGTCGGCGTCGGGCTCAAGGTCGGGGTAGGGGTCGCGGTCGGGGGATCGGGGCAATCCACCAGTCCCACGCTGTGACCATAGGTCTCGCTCCATCCCGAGGGGAAAGCGGCCGGCAGGGGACCCCAGGCGGTGCCAGAGGTCCAATAACTCCCAGGGGCCCATGCGCCCGTCGCGACCGGCGGACAGGAAATGGTCACGTATTGGCTGAGGACGGCGGCCCAATAACTGCCGGCCGGGAGGACGAGAGGCGTGATGTATACGCGATTCCAGGAATCGGCGGAAGGGGTGACTGCGTCCGTACCCACGATCAATGTGGAGGGCTTGTTGTTGCCGCTGTCATGGGCATAGATGCCCATCCGGATCTGCCCGCCACGGCTCACGTTCTGGGTCCAAGCCTCGACGGCCTCGATGCGGGTGTCGGCCGCAAGATCGATGCGCGAGGCCCAGAACATGTTCAATCCGCCGGAAGCGATCCCGATGAAATCCTGCATCCCGAGGGGCGTGCAGACCGGGGTCGCGGTCGAGGTGGCCGCGGGTGGGGCCGAAGGCGACGAGGGGGCCGAGGGCGGCGCGTCGTCCTTGCTGCAGGAGGTGTTCAAGCCGAGGGTCAAAAGGACGAATAGGGCGGCGACGAGCGTCTTCTTCATGGGAACTCCGGAAAAACGGGATGGAACGACCCGCCGATTGTACCGGGCGCACACGACACGTCAAGAATCCGGGCCCGAAATCAGCGGGCGCTCACCGTTCTCCCCTTCATCTTTCCGAAGCCTCCCCTCTCTCCCGTGCTATGCTGAAACCCGGAGCATCGCATGGCCCCATCCGCCCACCCCGACCTGGACAACCTGACGGACGATCAGATCCTCGACCTGCGCTTTTCCGAACTGGGACTGCGCATCGAGGGCACCTTCCTGGAGGGCGCGATCCAGGCCCTCTACGGTGAGCTGGAGACCCGGGGCCTCGTCTTCCGCCCGCCCTGCTACCTCGGGGACGAGTGGTTCTCCCCCGACGGCTCCCCCACTGTCGCGCTCCCCTTCTATCTCGCCCACCCCCGGCTCATGCAGATTGAGAAGAGGATGATGCTCGAGATCGAGGGCGGGGAGAGCCCGGCCTCGACTCTCAAGCTGCTTCGCCACGAGTGCGGGCACTCCCTCTGCCACGCCTACCAACTGGTCCGGCGCCGTGACTGGCGCCGCGTCTTCGGGTCGCCGAAGACCCCCTACCGCGACTACTACCGCGTCCATCCCTACAGCCGGAACTTTGTCCGGCATCTCGAGAACTGGTACGCCCAGAGCCACCCGGAGGAGGATTTCGCCGAGACCTTCGCGGTCTGGCTCGCCCCTGGCGACGCCTGGCGCCAGGCCTACCGGGGCTGGCCCGCCCTGAGGAAACTCGAGTTCGTGGACGTCCTGATGAAGGAGATCGGAAGCCGGGCGGCACCGGTCACGAAGCCCGATTTCTCGTATTCGGTCTCGCGCATGCGCAAACGCCTGCGACGCCATTACCAGGAACGGCACCGCCTCTACGCCGAGGACGACCCCGGTTTCTTCGACCGCGACCTCACGCGCATCTTCGCGAAGAAGGAGGTTCACCCGGAAGGGGCCCCGGCCCCCTCGTTCTTGGCCCGCCACCGGAAGGCCCTCCTGGCCCAGGTCTCCCACTTCACCCGGGAGCGCAAGGTCATCGTGAACCGGCTGTTGACGCGCCTGTCGGTTCGCTCCCGGGAACTCAAGCTTCGTGTCCCCCCCGACGAGTCGACGGCCCTGGTGGCCCTGGCCTCGCTCCTGGCGGCCCTCTCCACCCATTACCTCTTCACCGGAAGGTTCAAGAAGGACGACCATGGCCCGGTCACGTAAGGTCCTGGTCCTTTTCGATTACCCCTACCGTCCCGCCAAGGACGAAGTGTGGGGCGCCTCCATCCGCGACGAGGACTGGCGCTGCGAGCGCGAGGTGATGGAGGCCCTGAAGGGCCTCGGGCACGAGGTGACGCCCTTCGGCATCCACGACCGGGTCCGTCCCCTCCTGCTGGAGATCCGACGGCGTCCCCCCGATATCGTCTTCAACCTCGCCGAGGCCTACGCGAACGTCCGCGCCAACGAGGCGAACCTCGCGGGGTTTTTGGAGCTCCTGAACGTCCCCTACACGGGATGCCGCTCGAACGCCCTTTCCCTCTGCCGGCACAAGGGGATCACCCAGCGCCTGCTGGCCACCCACCACCTCAAGGTCCCGCGCTCGGTCACGCTCCCCCTGTCCAACCGCAGGGCGTCCCTGAAGAACCTGAAGTTCCCTGTCATCGTGAAACCCCTGGGACTCGAGGGGTCCGACGGGATCTCGCAGAGTTCCTTCGCGGAGGACCGCGAGGCCTGCTGGGCGCGCGTGAAGTACCTGCACGAGAGCCTGAAGACCGACGTGAACGTGGAGGAATACATCGAGGGGCGAGAGCTCTATTCGGGCGTTCTGGGCAACCTTCGGCTGACGGTGCTACCGGCCCGCGAGATGTTCTTCGGCAAGTTGGCGGAGGATCGGCCCCGCATCGCGACCTTCAAGGCCAAGTGGGACGACCAGTACCGCAAGGAGAGGGGTATCCGCAACGACTTCGCGGAGGGCCTGCCCGATGACCTCCGCAGGCGCATCGCCTCCATCAGCCGCACGGCCTACCGCGCCCTGGGTCTCAACGGATACGCCCGCCTCGACCTGCGGCTCACCCCCGCCAACGAACTCTACATTCTCGAGGTGAACCCGAACCCGGGCCTCGCCACGAACGACGAGATCGCGACAGCCGCCGCGAAGGCCGGCATTTCCTTCCCCCAGCTCATCCAGCGCATCCTCGACTACGGCCTGCAGATCCCGCCTTTCGGGAAACGCCCCCCGGCTCGGGGGACCTGAGGGCATCCAGGCCCCGGCGTGAAGAGGGCCACCCAGTTCACGGCCGTGACGGCCAGGACGACGAGAAGCGTGCGGGGTTCATCCACGAATTCTGGAAGCATCTCGAAGCGCTGCGCCCATAAAATGGCGAGTATGATGAGACACCCGTTTTGAAGGGTCCGTCGGACGGGACCCCCACCCCAGAGGGTTGAGAGACCAACCAGAGAGGTCGAAACCCCCAGGAAGGCGGTGCCGAGCCCATCCAACCAGGCCCGGGCGAAAGCATCCGGGGTCGGCCAACCCCAATGGGTTGCGATGAGGTCCCCGAGGAAGATGCCGAATACGGGTCCGAACAGGATTAGGTTGAGGATCAAGGCAAAGGTCTTCATGGGTCCCTCCTTCTGTTTCCGAAGGAGAGGATACCCCCCGCCACGGACAAGCCGTCCGGGTGTTTGTTTTCGCGGCTGTCCTCCGCCTGGAGTTGCCCTACCACCCGCGGATCGATCGACCCGGAAGGAGGGCTTCGAGAGGCCTGATCCAATACGTCTCGGTTAGTTTGAGGGATATAGCATCGGGTGGTATACTGCCTTTCAAGCCACACTTGCAATGCGAAGGTGATTTTCTTGAGTTTCCACCGAGAGGGATTCGTCATCCCGTTTGTGCATCGTAACGGGTTTTTCCCGTCAACGATTTCAGGAGGAAAGAAATGCCCACCCGCAAACCGAATCGGATCACTCGGTCCGCGAAGGGAACCCTTCGCGGCGGTTTCACCCTCCTGATCGGGGCTCTATTCCTCACGGCTTCGGCCGTCAGCTGCAACCGTAAATTGTCGGTCCCCTCGGCGCCGATCCCTCCGCCGCCGACCGCCACATCCACTCCCTCTTTCACACCCTGCGTCGACGGCCTCGGATACACCTGCACGCCGACACCGACGGCCACCATCACCCCCACCTTCACCGCGACACCCCTTCCCACCTTGACGCCACCCTGCGGGATGCCCGGCTATTTCGGAAAAACGACACCCTCCGGATCCCAGGGCACCAACTACTTGTATCTGGTGGCTTCCAAGGTTTTCATGCCGGAGCCCGGTACCGTCTGGGCCCTTTCCTCCTATTCCTACGGCGGTGGTCAAACCCGCCTGGGCTTGTACACGGACATCTACGGCATCCCGGGCACGAAGATCCTGGAAACCGCTTGGCAGGCGAGCGTCCCGGGTTGGAACTACCTGAAGACCCCGAACGTCTACCTGCCGGGCGGTTATTTTTGGATCGCCATCCAGATCAATGGTTCGGGTTCGTACCAATACGAGATCACGTCCGATTACGAATCCTACGCCGGCACCTACTTCGTGACCGTCCCGCCCCTCCCCAACGACATCAGCGGCATGAGCCGCCAGAAGGTCCGCTACACGACCCAGGCGCTGTATTGCCCGGGCATCGCCTCGGCCACGGTCACCCCCATCACCAGCACGACCCCCACGAACACACCCTCCCCCGTGAACACGGACACCCCGACGCCCACGCCCCATGTGCCCGTGACGATCATCGGCAGTTGGGGGACCGGGAACAATTCCTTCTGGGGCCCGACCGGCCTGGCGATCGATCCGTCGAACAACCTCTATGTGGCCGACGGCTTCAATGACCGGATCAAGAAGATCGATTCGAACGGGACCTACCTCTCGCAGATCGCCCTGCCGTTCCTGCCCAACGACGTCACCCTGGACGGCTCCGGCAACATCTACATCTCGGATTACGACGGCAACAAGATCGTCAAGTACAACTCGGCGGGCGTCTCGATCACCCAGTGGGGCACCGCGGGTGCCGGGAACGGCCAGTTCAACGCCCCTGCCGGAATGGCCGTCCACGGTGCCACGATCTACGTCTCGGACACGGGAAACGACCGCGTGCAGGCGTTCGACCTGACCGGCAACTATCTCTTCCAGTTCGGTTCTTCCGGGATGGGGGACGGGCAGTTCAGCTATTCCACCGACCTCGACACCGACAGTGCCGGCAACGTCTATACGATCGATTGCAGCAAGGTCCAGAAGTTCTCGCCCACGGGATCCTTCCTGGCCAAGTGGACGGATTCGGCCGCCCTTCCCTTCGGTTGCCTTCTGGGGATCCATCTGGACGCGTCGGACAACATCTGGATCACGGATTATTCCGACGATCAGGTCTTGAAATTCACGCAGGCGGGCGTCCTGCTGGCGCGTTTCGGTGAGACCGGAACCTGTCCCGGTTGCTTCGACTGGCCGGACGGCATCGTGACCGACTCTTCCGGTTATCTCTATATCGTGGACCACAACAACGACCGGATCCAGAAATTCGCCCCCTGAGGGACTAGGACTAGGGGTCAGGGCTAGACATTAGACATTTAAGGCCTTTTCCAATTCCCGGATCGCGGCCCCGTAATCCTTTCGCCCTCGGGCTTCCTTCTCGAACCGGGACACCTTCTTGCAGACCGCATGGATCCCGATCCCACCCAGGACCTCGCCGATCTCCCTCAACCGCATGGGCGTGTTCTTCTTGCGCGTATAGACACCCATGCTGGACCGGGGATATAGCTCCGGCCTTTCGATCAAGCCGGCCTCCACGGGATTCATGTGAATGTATCGGCTGACCTCCAACCCGTGTAGGTTTACAATCCTATTAACCCACGGGATCTTCATAGACCGAAGGACGACGTCAAATGCTTTGGTGTCAGTCTGACACCTTCAGACACCTTCATAAATGTCTAATGTCGAGCCCTGACCCCTTTACCATTATTCCTTCTTCTTCGAAACCGGGACCCGGATGCTCACCTGGAGCGTGGAGGGATCAATGCTGTTCATGAACTCCACGAACTCCATCGAATTGAGCGCGGGGTGTCGATAACCTTCGTATTCCGGTGGTCTCGGTGCCGCTTCCGTTTCCTTCATTTCGGCCTCAGGTTTCTTCTCGGTCTCGTTCATGTAGTTCTTCGGATCCAGTCGTCGCATGTCGTCCTCCGGTCGGGCGGATACCATCCTGACGAAATCATATCGCCGTTCGGCATCGTCGAGAACGGGCGGCGAAAATTAAACCGGATATCGGTATTTGGTTTCAGGACCGGCGGAGTCTTGACGAGAGGGTCGGAAAGCTGACGGAAGCGGCCGCTTCACAAAAGCGCTTTTCATTCCCGCTGCCGCGCTGTTCCCTTGCGTGACAGGATCAGGGGTCAGGGCTGGACATTAGACATTTAAGGCCTTTTCCAGTTCCCGGATCGCGGCCCCGTAATCCTTTCGCCCTTGGGCTTCCTTCTCGAACCGGGACACCTTCTTGCAGACCGCGTGGATCCCGATCCCACCCAGGACCTCGCCGATCTCCCTCAACCGCATGGGCGTGTTCTTCCGCAAGTGGTACGCCAGCAGGCGTTCCGCCAGCCAGCCGTCCTTCGTGATCCGCGCGATCCGCGCTCTCAGACCCCCCAGATCCTGGTGCTTCTGGACCTCCCGAAGACGCGAGATCGACCCGTCCCGCCCCAGGGGCACCTTTTCGCCCTTCACCTTCCGGATAAACTCCTCCGTTCCCAGGAGATAACCCCCCAATGCCTCTTTGAAGGGGTCCCATTCCGTCGCGATACGCGCCACGGTGAACGAATACAACTTCCTGCGTGCTTCCTTCTCGTTGGCTGACACCCGGGACAACAGCCACTGCGTGGTCAACCATTCCTCGGGAACCCGCTTGCGCGTATAGACCCCCATGCTGGACCGGGGATATCTCTCCGGCCTTTCGATCAAGCCGGCCTCCACGGGATTCATGTGAATGTATCGGCTGACCTCCAACAGATAACTGTCGGCGTCCACCAAGACGGCTTTGTACCGTCCCTGGAGGAGCGGACCTACCCGCCTGTTCTTGCGGTTGAAATACTGGGTATAGACACCGTCCAGATGCCGCATGGCCTGGTTGAGCTGGCCGTTCGGGGTTTCAAGGAGCAGGTGATAGTGGTTGGGCATGAGGCAGTAGGCGTGTAGGACAATGCCGTACTTGCGCTCGGCTTTCAGTAGGATGCGGAGGAACTTGTCGTATTCCTTGGGGTCCTGATAGATCTTGCGGCGCTCCAGGCCGCGGTTCATCACGTGGTAGAAGGCGCCGGGATATTCGATCCGAAGGGGTCGGGCCATGATCGGGACATTTTAGCGGCATATTGTCCAATGTCCAGCCCTGACCCCCACTCTACCTGTTCTCGTTCCTGGCCACTTTTTCACAACGGTTTCCCTTTTGCGCAATAAACGGAGTGAATGGACTCGGAATGCCGAGCAACGCCAGGAGTCCGATAGCACCACGCTGCACAGGGATGAGGCCGGGTGAGATCGGTCCGATGATAGAGAGGGCCATCCAGTCCGGCCCCTTATCAGAGGTAACTGTTTGCCTTGCGTCCGGGTCATCGTATAATGAGGATCCACTATCCGCTTTTTCCACGACGAACAAGGCCTTCGGGAGGCTCCCCATGCGTAAAACCTTGACCTGGCTCTTGATCCTCACCCTGGGCGGAACTTTCGCATCCTGCAAGAAGTCATCCTCTCCCACGACAGCGCCCCCGGCGGCCCCTCCTCCCGCGGCGGCCACCTCGACCTTCACGGTCACGCCGACCTCCTCGGAGACTTCGTCCCCGACTCCATCGGTGACGGGCACCGATTCCCCGACGATGACGGCGACTGCGACGCCAACGGCGTCGCCCACCCACACGCCTTCCTCCACGCCGACATCATCCGCGACTGCAACGGGGACTTTCACTCCCTCGGAGACCCCTTCCCCGACCCCGTCGGCGACGGACACGGACTCCCCGACTTCCACACCGACCCAAACCGCCTCGCCGACCGCGTCGGCGACGGACACTCCGGCCGCGACCCCCACCTGGACCGTCACGGTCGTGACCTTTGCCGATCCGGCGCTTGAAGCCGCCGTGCGAACCGCCCTGGGCATCCCCTCCGGCGACCTCACGAACAGCGCCGTTCTGGGCGTAACCGTCCTGAGCGTCAACTACGCGGGCGTCGCCAGCGCCTCGGGCATCGAGCATTGCCTCAACCTCGCTTCCTTCAACGCCGAGGGTTGCTCGATCCAGGACGTCGCGCCCTTCGCCGCGTTGCCGGCCCTCACCCAACTCAACCTCTACAACAACCCCGTCACCAACGCCCCGGCCCTGGAGCCCCTCACGCTCCTGACATCCCTCGCCCTGCGCCTCAACTCGGCAACGGACCTGTCCTTTCTTTCAGGCATGACCGACCTCAACGGACTCTCCCTTCGCGGTGCGGGCGTTACCGCATTGCCGTCCCTGGCGGCGCTCGACAACCTCGAATACCTGGGTCTTGTCGAAACGTCCCTGGTGTCGCTCGGCTTCCTCGATGACATCGGCCAGCAGTTGTACAGCCTGGTTCTTGACGGGACGACCGGCATCTCGGACTACTCGAAGCTGTCCCTTCTGACGAAGACCACCGAACTGTGGCTCAACTCCACCGGGATCACGAATCTCACCGTCCTGTCGTCCCTTTCCAACCTGAACCTGCTCAGTCTCAACGGCAACGGCCTGACCGGCTTGACGGGACTGTCCTCCCTGACGGGCCTCGGCTCCCTGAGCATCGAAAACAACAACTTGACCTCTTTGGACGAACTGGCCGGCTTGACCGGATTGACCAGTCTGGATGCCTTTAACAACCAGATCTCGGATATCTCGGCCATCGAGGCCTGGTCCGCCATTTCGTACCTCAACCTGCGGATCAACGCCATCACGGATATCGCGCCACTTCTCGCCAACCTGGGTATCGGCGACGGCGACACGCTGGACCTGCGCAGCAATCCTTTGTCGTCCCAGGCCAAGACGGATTGCCTGACCCTCATCGCCCGCGGTGCCAGCGTCTCCTACGACCCGTAAGCCCGCCCCGAAACGGGATGGGTTCCCGCCGCATCACACATCCCGGGTGAAACCTCACCCGCCATGCACCGCGACACGATGTCTAATGTCCAGCCCTGACCCCTAACGAAAAAGGCCGGTCCCGAAGGACCGGCCTTTTTCACGACCCTGATTTCCCCCCGTTTACCAGATCTGGACGGCCACTCCATTATGCCTGAAAGTGTCCAGCGGAGGCGTGGTTCCGGTCGTCTCCGTCACGTTGATATCCCCGGGCGCAAGCCCGCCGAAATCGGAAGAGAGGGAGTAATAGACGTTCGCAGTGCCGGTCAAGAGGGTCATCGAAAAGGTGACGACGGACCCCACGGTCACGGGCGCGGCGGAGAAGGTGAAATCCACCGGCACGTTCGTCGCGGAGGCGGTCAGCGAAACGGCGGCCGAGGCCACGCCGATGACCTCGCCATCATAGGTGTTTTTTCGGGCCGTCAACTGGATGACTTTCGCGCCGCTTGAGCTGGTGCCCAGCCAGAGGCGAACCTTGCTGAACGTGGTCGCCGGCATGGATTCGACATAGAATCCGCGATCGATTCCGTCACCGCAGATCGTCGTGCAATTGCTGGAGTAATTCACGAGGTACGTCGGCCCGGCCGGGGCCGGTGCGGCCGGTGTGACCGGCGTTGAAGCATCATCCTTCTTGCAGCCGAGAACGGCAATGCCTGCGACCAGCATCAGAACGAAAAGCATCCATCTTTTCATGAGCGCTCCCCTTTTTCATTTGGATTGGAATACCGGAGCATCATAGTGGAACCGCGTGGGACCTTCAACCTTTCCCCGGACACAAAAAGAGGTCTAATGTCCAGCCCTGACCCCGCCCAAAAAGAAGGCCCGGGGATGTCCCTCGGGCCCTCTTGGCGTCATCGGTTGTTGAAGTTTTCCGGCTACGGACAGGTCCAGACCGCGATCACGTTCGGCGCCGTGGTGTGGTTGTTCAGGTTCGTGGACCAGGTAGCGGGCATCGAACCGTTCCCGAACGAGGCGACGGACCCGCAAAGGTAGCATCCGCCGACCGAGAAGTTGTTTGCCGTCGTTGCGGCGACGGCCACCCAGATATACCCGGGACCCACCCAGGCATCCGGGATGTCGACCGTGATCCATCCGGAAACGTTGTCCGTGTAGGTGGCCTGCTGGATCAGGGACCCGGGTTCGATCCCGGACCCGCCGTCGCTGTAGAGCCCCGCCGCCTGGACCAGACCCGTGGATTGGCCCCAGACCTTGATGGACGTGACGCTGACGGCGGCGTTGAGCTGGATCCTCGATGCGATCGTGTAGTTGGGATCGCTCCCGATCCCGGCGTTGTGGTCCGAAATGCCGGATTCACCGGAACCGGGGCACCAGGTCCCGATCGTGGCGGTCGGAGTGCTGGTGGAGGTCGGCGTCCGCGTGAACGTGTAGGTGAAAGTCGGCGTATTCGTGGGCGTGGACGTGGGGACCTCGATCGTGGGCGTGAAGGTCGCCGTGTCGGCCGCAGGCGGGGGCGCCGCAGGCGCCACCGGGGATTCATCGTCCTTACTGCAAGCGCTCAACCCGATAACGGACATCGCCAACAAGACCAGCATCCACAAGACGGAGCGTCGGTGAGACATCGTTCCCTCCCGGAGTTGATCAAAACTGCCGGGATTATAGGCAATTCGTCCCGAAACCGCCGATTTGGGCCCCGGAAAAATAGCATTAACCGACCCGCACCGAGCCGCCGCCGTCTTCCGGGACCGTACCTGGGCGCATGCGGGCCATTGACCGAACGGTGAGCGGAGCTTTCATTTTTTCGGTGTCTTATGTCTTCGAAACCGGGGCTTTTTCATGGGTACTGACAAGGATCTGCATAGTGGGTTGAACCACCCTTGAGTCCATTCTGCTTGATGGGTCGTTCAGTCGAATGTTGACTAATGTCCAGCCCTGGACCCCCAAGTCACGACGTGACCGTGGGTACCACCGTGGGCGAACCCATCGGCACCAGGGTCGCCTATGGGGTCCAGGGCTAGACATTAGACATGCCATGCCGTCTCGATCGATCATTTGCATGGCGCCAAAAAACAGAGGCCCGGGGTGAGGGGACCCCGGGCCTCTGTTTGTCTTCGTGGTTCATGACCGGCACCGGACCCTGCACCCGGCGCGAAAGGCCCCTTGCGGCCCTTCCCGGGACTCACCCGGAGTCAGGGGCAATATTCGGCCGTGATACTCCGGGCCCAACTCGTGTAGGCCGTCCCGACCGGGAAGGTGGGGGGCAGCAGCGAATTCACGGCGGTCGCGCAAAGGACCTGCTGGCCCGGAGTCGGTGTTCCTCCGGTCCAGGCGATGTGGTAGCTCGCATCCGTATCCACGGCGATGGCCAGCCAGTAGGTCCCGATCGTTAGGTAAACGTCCGGGACGTCGATATTATTCCATCCCGGGCTGACATTCACCGGCGTCGCGCTATAAGCGAGGCGAGTTCCGGGATAACCCAGGGCATCGTTGTAGATTCCCACCCGGACCCCGGTGGTGGCCGCGAAAAAGCTGGCGTTCATCCGGACCACCGTCCCGCTTGCTCCCAGGACGAACTGGTAGGCGAACGTGTGACCGGCTGCACTGCCCCCGATGTTCTGGGTGAGGGTGTTGCCGAAAGTACCCATTCCAGTGCAATGCGTCTGGGTCGGCGTAAGCGTGGCTGTCGCCGTGGCCGTGACGGTATGGGTCGGAGAGGGTGTTGAAGTTGCCGTCGGTGTCGCCGTGACCGTGACCGTATGGGTCTCGGTGGGAGTCGGCGTGCAGGAGACCGTCAGGCAGATGTCGGGTGTCTGCGTGACCGTAGGGACGGCAACGACCGGGGCCGCGGGAGTATCCTTCTTCTTGCAGGCGATGGGAAGGAGCAGTACGGCCATAAGGACCCAAATGAAACGTTTCGCGGACATCAAACCCTCCTCGAATGGGATGGGGTTCATTGTATCTGCAGGGTGATCCTCGATACAGATTCTTTCGGCGAGAACGCCGCATTAACCGAACCCGCGCGGCCCTCATCCCCTTCCCGATGTCGCCGGAACCTGTTCATTACGTGCGATTCGCGACCCTCGCACATTAGCCGACCCCGTCCGGAATCGAACGGATCAATCCTGTCGCCCGGTCGTTTATGACGCTCCGTTTCCAGCCATCCAGTTGCGTGAAACCCCGATGTTTTCGTAGGGCGGTTTTCCCATCCGCCCCTCCAACGGTGGGTCGAGCGGATGTTTCAGAGGCTTCAAATCGGGAAATTAATCTTGTCCAAGATAATCGGAAAGTTCACTACCCATCTGTCCCCTCACCCATCATTCATCGCGAAAATCACGCTCGAATGCTTGCCCTCTCCCGCCAGCCCCCCTTTCGGGGGATGCACACACGGGAGAGGGACAAGGGGAGAAGGGGGTTTTCTGATGTTCGGTGTCCGAGCCTGTCCATAACAAGGTTTTGAGATCGTAACATCCACACTTTGAAACGTCTTGGACTGCCGTAAGAAAGGGGTCGCCTGAAAATAGACAATCGGTGGCCAAATAGAAAACCCGGCCCCTCGCGGAACCCGGGTTCGTGAAACTCATCAACAACTCGATCGGGACGGTGTCAGGCCGTGAACCAGAGATCTGCGATCCCGGTTCATGACAAGCCCCCGAAATCGAGTTACGTTCGACCATTGACGAATCGCGATCACCAATCGGCCCACAATTCCTCTTCGGGACTGTTCGTCAGGTTCCTCAGGTCGCTCCCATCCGGGGCCATCGTGTAGAGTTCGTAATTCCCGTCCCGATTGGTGGCGAACAATATCCTCGACCCATCGGGCGACCATTTGGGCCAATCGTCCTGGGCGGCATGGTTCGTCAGGTTGACCTGCCCGGTCCCGTCCGCATTGATGATCTGAACCTCGCGATTCGTCGTCCAGGTGCAAAAGACGATCCTTTGCCCGTCCGGCGACCAATCCGGCCCGTAATCCTGCGACCCCGGATTGTCCGTCAATTGGACGACCCCGGTCCCGTCCGCGTTCATGATGTAGATGTTGTATTCCCCCCCGGCCCCCCGGTTGTCGGTAAAGGCGATCCGGGTCCCGTCGGGGGACCATCGGGGCTCCTGGGATGCCCAGATGTCGTTCGTCAGGTTGACCACGCCGCTCCCGTCGGCGTTCATCGCATAAAGATCGCTGGCGCCGCCACCCCGGATGCTGAAGAAGGCAATCCTTCCATCGCCGGGCGACCAGGAAGGGTTGCGGTCGAAATCCGGCGAATCGGGGGTCAGGTTCGTCATCCCGCTCCCGTCGGAATTCATCACGAAGATATCCTCGTACATCCCCGACGCCACGCGGTTGAAGGCGATGCGGGTCCTGTCCGGGGACCAGGCCGGATGGGAATCGGCGACCGCGTCGTTCGTCAACCGGGTCCGGTGGGTCCCGTCCGGATTCATCGTATAGATCTCCGATGGATCCGCCCCGCTCCGGCAGGTATAGACGATCCTGAATTCGGGAGCAACCCCGAGGATCACGAAGTTGTCGCTCCCGATGACCACACCGTTCGCGACACAGAGGATCTTATAGGAGGAGTTCCCCGAGGAATTCGTGGGAGGAAGGCTCGCCAGGTCGAGAAGGATGCCCTCGACGACCAGATCCTCCCCCGCCCCCACCGACGACGTCCCGAATCGGTACACGATCGAATGATTGTTGGAGGAAACGACGCGCCACTCCACGTTCGCGGTCGCACTCGTGGGATTGTTCACCAGCCAGTCGAAATGGAGGTGCCCGCCGATCGGGAAGACCTTCGGATGTTCCAGGATATCGACCGTTCCGGTCAAGGCGGAATGGTTCACGCCGACAGTGCCCACCTGGCACGCCATCGTCGCATTCATCGTGATCGGGACCTTCCGGTCGATCCTCTCGCAGGACCCGTCCGACACGTTCACCCGGACCGTGACTTCGGTGCCCCCCTGGAGTTCGCGGAACAAAGCGTCCCCTTCCGCGTCCGTAATCGCCCGTGCCTTTTCCGGGGCGCCCAGGATCTCGCCCAGGCTACCCTGGGAGTCCACTAGGACCACCTCGGCCCCCGCGACAGCGTACAGATCGGGAAAATCCGGATCCGCTTTCGTCAGGTCCGCGCCCGGCATGTCAGAGGGGCCCATCACGTGGACCCGCAAGGCCCCATAGGGAGCCACACCGGGGGTCAAAGGATCGATCTTGTTGGTCCGCTTGCAGGCGAAGTTGGAGAGAAGGACAGCGAGGAGGACGATCGGAAAAATGGTCTTTTTCATGCTCACCCCGTAAACGCCATTTTCACCCGATCACACCCGACATCTTCACAAGCCTACACCATCCAACCGCCCTGTCCGGCTAAGGCGTACAGTAATGGGCGTAGATCACGCTGTCATAGGGTGAACTGTACCCCGAGAAGATCGCCGGGAAGGGGTCCCACGTGTCGCCCTGGACCATGATGTAGGACAACCCGGGATCCACCTGGTTGACGTAGGGGCACATGTTCCCGAAGGTGGTGGGGCGCACCATGACCGTCAGCCAGACGCTCTGGGCGGCCAGGGACCTGCTCGGGATGTCGATGCTGTACCATCCACTCGTGCTGACGGCCACGCTTCCGACGGATTCGACCATGAGCGTCCCGGGCATGTTGGTGCCCGAGTCGTTGTAGATGGCTGCGCGGGCGTATCCGGGGTTGTCGCTGAGATAGAAGGACAGCCGATAGAGGGTCCCGGCGACGGGCAGGGCGTACTTGGAGGCGAAGATCATGGTCGAATTGGACCCGGTAACAAACGCCGACCCGATCGTGTTCCCGAAGGTTCCGTGCGTCGTGGCGCAGGTCGGGTTCGGGGTCAGGGTGTTCGTCGGGGTCGGCGAGAGGGTCACGGTCGGGGAAAGTGTCGCCGTGAACGTATCCGTGGGCGTGCGCGTTTCCGTGGGAGTGCGGGTCTCCGTCGGGGTGTTGGAAAGCGTCGGC
This sequence comes from uncultured bacterium, assembly GCA_964529445.1. GTDB lineage: Bacteria > Oederibacteriota > Muellerivitia > Muellerivitales > Muellerivitaceae > CAZGWJ01. The sequence goes on from CAZGWJ010000007.1 coordinate 48,709, forward strand.
GTGAAAGTCGGTGCCAGGGGACAATATTTGGCCCTCAGATGGAAAATGCAGGATGACGTGTTTCCCACGAACGTCTCAGGAAAAGCCGTGAAAGCGTGTACGACCTCACGGCTGGTGCCGCCGGTGCTGGTGGCCTGGATATAGTCGGCCGTGCCGGCGATCATGGCGGCGATCCAGTAATAACCCGCCGGGAGATCCTGGTCGGGAATCTCCAGCGTGTTCCAGCCTGAGGTGGTCGCGGTGACCGGATGCGATTCGGCGAGGAGGGTCCCCGGCACTCCCGCGTTGTCGTTGTAGAGGGCGAGACGGAGCAGGGTGTTCGCCCCGTCGACGCTGATCCGGGCGGCCAACGACATCACGACACCCGGCACCTGCATTTCATAACGGGTCATGAGGAGGCGGTTCGGATAATAGCTGTTCACGGTCCCCGTGTTGTAACCGAACAGAAGGAACGAACCGCAATAGGGGGTCTCCGTCAGGGTCGGTGTGGGGGTCTCGGTGGGCGTGGGCGTAATGGTGAACGTATGGGTCGGGGTTCCCGTCACCGTGTTCGTGGGCGTTTCGGTGTCGGTGAACGTACAGGTCTCGGACGGCCACCCGCAGGGCGTGAGGGTGATGGTGGGCGCAGGCGCCGGCGAAGGGGCGGCAGGCGTGGGTGCATCCTTCTTGTTGCAGGCGACAGGGACGATCGAAAGGATGGCAAGGCCCAAAACGCCAATCACCATGCGCATAAGCCCCCCTGGGATGCTGGAGTCCTGCCGGGATTTGCTTCATCCAAGATAAGGCATCCTCCCGTTCCCGGAAAAGGGTTTTTTCCAGAGAAATGCCGGAACATAAACCCCGGGAGATCCAACTCGGAGGCCGCAAAACACCGTTTCGGCGCCCTATGCAACAAAAGTGTAATCGGATTATCGTCTGCCGGATGGCCCCTTGCAGGACCCGGGAAAGGCGTCAACCCCGCCAGCGCCTCTTCGCGGGGAAGATCACGAATGCCTGGAAAGAACCGCCTTGTGTTCCTCCCGGAGCGCGGCGGCATACTCGGCGGGACCGAGAATCCTGACATCGGGCAGTTCGGGAAGGAACGTCCGCGCCACCCAGCCGGGGTTCGACGAGAGAAGCTCCACGTTCATCCAACCGTTCCCGGATCGGGGGGACTTGGAGCGCGGGAAGAGGTGCTGGAGCCGTCGCAAGGCCCCGGCCCGAATGCGGAGTTTCACCATGTCCTCCTTCCCCGAGGGACGGTACACCGATAGGTCTCTCGAACGGGCTTCCAGCGGATCGACACCCTCCGGCCACTCGAAGGTTTCCGGCCGGCACTCGGCCCGTGAGACATGTCCCAGCCGGAAGACCCTCAAGCCCCGCCGGTTCTCGTCCCAGGCCAGGAGCCGCCAGGCCCCCGCGTCCTTTCTCAGGGACAGGGGACGCACGACCCGCATGAATCCAGTTTCATCCCCCTCGTAGTGGAACCGACAGATCCTTCCCTCGCGGCACCCCGTCATGAAGGCCAGGAGGTTCGCCTCCTCCCTGCGAGTGAGGAACGGCGCGAGAACGACCTCCCGCCTGCCTCCCGGGGAAACAGGAGCGTCGGAAAGACGACGGGCGAGATCCAGGAGCGCCTGGCGCAGGGGTTCCTCCGCGGCGAGCCATCGCAGACCCGTCACGACCAGATGTCGTTCCGCACCCGAAAGCGAGGCTGCCTTCTCGAGAAGCGGCCCGGCCAGGGAAAAGGCCACGCCATCCGAGATCTGGATGGAAAGGGCCGCCGTGCCGGTGATTCCCGTCTCCTCCACGGTACCCAGCACGCGCCGGTTCAGTCGGATCAAGTCGCGCACACTCACGCCCCATCGCCGCTTCAATTCATCCAGCGACGGCTGGTGCTTGAGGCGCGCAAGGAGCGCGGCGAGTTTCGCGACGGTCCAGGAGGTCCGGGGCTTCCTCATACCGCCGCCTCCTTCTCCAAAAACCTCGCGAACGCCTCCCGCGCGTCGGGCGGCGATAGGATCTCCGCATGGCGGCCGAAGGTCAGCGCGTAGCGAAAGAAGCGTTCCCGGTTCGAGACGCCGAACAGCGCCTCGCGGGAACCGTCGTCGCCGCGCACCACGATCGCCGTGCGGGCCGTCTCCTCCAGGCGCCATGCCTCGGGAGCACCCACACGCAAACGCACGCGCCAGTCCAGGGAACCTTCCGGCAGGTAATCCTGGGTCAGGATATAACGCCGGACGTCAAACGCTTCCGGTTCGCCACGGTATCCGTCCCGCGACGCCGCCACGCGCCCCATACGGGCGAGGGAAAGCATCTTGGGGAACCCGTCCCGGTGGCATAAGCCCAGGAGATAAGTTCGGCCGCGCTTGAGGATGAGCCGCCAGGGGCTGAAGACGCGGCGTTCGCGACCGCCGTCCCGGCCGGGATAGTCGATGTCGAGGGCTCGCTCGCGGTCCACGGCCGCGAGAAGCTTCGAGGTGAGGGCCGCGCCCGGCGGGGGATCGCCACCCGGTGAAGGCGACGCATCGAGCGGGGTGTGGAGTTCGCGGAGTTTCAGGAGGGCGGCCAGGGAGGCCTCGGGCAGTTGCGACCTCAGGAGAGGATCCGAGAGAATGCGCTCGAGGGTGGCGGCTTCGGCACGGGTCAACACGAAATCGGGCGGCAGAGCGGGGTCCGGGGGATCCAGGCGGTAGGTCTCCTCGCCCTCCTCGGAAACCTCCGCAAGAAGGGGAAACCCCAAGGCCGCGAGGTCGTCCTTGTCCCTCTCGAACATCTTCTTGGCTGACGCGCGGTCGCGCTTCGAGGTTCCGTAGAAGGAGGGGAGTTTCGAGAAGATCTCCTCCACGGTCCTTCCGCGACGGACCGCCAGGATATCCAGGAGGGCAAGCTTGCGTTCGGTGTCCGAAGGCATAGGCCGATTGTACCCCATAAGCGTTCGGTCCTACGAGAGCGTGATGGACGCAGAAAAAAAGCCCGGTGGCGTCAGGAGCACCACCGGGCCTTCAAGAACCTCCGCTCAGTCCGAACTGCCCTCGTAAACCTCGAGGGTGTAGCCCCCACACCCGCTTGAACAGGCATCCACAAC
>CAZGWJ010000008.1:0-48209 GCA_964529445.1 uncultured bacterium
GGGCCAGGTCCGATGCGATCCGGCACTTCGCGAGTCCGATCCGGACCTTCGCGGGGCCCCACCCCCGGGCGATCCGGGAGCGCACGAAACCCTCCGCGAAAGCCGGGTCATCCACGAATCCCTGTCGTTCCATTCGGGCAAGGACCGCGGCGGCGATCCCAGGGGGTGTCCTGCGGCGTTCCAGGCGATCGGCGAGTTCTCCCCGGCTGTAGGGACGGCGGGTGAGCAGTCGCAGGACGTAGGCGAGGACTTGCGGTTCCCTCTCGAGGGGACGCGGGTTCCGACGGAAGGTCACGGAGCGGCGGGGGCGGGAGCGGACTCCGACGGGACGATCGTCACCGAGCCGGTGACCGGATCGTAGTCATACCCGGCCGGGACGCGGTCGATCAGTCCGGCATCCACGAGTTCCTGGAGCGATCCGGGCAAACGCTCCTTCAGGGCCTTGAACTTCCAGACCGCGTCGGTCAACGCCTGCACGTTGGACGCCTGGACGGCCGTGACGGCCTTCAAGCGGGAGCGCTGAAGGCCCGTGGTATAGGCCGGGAGCGTGTCCTTCTCATCCATGTCCCAGGTCTTGAGCCAGCGGGCCCCGAAATACAGCAGGGCCACGATGACGATCAGACCGATGATTTTTTCCTTCATGAGCGCCTCCCGATCACTCGGAGTTGGAACGGACCTCTTCACCCGACCCGGGGTCAGGGACTCTTGAAGTACGCGTAGCCCGCCTCCCAATCCACGGCGACGTAGGCGGCCTGGTAGTAGGGGCGGCACGGGGGCTGTGTCGCGAAGGTGTAGAACTTCACGCGCCGCGGCAGGGACTTGGGCCACCAGAAAGGCGGTGGGGATCTCCTCACGAAGAACCTCCATTCGTCGCCCCGGCGCTCCTTCAAAACCGCCCTCAACGCATCGTGTTCCCAGGGCGTGAAACGGAAGAAGAGCCATACCTCGTTGGTGTCCAGGTCGTGCCGCTCCAGGAACGAGTGGGCCTTGTCGGGAAGGCAGTCCGGGATCCACCCCTTCGCGACGTGACCCCTCTCGCGGGCCTCCCGGTAGTCGGCGAACTTGCTGTCGTAGCTTTCCTCGCACCCGGACAGGACGAGCCCGATCGACGCCAGGATCAGGAGGATCCCCGCCGTCGAATGATTCCCCTTCCGGATGCGTCCCATGGGTTCTCTCCAGGTCAATGGCAAGCTGTCCTGATTATACGACGCATTTCCCTCACGGCCTTTCCCAATCCGTACAAGGAGGCATAGGCGATGATGTTATGGCCGATATTCAGGTCCTCGATCCCGCGAATGGCCGCGATGGGCGCCACGTTGCGGTAGGTCAGGCCGTGGCCGGCGTGGACCCGCAATCCCAGGGAATGGGCCAGGCGGGCACAACGGCGCACCCGTTCCAGTTCCCTCCGACGGTCCCCCCCCGGGCGGCAGGCGCGGCTGTAGGCCCCCGTGTGAAGTTCGACGAACTTCGCACCCAGGGAGGCACTGGCCCGGACCGAAGCCTCGTCGGGAGTGATGAAGAGGGAGACGGGAATCCCCGCCTCCTGCAGTCGGGCGATGGCGCTGCGGACGGGGCGCGGGGATCCCGTGACCTTCAATCCGCCTTCGGTGGTGAGCTCCTGCCGCTTCTCGGGCACCAGGGTGACCTGGTCGGGCCGCACCCGGAGTGCGATGCGGACCATCTCCGGGGTCGAAGCCATCTCCAAGTTGAGCTTCGTCCGGACCCGGCGGCGGAGCTCCCTCACGTCCCGGTCCTGGATGTGGCGCCGGTCCTCCCTCAAGTGGACGGTCACGCCGACGGCGCCTGCCGCCTCCACGATGCGGGCCGCTTCCAGCGGTTCCGGCTCCTCCTCCCGGCGCGCCTGTCGCAGGGTGGCGATGTGGTCGATGTTCACGCAAAGGGTAGCCATGGGTCCTCTCATCAGAAGATTCGATCCGGACGGCGGATGATTATAGCAGGATGCCGAAAAAGTCCCCCTTCGGTGCCTTTTTCCCGTTTCCAAAACCCATCAACCGCGGAGACGCGAAGACGCGCAGAAAGCAGGAAAGCCGTTTTTCCAAAAAAGGCGATCGTTTCTTCCCGCATTCACCGAATGGACCTTCGTGGTTTTCGGGATTATTTCCCGTTGGCGGCGGAAACCAGTTTCAGTGTCTGGGAGGGAATGTCGGCGACGACCCCCTTCGGAAGGTTGCGCACGCGGGGGACGAGCACGACCGCCGTATCCGGCTTGACGCCCGGCCGGAACGTCACCTCGGCCTTCAGGGCCTCCGGATCCAGGCTGCGGATGGCCTCGCGCCTTCCGTGGAAAACCACCGACACGTGGCTTTTCGTTCCGGGACCCAGGACCAGCCCCGAGGGGATCCCCGCGAATTCCAGCTGGATGTTCGCCCTTCGCTCCAGCATCTGCCCGGTCCCGATGGAACCCCAAAGGAGGAAGGCGATCAACAGGGCTGCCGCCTTCAAGGCCGCGTTCTCCAGGAAAAATCGTCTCATGTCGCGATCCTCGTGCCGTACAAGGCCAGCATCTCCCCGAGCGTCTCGGTGTCGATCTGGGGAGTGATCTTGCCGGCCATGGCGATGGAAATGGACCGGGTCTCCTCCGAGACCACCACGACCAAGGCGTCGGTCTCCTCCGCGAGTCCCAGGCCCGCCCGGTGGCGGGTGCCGTACGACTTGTTCAGGTCGGGATTCTGACTCAAGGGCAGGATGCATCCCGCGGCCGCCAGGCGTCCGTTCCGGATGACGACAGCGCCGTCGTGAAGGGGGGAGCGGGGGGTGAAGATCGTAACCAGCAGTTCGGCCGTGACCGTGGATTCCATCGGAGTGCCCGTGTCGATGTAGGACTGGAGGTTATCCCCCCGCTCGAGCACGATGAGGGCGCCGTGCCGGGCTCGGGACAGGTCCTTGGCCCCCCTGACGATCTCCTGGAAGAGGGGTTCCTCGCCTCCGGGGGCGTTCCCGAAGAGCCTTCCGCCGCCGATGCGGTTGAGCACCCGCCGGAGATCGGGCTGGAAGAGGACCACGAAGGCGATGAGGAGCACGGTCCAAAGGTTCGTCACCAGCCACTCGAAGGTCGTCAGTTGCAGGTGATGGGCCGCGAAGGCGGAAAGCAGGAGGAGCACCGTTCCCGCGAGAAGGCGGTAGGTCCGGGTCTCGACGACCAGGAGCAGGAGGTAATAGACGCCGGTGGCCACGACGAGGATATCGACGGCATCGGACCAGCGGAAGCCGGAGAGCAGGGTCAGGAGGTTGTTCATGTCGCTTCTCCGGAGCCGTATCGCAGGGCGTCGGCCACCTTCAACGCCCTCGCTGTTTCCTTCACGTCATGGACGCGGACCCAGTCGGCGCCGTTCAACACGGCGGCCGTCGCCAGGGCGAGGGTGGCCTCCACCCTTTCGGAGGGAGGTGCCCCGCCCAGCAGGACCCCCAGCGTGGCCTTCCGGGAGGGACCCAGGAGCAGGGGACACCCCAGGGACCGGATCTCCGCGAGACGGCGCACCAGTTCCAGGTTGTGGAAGGGCGTCTTGCCGAACCCGAACCCCGGGTCCACCAGGATCCGATCCCTGTCCACGCCCCGCGCAACGGCGGATTCGACGCGTTCCGCGAGGAAGGCGCGGACCTCCCGCACCACGTCGGCATACCGGGGATCCTTCTGCATGGTCCGGGGACGGCCCTTCATGTGCATGAGGACGACCGGCACCTTCAGGCGGGCCACGGTGCGCGCCAGGGTGGGGTCCCGCCTGAAGGCGGTGACGTCATTCACCATCCTCGCGCCTTCGCCCACGGCCGCCCGTGCGACTTCCGCCCGGGAAGTGTCCACCGAAACGGGAATGCGCAGGCGCCGGACGCAGGCCTTCAGGACCGGCAGGACGCGGGCCTTCTCCTCGCGAAGGGAAACGGGAGCCGCCCCGGGCCGCGTGGACTCTCCCCCGAGATCGATCCAATCGGCTCCCTCCTCCTGCATCCGGATCGCCCGTTCCGCGGCGACCGCAGGGTCCGTGTAACGCCCCCCGTCGGAGAAGGAATCCGGCGTGGCGTTCAGGATGCCCATCACGACGGTTCGCCGCTTCCAGGTGAAGGGCCGGCTTCCGGGAAGGGCCAGGGAATGGGCCGGCGGACGGGTTGCAGGAACCGGAAGAGGGCGGGGCTTCCTCATTTTCTCAGCAGTTGAAGCGCTTCCAGGCGGGTCGCCTGGCTCGTCTCGAAGACGCCCCGGACGGCCGAGGTGGTCATGAGGGATCCGGCCTTCTTCACCCCTCGCATGGTCATGCAGAGGTGCTCGGCCTCGAGCACGACGATCACGCCCATGGGTTTCAGGACCCTCATGAGGGTGTCCGCCACCTGGGTGGTGATGCGCTCCTGGAGCTGGGGCCGCTTCGTGACGGCATCGAGGACGCGGGCCAGTTTCGAGAGGCCGGCCAGCCGCTCGCGGTTGGGGATGTAACCGACGTGGGCCATGCCGTAGAACGGCAGGAGGTGGTGTTCGCACATGGAATAGAAGGGGATGTCGCGCAGGATGACCAGTTCCTCGTGGCCCTCGGTCTTGAAAAGGGTCATCTCCGCGGCGGGATCGCGCCCGAGGCCGGAAAAGACCTCCTCGTACATGCGGGCCACGCGGGCCGGGGTCCCCTTCAACCCCTCGCGGTCCGGATCCTCGCCGATGGCGGAAAGGATCTCCCGGACGGCCGCTTCGACGCGCCCCTTATCCACGGGGATCCCCATCCTCCCTCGAGCGGGCGTTGGCCGGTTGGGGGCGGAGCGAAGGAACCGCGTCGACCGCGGGCGCCGGGGCGCCGGATTCGGGGGGAGCGGGGTCGGCGGGCTTGGGATTCTTGCGGCGGGGCTTGATCTTCTTGCCGGCCAGCAGGGATTCGACCTCGTCGCCGTCCAGCAGTTCGCGGTCCAGCAATGTCTCGGCCATCGCCTTCAGGTATCGCATGTTCTTCCTGAGGATCTTCCGGGCGTGCTGATGCTGTCCCTCCACCAGACGCTTGACCTCGGCGTCGATCATCTCGGCACTTCGCTCGGAATAGTTCTTCTCCTTCATGAGGTCGCGCCCGATGAAGACCATGTCCCCCTTGCGGCCGAAGGTCACGGTCCCCAGCTTCTCGCTCATGCCGTATTCGGTGACCATGGCGCGGACCAGGGCCGTCGCGCGCTCCAGGTCGTTCCCGGCGCCGGTGGTGATATCCCCGAACACCAGTTCCTCGGCCGCCCGGCCGCCCAGCAGGGTGGCCACCTGGTTCAGGAGGTCCTTCTTGGAGGAGAGGAAGCGGTCCTCCGTGGGCAACTGCAGGGTGTAACCGAGGGCCGCATGGCCCCGGGGGATGATGGAAACCTTGTGCACGGGGTTCCGGGGGTCGGTCTTCTTGGCCACGATGGCGTGGCCGCACTCGTGAAAGGCCACGATGCGCTTCTCCTTGTCGGAGATGACGCGGGTCCGCCGCTCGGGGCCGGCCATCACGCGGTCGATGGCCTCCTCCAGCTCGGCGGCCTCCACGGCCTTCTTGTTGCGCCGGGCGGCGAGCAAGGCCGCCTCGTTCACGAGGTTCGCCAGATCCGCGCCCGAGAAACCCGGTGTCCTCCGGGCGATGACCGACAGGTCCACGGCGGGGGCCAGTTTCACGTTCTTCACGTGGACCTTGAGGATGGCCTCGCGGCCGCCCAGGTCGGGACGGTCCACCACGACCTGGCGGTCGAAACGCCCGGGCCGCAGGAGGGCCGGGTCTAGGACATCGGGACGGTTGGTGGCGGCCATGAGGATGACGCCGCTGTTGGTGTTGAAACCGTCCATCTCGACCAGGAGGGCGTTGAGGGTCTGCTCGCGCTCGTCGTGCCCGCCGCCCAGCCCCGCACCGCGATGGCGTCCCACGGCGTCGATCTCGTCCACGAAGATGATGCAGGGGGCGTGCTTCTTGCCCTGCTCGAAGAGGTCCCTCACGCGGGCGGCGCCCACGCCCACGAACATCTCCACGAAATCGGAACCCGAGATGGAGAAGAAGGGCACGCCCGCCTCGCCCGCCACGGCCTTGGCCAACAGGGTCTTGCCGGTGCCCGGAGGGCCCAGCAGAATCACGCCCTTGGGAATCTTGCCCCCCAGGGACTGGTACTTCTTGGGATCCTTGAGGTAATCGACGATCTCGAGCAGTTCCTCCTTGGCCTCCTGGACACCCGCCACGTCCTGGAAGGTGACCTTCTGCTGGCCGGCGGTGACCAAGCGGGCCCGGCTCTTCCCGAAGGCCATGGCGCCCGACCCGCCCGATTGGGCCTGCCGCATCATGAAGAAGAACCAGACGATGAGCAGGATGATGGGGCCGAAATTGATGAGCAACTGCATGAAGAGGCTGGGCCGTTTGGGCGGCTGGGCCGTCACGTCCACCTTGCGGTCCAGGAGGTTCTTGGTGAGCGCGGGATCGTCCGGGGCGGTGAGCGTGAATTCGGCGCCCTGGGTGGTCCGCCCGGCGACCAGTCGCTCCTCGGGAAGGATTGTGACGGCCTGGACGGCTCCGGCCTCCACCTGGGCGATGAACTGGGAGTAGGTCCAGGTCTCGGACTTCTGGGTCCCGCGCTGCATCTCGTTCACCATGTACATGATGACGACGAAGACGAGCAGCCAGGCGGCGAGGGTGCGGAAGGTCTGGTTCACGGTCGGAGGGCTCCTTGCCCCTTCCCGAAGGAAGGGACGCCATCATAGTCGAGGGTTTGCGTCCAATGCAAGGCGCGGAAACGGGGCGTACCGGCCGCGTTCAGCGGGACTTTTCGAGGACCGCGGTTCCCTTCCTCAGCACGGCACGCAACCCGTAACCCAGGTCACGGGGACCCGGGAGGGCCCCCGAAAGCACCCGGATCGCCTCGTCGACCCTTTCCAGGGACAAGCCCCTTGCGCCCGCTTCCAATCGTTCAGCCGCCATCCTCACGAGACGACGCTGAAGGGCTCGGGGTGCCGCCGCGAAAGCGGTCGCGGACCAGCCCCGACCCGTCCGCCCGACGGGCCGCCCCCGACGGCGGTCCCAGGTGGCCGCCTGGCACGACAGGAACTCCTCGTCGGCGGCCAGGATCTCCCCGGCTCGGACCAAGGCATCCTTCGCGCGCGGATCGAACCGAGAAAGATACGGCAGGACCTCGTGGCGGATCCGGTTGCGGCGATAGGCATCCTTGCGATTGGACCGGTCCTCACGCCAGGCGATGCGCCTCGAGCGCAGATAGGCCTTGAGGTCGGAAGCGGGAAATTTCAGGAGGGGACGCCACACCCTCAGGGGCTGCGCCATGCCGTCGAATCTCAGGGTTTGGATGGCGCGCAATCCGGAAAGACCCCGCGATCCCGCCCCGCGCAACAGACGGTCCAGGACCGTCTCGGCCTGGTCATCGCGGTGATGGGCCACGGCAACGCCCCAGGCGCGTCGGTTCCGCACCTGGCGGCAGAAGAAAAGATAGCGGATGCGCCGGGCCCAGTCCTGGACCGATCCCGATCGGAGGACGGCCTTCCTGGCCCCCTTGGGGACCCGGAGAACGCGACACGGCAATCCGAGACCCGATGACAGTTCCCGGACGACTCGCTCGTCTTGCGCCGAATCGCGGCCCCTCAACCCGTAGTTCACGTGGGCGACCAGGAGCTGGCGTCGCGGATCGGGACAGGTCTCGAAGAGAAGTCCCAGGAGGGCCATGGAATCCGCTCCACCCGAAACGCCCACAACGAGGCGATCGTCGCGCCGGGGCGGTTCCAGGGATCGGGATCCGTTCTTCATGGTTTGATGATTCTATCGCAGCGAAGGTCGCTACCCAAGGTCATATCCAGGGAAGATCATACCCAGTCGCACTTAGGGTCCTGGGGGATGACCCGCGGCGATCATGGTGGCTGGGGGCGGACTCGAACCGCCGACACTGCGGGTATGAGCCGCATGCTCTAACCAGCTGAGCTACCCAGCCACGTCCGCCGACTTGCCAGTAAATAAAACAGCCGGGGGATTCCCCGGCCGGGCGGATGATGATGCCAGCGTTCGGTCCCCTTGTCAACCGAAGGGGCCGAAGGACCGCCTCGTCACTTGTTCTTGGCCTTCCTCTCGAAAAAGGCCTGGCGCAATTCCTGGGCGATCGCCGGGTTTTTCATCAGGATCTTGTCGAAATCGGATTTCTGCAGGACGAAGAGCTCCGAGACCTCCTCTGCCGTGATGGTCGCACTGCGAGGTTCGTTCGAAATGAGGGCCATCTCCCCGAAGAAATCGTCCCTCTTGAGTTCGGCCACCTTCACGGACCGGAAGCCCTTCTTCACGTGCACGGACACCTTGCCGGAAGCGATCAGGTAGAAGGAATCGCCCGGATCCCCCTGCTTGATGATCTGGTAACCCGGCTGGACCCGGATCATCCGCAAGTGCCCGATCAATTCGTCCAGCTCGGCCATCTTGAGCGACTGGAAAAAATAGGTCCCCTGCAGGACGGAACGGAGTCGTCCGAATATGGAATCATGGTCGGTCATGGCGGCTCCCTGTCGGCTGGGATGAAACGACCCGTCGAGGACAAGTATATCGGGCTTTCACGGGATGCGGCAAGTGCCGCGATGGTTCGGGGAACGCCTTGGGGGGCGGTTTTTCGGGTAAGTCCCGTCAGCGCGGGGTCACGGGCTGTGCGATGGCCTTCACGCTCTCGCGCCCGCCGTTTGCCACGCTGGTAACGGCGAACAGATAGGTCCTGGGGCTCAGTTTCTGAAGGTCCACCCTCCGGGTCGTCACAGGCCGGGGGGTGAGAAGCCGGAAGGTCTGTCCGCCGTCGGTGGAGACGTACACGTTGTACGCATCCGCACCCGCCACGGGATCCCAGGACAGCTCCACGGACCCTTCCGCCACCGAGACGCGCAGTGGAACGGGGGGCAGGAGCGTCGTCACGGTGGGAACGAGCGCGACGACCGCCGTCGGCGACGGCGTAGGCGTCGGCGCGACCGGCGCCACCCGGGCTTCCAGGGGAACGGACGGCCTGCTTTCCGATCCGTCCGGCGCCAGGGCCGTCACCCGGAACCGGTAGGAGCGGTCGGGAACCAGCTTCTTCAGGGAGACCCTCGGCTCGGCCAGGGGACTCCCGTTGAGCTTCCGGATCACGGCATCCCGGTCGTCCAGGAGGTAGAGGTTGTAACCCTTGGCGTTCACGGAAGGTTCCCAGGAAAGGTCCAATCCCTCGCCGGTTGTCGCGACCTTGAGCCCGATGGGCACCAGCTCCAGGTGGTCCATGGAACGGCCCGGGTCCGGCACGACGAACACCCGGGACATCCGGCTCTGCCGGCCGGCCGCCGTGACGGAGGTGACGCCCACCTCGTACTGCGTCCCGTTCTGAAGCTTCCTCAATTTCACGACCGTATCGGTCAGCGGCGTCCGGGTGAGCTGGCGGAAAGCCTCCCACCCGGGTTTCTTCACGAAGAGATGATAACCCGTCACATCCTTCGTGAGGACCGGTTTCCACGTGACGAGGGCGCTCTTGTCGTAGGCCTCGACCGCCAGACGGGCCGGGGGGCGCAGACCGCGCCCCAATTCGTCCGGAGAGCCGAATCGGATCAGGGCCGAGAGGCGGTGCGTGGTTCCCAGGTCGCCATAGGGAAGGTAGGCGTAATCCACCTGGAAGACGTCCAGGTCCAGGCCGGCCCCGGCCGAAGGGTCGCGCCGATCGTGATCGCCCGCAAAGCCCCCCCGAAGGGCGAAGATCTGGTGGAACACGTATTCGAGACCGCCGCCCGCGCAATAGGTCATGCTCGAGAACCGGACGGCCTGGTCCGCGGTCACGCGCAGGGCGTGTTCGGGCGTCTCGAGGAAGGTCCAGGCAAGACCCGCCTTGAGGAGCGAGGGAAGCTTCTCCTTGGAGGCGCCGAATCGAACGGGCGGCCCGAGGTGGGAACCCGCCAACCCGAGGGACCAACGCGGCCCCGGCCGCGCCATCACACCCGCGTCGAAGGACCACCCGGTGCCCTTCACGCCTCCCACGTCCCGCAGGAGGTATTTTCCGTCCACTCCGAAGGCGAAGGTGCGGGTCCCGTAGGCCGCGCCGAAGATCCCAGCGAGGTCGGAGAAGGACGCCGGCGGGGCCACGCCCATCGTGCTGTCGAAAGCGGGAGTGCCGAGGGTGATGATCCCGGCACCGAGGCCGATCTTTCCGCTCCCGGCGCGGATCGGAAGCGCGAAGGCGCCGTAGTTGTAGGCCATGTCCGCCAGGTGCTCCAGGCGGAGGTAGGAGGCCTCGGGCCGCCGCAGGAAGCCGAGCCCCGCGGGGTTCCAGGACAAGGCGTTGGCGTCCGAGGCCAGCGCGGTATAGGACTGGCCCAGCGCGGCCCCCCGGGCACCGGCCTCGATCGTGAGGAAGTCCGCCCCCGACGTGACCTGCTTGGCGGATGTCACGGATGCCATCCCCAATAACGACAGGATAAGAATCCACGTCGTCATCAATGATGTTCCCCGGAGAAAGGCCGTTCCTGGTGTCTTGGTGTCTTGGTGGTGAAGCCGTTGTTTCATCTCAGCACCGCCACTTTAAGCACCCGATGCAACGGACCCGCCGTGATCTCGACCAGGTAGCCGCCGCTCGAAACAAGGCTCCCGAACCGGTCGCGCAAGTCCCATTCCGCGACCTGGGCCTCGCCGGCCGGGGCCCTTCCGTAATGCACCTCCGCCACGAGATCGCCCCGGACGTTGTACAGGCGGATCCTCACGTCCGCCTCGACGGCCAGCTTGAAATGGATCCCCAATTTCTCGCCCGAGGAGGCCCGGATGAGGTTGGCGTCGAGGGCCGCCTGTCCCGATCCCACGGGCGGGATAGGCCGAGTCCTCAGGTCGGTCGCGGCTTCCGCCACGTTGGAATTGTCGCTTCGGGTCCCTGTTCCCTGCTCCACGGACCGGACCACGTAGTAGTAGGTCGCACCGGGCGTGAGCCCCGCGGAATCCTCGTAGGAGACGGAAGTGGGCGGAACCGAAGCGATCAGGACATCCCAAGGGCCGTCGGCCGAGGCCGACCGGTAGATTTCGATCGCGGAGAGCGTCTTGCCGAGGGTGACCGGTGCGGTCCAGGAAAGCCGGATGAGGGTCGTTCCGGCCGCCGTGGCCATGAGACCTGTGGGAGGGTTGACGTAGGCGATGTCGAACCCGGCCGAGACGGGGGCGGAAGGGGCTCCCTGGTGGGTTCCCGCGAAGGAGCCGCTGTTGTCCACGGCCGCGACCCGGTAATGGAGGGTCACCCCGTTGGAGGGGGTGTCATCCACGTACCAGCGCTGGGACGCCGCCACCGTGGCGGCGGCGCTGTAGGGTCCGATGGAAACGGGAGCGCTGGAAACGATATAGAGGGAAACCGGCCGGGTCCCGGCCACAGAGGCGCTCCAATAGAGAAGGATCTGCTCGTCCCCGTTGCTGGCCACGACGGTCGCGGGGGCCTGGGGCGGCACCACGGGCATCTCCGAAACCGGTGCGGAAGCGGCACCGACATGACCCTGGTCGTCCACGGCGCGGACCACGTAATGATAGGTGGTCCCGTTGGTCCGTCCGACATCCTCGAAATTCGTCCCTGCCACCGTCGTCACCGGGACCGCGGTCGGAACGGGAGTCGAGATCTCGCGGAACAACTGGTAGGAGACCACGGGATAGGTGGTCGCCGTCACGGAGGACCAGGAGATGCTGACGGATCCGTTGCCCGGGATCGCGACCAGCCCGGCAGGGGTGTTGGGCATGCGGTAGGCCGTGACCGCCGCCGCGGGGGCTGACAACGTCACGCTCCCCGTCGCGTTCGCCACGGCCTGCACGAAATACTCGTAGGCAGCGCCATCGGACACCGAAGAGTCCAGGGTGGCGGGCGCGGAAGTCTCCCCCAGGAGGGAGAAGACGCCCGCCGGGAAGTCCCGGCGATAGACGAGGTAGCTCGTGACGCCCTCGGAGAGCGGATTCGCGGCCCACGAGAGTGAGACGACGGCCGAGCCCGGGTTGGTGCCGGAGGCGGCGGTCGGGGCCGGGGGCGATGAGGGGGGCACGACGAGGGAAACGCTGTTGGAGGGCGTACTGCTCCCTCCCGCGTTCACGCCGGTCATCCGGTAGGTCATCCATTGGCCCCGGGGTTGCCCGGACAAGGTCACGGAGGAGGCGGTCCCCCCGGGGGTGGAGACCGGGGTGGGGCCGAAGGATCCCGCACCCTGGGCGCTGAAGATCTCGAAGCGGTCAAGCAGTTCCCCGGGCGGCTGGGTCCAGCTCAAGACCACACCGTCGGTGCCCGAGAGGGCGAGCGGAGCCAGGACCGGGGAACTGGGCGGAAGCATGGTCGAAGCCACGGGTGAGAAACCACCGGCCCCGCCGGGATTCAGGAATCGCACGTAGTAGTAGTAGGTCGTTCCCACCGTGAGTCCGACCGTATCGATATAGGGTCCCGAACTGGATGTACCCGCTGCGATCGTCGTCGCCCCTGCCGTGGAAGCGACGGTGTTCCGGAGAATGTCGGCTCCCGTCGCGTTGCCCTCGGGCGTGCTCCAGGTCAAGGTCACGGCATGATCCGTGCCCGTCTGGGCTGAAAGCGAGGTCGGCGCCAGGGGCAACCGGGCGCCCGTCACCGGGGCAGAGGGATCGCTCTCGCCTCCCGTATTGAAGGAAGTCACCGAGTATTCGTAGTCGACGCCCTGGAGGACCGCCGGATCGAGCCACCCGCCGGTCGAAGCCCCCGCGAGGTTCGTCACAGGCGCCCCGTCCCGGTACACCCGGTATTGCGTAACGCCCTGGGAAAGCACCGGGTTCCAGGTGAGTGTGATGGAAGCGGCAAGTCCCGTGGCCGCCAGTCCGATGGGCGCGGAGGGTTTCACGTAAACGGTGGCGGTGGAGGAGAGGTTCGAGGTGACCCCCGTCGAATCCACGGCACCGACGATGTAGGCGTAGAAATCGCCGAAGTTGATCGAGTCGTTGTCCGTGAGGGAAGCTGGCGCGGCGCCGACCACGGTCCAGGGAACCCCTCCCGTCGAAGGCGCGGCGCTTACGCCGCGATAGACGACATAGCCCGTTACGGGATGAACATTGCCCGCGGGCGCGTTCCAGGAAAGGCCGATGGTGGTCGTGGCGGAGGAATAGGAACCGGAAAGCCCCGTCGGGGGCTGGCCCGGAGGATATCCCTGGACCGGCAAGGAGGCCTGACTCTCGTGAATCCCGGCGGGATCGGAGCCCTGATGCACCGTATCCACGGCCCGGATGACGTAGAAGTAGCGGGTCCCGTCGGACACGGTGTTATCGACCCAGTTCGTGGTCGATGGCGTGGCGACCGGCGTCGGGCCGTAGGAACCGAGGGCCGTTCCCCGGTAGACCTCGTAACCCGCCACCGGGAAATTCGACGGACCGGCCGTCACGGCGTTCCAGGCGAGGGACACGGCCCCCCCGGCGGAGAACGCGGAAGGCCCGGACGGGGCGGGCAGGTTCACATAAGCCGTCACGGGCCCCGTCGTGACGGGATCGGATTGTCCGGCCGGATTCTTCGCCACGACCTGGTACTCGTATTCCAGCATGTTCGTCAGGCCCGCATCCGTGTGGGTCGTGACGGTATTCGAGGTGAACTCCGCCACCACGCCCCAGGTGCCCGTCCCGGACGGCGTGCGCCGAGAAAGGACATAGCCGTCCGCGTTCTGGGTCGTGACCGGGGCCCAATCCACCTGGAAGGATCCCCCTGCCGCGTCGATGTCCAAAGGTTGCGTCCCGATGGAGGCAGGCGCGGAGGGACGGTTGAGGGTCCGGGTCCAGGCGCCCGTATCGACGAAGGTGAGATCCCCGCCCACGGTGTCGCGAACGTAGTCGAACGGGAAATCCCAGCGCTCCGCCGCCTCGCTGGTGGAAGGGTCGAACCTCAGGGTGACGGTGGCGGAAGTCCCCACGGCGATGGGGGAGGACAGCCAGTCGATGGTGACCCAACCGGGGGACACCCCGGAGGGGGATCCGGAGGATGAGACGACGGCCCCGGATTTCAGGTCCACCCCCGACAGCGTCCAGGGAGTGCCCGCACCCCCGGGGTTGGCGGGGATGAGGAATCGGGTCTCGCCGATGTCCTGGGTGGTCCGGTTCGTGATGAGGTAGCGAAGGGTGACCGCCTGGTTGACCAGGATGTCCCGTGGCTCGACCTCCCCCTGCACGGGAAGGACGTTCTCGTCCGAATAGGGGATGTGGACCGAAGAGGATTCGGCGCTGGTGGCGGCGCGGATTCTCAAGGAAGCCGCACCCGGCGAGATCCCCGTGTTCCAGACCCTCAGGATCACCTTCCCTCCCGTCATCCCGGTCTGCGTGTCGAGGGGAAGGAAAGCCCCGTTGAGAGCCGCATCCGAACCGTAGTTCCCGTAGCTGGCGGAAGGATTGAAGACTCCGGTATAGACCGTGTCCTCGGTGGGCAGGGGGGCGCCGTAGTCCGACAGGTTCCCGTTGTAGTCGAGGATGACCTCGTATTGGATGACGGGCGATCCGCTCGTGCTGATGGACCAGAGGTCGGCCGACAGGTCGGCACCCCCGTAGGAATACCCGCCGATCACGTCCGAGATGACGTATTGCAGGGGTGTTGCGGCCCCCGGGATGGGAACTTCCCGGACGGCGCCCACGGCCTCGGCCGAGGTCGTGGTCAGGCGGTCCACGAGCGGGAAAACGGCCGGGGTGTCGTTGTTGTCCGCGTCCACCGCCCAGTAACCCGTGAGGAACCCCGTCACCTGGTATTGTCCCATGAAGTTGCCGTCCGAGATGGAGGCGTGGCGGACGAGAAAGGATTCCCCGTCGGACCCCGTCTTGAAGGTCACGGCCGCCGTGAAGACCCCGGATCGGAACGTCACGGCGGCGCCGGATGCGGTGCCGGTGAAAGCGTTGCCCCACACGCCGATCTCGGCGCGGGGATCCGCCAAGGTGGGCTCGGGCTGGCCGAGCGTCGCGGGATCGTAGAGACCCACGGTCACGGGATCGTTGAAATCGGTCAGCAGTTCGTTGGAGGCGTTCCGCGCCTCGATCCGGAAGGTCACGGGGTCGTCCACCCCGTAGAGGCCCGGGGCGGGATAATCCGTGAACACGAATCGGTCGCCCGGGGCAGACCGGGCAGAGGCGGTCAGGAGAAAGAACAGGACGGCGAAGAGGAGGATGCGTTGTATGGATCTCAAGTCGAATTCCTCAAGTCGTCGGGTTCCGGCCATACCGGGAGCATCCGCTCGTCATATGATAGGCGTTGCAGTCGGAGTGGGCACGGGGATCAGCGGGACATCCGTCATCTCCTGCCAACTGGTCAGCGACGTGCCCGACGGGATGACCTTCGACAGGTTGTATTTCAGGTTGGGGTCGTAGAATCGGTTGTATCCGGAATTGCATCCGGAACAACTTCCGCCACATCCCGTTGTCGAATAGCAACCCGATGGCAGGTATCCGGAAGTATCCACCACGATGGCCCCATGGAAGGTGAACTGCTGGATGTTCCTCCGGTAGCTGTTGACGTAGCGCTGGTATCCCCGGGCCGACCAGGCCCCGGGATCCCCATGGGCCCCTCCCGTGACGCCGTTGGGTGCGTAGAGAAAACCCCAGACCCTCATGTCGCCGCCGCAACAGTTGGTGCTGTCATTGATCAAGTAGGCCGGGCTGATGCGGTAATAGGGGTTCACGTACACGTTGCCCCCGGTCAGGATGGCCACGGCGTCCTGGTTCGGGTTGTCCACCAGGGGGTTCGGGTCGATCTCGTCGGAATTCTGCGTTCCCGAGAGATAGGGGCTGTCGGAAGGCAGGATGTCCCCGATGACCTGGACGTTGCCCGTCACGATGATGGTGATCTTCTTGTTTTGGTTGAGGGCCGGGGTGCTGGCATCGGGTACCGTTCCCCAGATGGCGGCGTTGCCGTCCACGTAGAGGATGAGGCCGAATTCGCTCCCGATGGCCGCATCGTAGTTGGCCTGTCCGTCCAGGAGTCCGTCCCCACAGCGCCACTCCCCGTAGGAGCCAATATTACCCGACGTGTTGCGCCCCTTGTTGAGGGCGTTCAGGTTGATGCGGATGGGCCACTTGGTGGCCGGCAGGTATCCGGTATCCAAACCGACGTCCATCTGGGGAAGGGGTGCCGGCTGGCAGGCGGAGTTGATGTTGATGACACCGGCCCCGCTGGGCACATGCTGGACGGTATAGCGGCGGAACCCCCTCAGGATGTTCTCCTGCAAAACCACATGGGAGAGGGTGATGAACTGCTCGTAGGGGATGGCCGGGGGCTCGACAACGAACCCGCCGCGGGGACCATCCACCCAGGTTCCCTCCGGGCAGGCGGCGTTCGGCAGGACGCTGTAGGAGCCGCTGGAGGAATGGTAGGCCCTCACGCCCTGGGACCGGTAATGCATGGCGTCCGAGGGGTTGCTGATGATGCTGACGCCCACCACCGTCGTGTAGGTGGGATCGTAGAAGGGGTTGACGACGCCGCCCTGGAAATAAAGGTTCGGGTTGTTCCAATCGCAGTTGGCCGACATGGTGACCGACCGATTGCAATGGTAGGGCCCGTTGTAGCTCTTGCCCGCCCCGAACCGCTTCGAGTCGTAGTTGTCGGCGAAGGACATGTAGCGGCCGAAGTTCACCAGGGAAAAGATGGCCTTGATCCCCCGCCTCACACCCGTCTTCACGTTCTTGCGGTGCGACTGCACGTCGTCCACGACCGCCTCGACCTGGTAGCGCAGGTTGCCCTCGATGTCGCGGGCGGGCAGGCCCGGCGTGGGCCCGGGCACCAGGTTGATGCGCACGACGGCCGTGGTGGAATAGCCCTCGACCCCCACGGGGATGGCCCTGAGGATCGGGAAGATATCCGGGGTGGGTGAGGGGATGGGCGTGTACTCGAGGGGCAGGAAGATCTCCCGGTTGCGCACCTGGCCCAGGGTCTGGTCCAAGGCCGAGTCCGCCAATTGGATGGCGATGTGCTTGCCCTTGGAACTGCCGGCCAGGCTCTGCTCCTGGTCGAGGGCGCGGAACATCAGCTGGTAGATGCCCAGGGCGAAGAAGAAGAACAGGAAGACGATCAGGAACCCCGTTCCGCCCCCTCGCGGGAGGGCACGGAGGATCGCGAAGGGCCCCTTCCGGCGCGGAACCCGGGTGCGCTTCGGTCGTTTGTTTCTCACGGGCATAGGTCCTCCTCCCCCGTCCTGCGGATGGCAATGGTCGTCGAGAGGGTGGCTTGGCGGCGCTGGTAGGGGTTGAAGAGGCGGCTCAAGCTTTTCGAGCGCACCGACACCACCATCCCGACGGAGATCGTGGCATTCTCGGGGTCGTAGTAGAACGAGACGTCGTCGAAGCTCAGGTCCTTCCAGAGGTAGGCTCCCGCCATGCGTCCGATGTCGGTGCGGGCCACGGGGGTCGGCGAGGCGGCAGGGGTCGGCGTGGGGGTTGGGGTGCGGGTTGCGGCGGGCATGGGCGGGATGAAAGCCGTCGGTTCCGGGGTGGCCCCCGGTACGGCCCCGACCAGTCCCGGCTCCTGACGGTAACGGTCGTTCAGAGCCAGGGCCGGGAAGGCCTCGGTCTGGACGTTGTCGAAGTAGATCATCTGCTGGTAAAGCTTGTACACGGTCACGGGGCGCCCGGCGATGACGGGGTTCTCGCGCTTCAGGTAGTAAAGCAGGGTCGTGTCATAGCGGGAGTTGAGGGGTTCCCTCATGTGCGGGATCTTGAACGCGAAGACCCGGTTGTTCTCGGGGCTCAGGTGCACCGTCTGCCAGGGCATCACGGTCCTCACCGAGGTGCCGTTCGGATAAACGCATTTCCCGATGGTGACCGGCCCGGTCACCGTGACTGGTCCCAGGCGGGTGACCGATCGGGTCTGCCGCAGGTTGGCCGACACCTGCTCCATCGTGAAGACAAGGACGCGGTGGATGCGGTTCTTCTCGTCCATCTGGGCCAGCATGCGGTCGAAGGTCTGGTACAGCTTGGTCACGGCCGCGATGGCCGCACCCAGGATGAAGAGGGCGAAGATGACCTCGACCGTGGTGTAACCGCCCGGACCCCTTCTCCTGCCCGGATCGGCTGTTCCCGAAGGCGTGAGCATGCCGTCCCCCTCAAGGGCTGATGGTGTTGGTCAGCGTCAACGGCCGGTTCTTGTCGTTCGGGTCTCGCACCACGACCTGGATCTGGTAACCACCCGTCGAGCCCTCATGCGCCTGGATGCGCGACTCGACGATGTAGGGGGCATAGGTGACGTTGTCCACGTAGGTGTCGAGGGCCGAGAAGCGGACGCCCGAAAGGACGCTATCCGGGTTGTTGACCTGGTTGTAGACCACCCGGACCCCGTCGATCGCCAGGTGGTGGACCGCCGAAGGCTCGACGCCGTGGAAGTCGAAATGAAGCCGGAGGATCCGTCGCCCGACGCCCGTCACGTTGGCCTCGAGGTTGTACCAGCCGTCCGCCACGGAGGCCAGGCCCGTCGTGATGGGCTGGCCGACGGTGAAGTCGGTCCTTTGCGTGACCGACATGCCGGCCATGAGGTGGATCGACGCCAGGATCTTCCCGGGATATTCCATCTTGATGCCGGGGTCCCCGTCCACGTCGGTCAGGTCGCCCGTCTCCCAGGTCAGGCGCTCCAGGAAGCCGCCGCGGCCCGAGGCGGCCAGCCCTCTCAGGACGTCGTTGTCGCAGGGGACCGGCGTGAAGCCGGGAGCAAGGTTCGGGTTCGTCAGGAGGATGACGGGGGTTGGCGCCGCCGGGAAGGTGCACATCACGATGGTCGGGGTCGGGGTCGGCGTTACGGGCAGGGGGGTGGGGGTGGCCGTCGGCGGGGCGCTCACGAACCAAAGGCAGACCTCGTCGATCCGGAGGTAGTTGTTCGCCTCGGCGCGTTCGAACCGGATGCGGTAGGTCCCCGGGGAGAGGGTCCACTCGGCCGGATCGAACTGCGGCGCGAAATCCGACCCGGTCCCCCGGTGGCTGGCGAAGTCCCACACGAAGGTGTTGCTGTTCATCTCCCAGCGCGCTTCAGACGCCCCGAAATTGTTGGTCGTGATGTAGTTGTTCGCGGTGTCGGTGATGGATACATCGATCGAGTTGTTGGTGGTACCCCAGTTGGTGTTGGAGCGTACGAGGCCGCGAATGCGGTAGGTGCCGGCCTGATTGATCGTGAACTCGTAACGGGCATAACCGGCCGTGTTCGAGGGGAACATGTAGGAGCCGCCATCCGAGAAACCGTTCCGGTAGAAATGATTCTCGCCGACGCTGAAGCAACAGGTCCCCGGCACGCACTCGGGCGTGTAGGTGGTCGTCGGGGTGGGCGTGAAGATCAAGGACATTTCCGGGCAGACGATGGTCATGCCCGTCTCGTTGTTGCCGCTGTCGAGGATGAAACCCCATTCGTTGGGAACGCCGATCTGCTCGATCTCGACGCCGAGCTTTCCGCTGTTGGTGTCGAACCGGCTGACGGGGATGCTGAAGGTCGTGGGGGCCGCCGGAGTCGTGGACAGGGGGATGTCGTCGGGCGAGTAAATGCCCTCCGCCCTCACCACGCCGCCGATCTTCACCTGCTGGCTACGATTGAATGCGCCGTAATCCACGAACCAGAGGGTGAGCTGTCCGGCCTGGTTGGGCGGCGTCTCGACGTCGAACCGGATGTTCCGCGGATTGTGGTCGCATTGAGTGGCGTTCTCGGCCTTGCCGACCCAGGCGGTCACGGGAACAGCCGGGTCCGCCACGCGGTAGTAATCGGTGGCGTTCCAACCCGGGGTGGGGGGGAAGGAGATCCCGAAACCCGTGTTCTGGGTGATGTAATTGTTCTCGGTGCAGGAGAACAGCATGTTGTCGCTGGCACTGATATTGATGGTGTTGCCCTCGAAATCGATGGCGGTGACCGCGACGGCGTTCGAGCGCCGGACCGGTTTGTAGGTGGAAAGGGGCATCTCGGGTCGGTAATCGTAGTAGAGGAGCGCCTTGTGTTCCTCAAGGCGGGCCTGGGCGATGAAACCCTTCTGGGTGCGGTCCCACGCCTTGACGGCTGAGACCGTGGTGCGGCTGGCAACGGAGATGAGTCCGACGATTCCGATGGAGAGTACGGCCATGGCGATCAGGGCCTCGAGAAGAGTGAACCCCCCCTCGGACAGGGATTCGAGTTTTCTCGCCTTTTCTCGACTCTTTTCCCGGGATACAAGATTTCTTCCGATCCGGTTGATCCTGTTTTCGCGTGATCTTGCCATGGTTCCGCCTGACCCGTCCAAAAATGGTCCAACTGGAAATGATTTTCGGGTCGGATTCAATGATGAAAGGCGGAAGTGTGGCGACCCGTTTAACGCTCAATCATCTCCCGAATCAATTTTCCCCTGATAGGATCGAAAAATCAACGAATCAGATTCAAGCTCACGGTAAACGCAAAACCTGCGCTATCGACTCTCTGTTAACGCGTTCAACATGACGTCTGAAGGATGGCAGTCTCTCGAATCGGGATCCTCTCACTCGCCCAATCCCAGTTGCTTGATCTTGGTGAGAAGGGTCTTGTAGCTGACCTTCAATTTTCGAGCCACGACGCTCTTGTTCCCCTTCGATTCCTCGAGCGCCTCCCGGATGCATCGGCGCTCCGCCTGCTTCTGCGCGTCCCCACCGACTTTCCTCAAGGATGCACCGGCGAGCGGGACCGTCATGATCGCCGCCTCAGGCAGGTTGAAAGCCGGGGCGTCGATCTGATCCCCGGATGCCAGGACCACGGCCCGTTGGATACCATGTTCCAGCTCCCTCACGTTGCCCGGCCAAGGATAAGCGGCGAGGGCATTCAGGGCGGCCGGGGTGAAGGACAGGCGCTTGCCTTCCTTTCTCGCGTGCCGCGATAAAAAAAGACTCGCCAACAGCGGGATGTCCTCCTGACGCTCGCGCAGGGGTGGAACCCGCAGGGGAACGACGTTGAGCCGGTAGTAGAGGTCCTCCCTGAAGCTCCCCGCCTTGACAAGCGCGGCCGCATCCCGGTTGGTGGCGGCCACGACCCTCACGTCGGCCTTCAGGATGCGTGCCGAACCCACCCGCTCGTATTCCCGTTCCTGGAGGAACCGCAGGAACTTCACCTGGATCTCGACAGGGATCTCCGTGATCTCGTCGAGGAAGAGCGTACCGCCCTCGGCGGCCTCGATCCGGCCGATCTTCCGCTCCAGGGCGCCCGTGAAGGAACCCTTCTCGTGCCCGAAAAGCTCGCTCTCGAAAAGGGAAGGCGCCAGAGCGCCGCAGTTGATCGAAAGAAAGGGTTTGGCGGCACGGCGGGACCGCTGGTGGATGAAGCGGGCAAAGACTTCCTTTCCGGTTCCGCTCTCGCCGGTCAAGAGAACCGTGGCGTCGCTCTCGGCGGCCTTTTCGGCCACGCGCAATGCCTCGCGAAAACTGCGGCTTTCCCCCACGACCTGCAGGGGCTCCTCGTTCCGGGCGCTACGGAGTGCCATATTCTCCATCTTGAGGGCCTGGTTCTCGACGGCCTTTCCCAGGATGTGCAGGAGACGGTCGTTGTCGACGGGCTTGGTGAGGTAATCGTAGGCACCTTCCTTGATGGCGGCCACCGAGGACTCGATGCTCCCGAACGCCGTCAGGACGATGACCTCGGTCCGGGAATCGGACTGGCGGGCGGCCTTCAGAACATCCATGCCTGAAAGGTGAGGCAGCTTCATGTCGGTGAGGACCAGGTGGAAAAACTCGCGGCGGACCTTCTCGACGGCCTCGTCGCCGTCGGAGGCGGTCGTGATCTCGTACCCCGCCTCCGCGAGCAGACGCTTGAGGAGGTCGCGCAGACTTTCCTTGTCCTCGACGATGAGGATCCTGGTCACGGCTTATCCTTGGCCGTCATGGTTTCAACCTCGTTGTTTCACCACTTCAGAACTTCGCGCCCTTCGCCCGCCATCGATCGACATCGATGGCGAGGTCTCGGCCGGTGCGGACGTCTTCGCGTTCCATTCGTGCCTTCAATGTGTCAAGCCTAGCGTCTTGAGATTCCCGTGCACTTGCAGGGCGGGACCGCTCCTGTTCATGGCGTAGAAATGGATGCCGGGCGCCCCGTTCTTGAGAAGATCGACGCATTGCCGGGTGGCGAATTCCACCCCCACCTCCCGCATGGCATCCTTGTCTTCCTTCACGCGTTCCAGGCGGTCCCGAAGGCCCGGGGGGAAGGCCATGCCGGAAAGTCCGCAGATGCGCTCGATCTGCCGGTAGTCGGTGATGATCCAGATCCCCGGCTGGACCGGGACGTGGACGCCCCTCTTGTGGAGACCTTCCACGAGCCGGAAATACTCCGCATTGTCGAGGAACAACTGGGTTACGACGAACCCGGCCCCGGCTTCCACCTTTTCCTTCAGGCGATCGAGATCGCTCTCCAGGGTGGCGGCTTCCGGGTGCTTGGAAGGATACCCGGCCACTCCCAGGCAGAAGGGCAGGTTCTCTGACCGGATGAAGGACACCAGTTCCGATGCGTAATGAAAACCGCCGGGGACGGGCCGGAAGGAGCTCTCGCCCTTGGGCGGATCGCCCCGCAGGGCCAGGAGGTTCTCGATGCCGGCCTCCTGGAGGCGTGCCAGGAGCGATTTGAGCTCGGCCCGGGATTGTCCCACGCAAGTCAGGTGGACCAGGGGAAAGATGCCGGTCGCGAGGAGCCGCACCGCGATATCGTAGGTCAGGTCGCGGGTGGAACCACCCGCACCGTATGTGACGGATATATAGGAGAGGTCCATCGCCTTGAGTTCATCGATGGTCGAGAAGAGGGCATCGAGGTTACCATCCCTTTTCGGGGGGAATACCTCGGCCGAGAAGACCCGGGCCCGGTCACGGAATATGTCGCTGATCTTCAAGTGAACTCCAACCGCAAGGCGAACCCACGTTTACCGCAGAGGCGCAGAGACGCAGAGAGCAACCCTGGAATGATATGAAAGGCAGTACCACCTTAATGTTCTTATGTTCTTGTCGGGAACCATCCTAATCCAAAGTAGTGGGCTCCATCAAGGCAAACACCGGCTTGCACCTGAGCGGCCTGTTGGTGCATTCTTTCCCCATGGATCACGACCGCATCGAATTGAAGGGTTTGAGGATCCCCTGCATCATCGGCGTCTTCGACTGGGAGCGCAAGGTGAGGCAGGAGATCATCCTCGCCCTGACCTTCCCCGCACGGGTCCGGCCCGCCGCCCGCACCGAGAATCTTGCGGATGCCGCCGATTACAAGGCCGTCGCCAAGGATTGCATCGCCTTCGTCTCGAAAAGTCGGTACCAGCTGGTCGAAACATTGGCCGAGGATCTGACCCGCCACCTTTTCAAGCGGTTCGGCTTGGCTGAGCTCGAATTGCGGGTCTCTAAACCCGGCGCCGTCAGGGGATCGAAGAATGTCTCGGTCGTGATCAGGCGCACCAACCCCAGGATCCCCTCCGACCTTCTCTATCTGGGTTTGGGTTCCAACATCGAACCCGCTCTCCACATGGACAGGGCCCTGGCCGCATTGGACCGTCGCTATTCCCTCTTGGCCATCTCCCACGTCTACCGGACGAAACCCGTCGGAGGCCGCAAGCAACCGGACTATTGGAACATGGCCGTGGGGTTCCGGACCGGGGAAAAGCCCGCCCAGATTTCGCGGTTCATCGCCGCGTTGGAAAAGAAGGAAGGACGCGTCCGGTCCAGGAACAAGTTCGTCTCCCGTACCTTGGATCTGGACATCCTGCTTTGGGGCGACCGGGTGACGCCCCACAAGGACGTCTTGACCCGCGCCCACGCGCTGTTCCCCCTCGTGGAGATCGCATCCGGCCTGCCCCACCCCACTGCGGGCCGTCCCTTGCTGGAATTGGTACCAAGGGTGAACATGAGGGATCAGTGCTTCAAGATGTTACCGGCCTATACGCTCCCTGCATATCCGCCCACTCGATAGGCGCCTTGTCCGTCATCCCGCAACGGCTCTCAGAAACGCCCTCCGTCCACCCGCAGGACTTGTCCCGTGATAAAGCGGTTGCTCGCAAGAGCCCACACCGCCTCGGCAATCTCCCGATGACACCATCCCAGGAACTTCAAAACATGGTGTCATCGCCCTGGGATGAAGTTACCCAGGGCATCATGTCCGGTCAAGTTGCTGGAACCGGGTCTTCCAGAGGGGGCCCGCTAAAACCGGCCTCCGTCGACTCGGAGCACTTGTCCCGTGATAAAGCGGTTGCTCGCAAGAGCCCACACCGCCTCGGCAATCTCCCGATGACACCATCCCAGGAACTTCAAAACATGGTGTCATCGCCCTGGGATGAAGTTACCCAGGGCATCATGTCCGGTCAAGTTGCTGGAACCGGGTCTTCCAGAGGGGGCCCGCTAAAACCGGCCTCCGTCGACTCGGAGCACTTGTCCCGTGATAAAGCGGTTGCTCGCAAGAGCCCACACCGCCTCGGCGATCTCCCACGGGCTCCCCGCCCGCTTCAAGGCCGTCTTCTCCACCAACTTCCTGCGCCTTTTGCGGACATACCCCTTCAGGAAGGTGATGACGCCCGGTGAGACCGCGTTCACCCGCACCCTCGGCGCCAGCTCCCGGGCCATGTACTTCGTCAAGGAGACCAGGGCGGCCTTCGACGCGCAGTAGGCGGGCCGGGCTGGAAGAAGGGGCGTTTCGGCATAGATGTCCGCGATGTTCACGACCGCTCCCCAACTCTTCGAAAGCATGGGCGCCGCCGCCATGACCAAGGCGAAAGGCGCATAGGCGTTCACTCGAAACAATTCGTCCCATTGTGCTGAATACCCGGTCTTGGGAGGCGTCATGTCGAAACGCGAAGCGTTGTTCACCAGAAGATCCAACCGGCCGATCTTCACGAGGACCTTTTTCAATCCGGCCTGGGCCAAAGCCGGTTTGGCGAGGTCCAGGGAGAGAAGGGTGGCCTTCACGCCCGTCGCGGTCAATTCCTTGGCCAAACTCTGGGCTTTCGATCGGGAGCGCCCGTAATGGAGGATAAGGTCATACCCTTCTTCCGCAAGCTTCCGGCAGATCGCCTGACCGAGCGTGCTGGAAGCTCCCGTCACCATCGCCACCGGCTTGATCTTCTTCATCGTCGACTCCTTCAGGAGAACGGATCCATCATACCGCGAAGACGCGAAGGCCGCGAAGAACTAAGCTTGCAGTGGAAACATACGACAAGAACAAAACCGTAAAGTGTTCGGCTTATTAATCGACATTCTGTCCATGTTTTTCACCGCAAGAAGCCTTCCTTCGCGCCTTCGCGGTTCATTTGTCGTTTCTCTGCTCCAGCAGGACCTTCGAGATGGCCTTCATGAAGTCCCAGTACCAGTTCTCCAATTCGACCACTTTCAGGAACGGGTTCAGTTCCCGGTAGAGCTTCCCCGCCGAATCCCACACGGAGGAGCCCGGCCCATGAGCCTTGAGGTTGTCCCGCAATTGCTTCAACAGTGAAGGCGGGCGGACTTCCAGCAGGTCGTTGAGGGCCTCTTCCCTCAATTCCTCGCTGTTCACGAAGAGATCCATGAGAAGGACGAAATGGCGGGCGGCCACGTACATGTCCCGGGCCGTCACCTTCCGGCCCAAGCGGATCTTCGATCCCGAAAAGAGGAGGAACCGCCCCGGAGCGGGAATGTTCACCTCGTAAGTCCGGCCGAGATAAGAAACCTCGACCGGATGGGGCTCTTCCATCGCGAGGGCGACGTGGCTGTCCACCAGGGCCGCCAGGCCCTCCCGGGTCGCTCCCCGTCGGACCTTGCCGGGAGGCGTCAGGAACTGGACCTCTCCCAGGTCGCCGCGGTGGTAACCCAGGATCCGTTTCCCCTCCAGATGGGAGGAAACCGAACGCCTTGAAAAACCCTGCTTCAGGAGATGAGCGTGGATCTCCCTCAACGAGGAGCTGGAACGGTCCACCGCAAAGAGGGTCTCGCGCACGAGGAGGGTCGGGATGGGTTTCTCGAGGACGGAAAGGTGGTACAGTTCGGCGGCCTTCCCTTCGAGCAGGACCAATCGCGGCAGGTGGGGCTCGAGTACCGGGAGCCAGGGTGCGACAGAGGCGACGGACCTCAGGGACATGATCAGCCTTTCACGGCAAAACCCAAACCCGAGAGCTTGATGCGAAGGCGTTCCCGGGCATCGCCCTGGATCTCGATCGACATGCCCCGGACAGTACCGCCCGAGCCGCAGGAGCGCTTCAGGTCGGAAGCCAGGTTCTCGAGATCGTCCGCGTGCCGGGTGAATCCGTCGATGACGGTAACGGTCTTTCCGCCCCGCCCCTGCTTCGAGATGCGCAACCGGAGGGTCTCCACGGGAGTATTTTATATCCAAAACATCATGCCAAAGATAAATTCACATCCAACGCGAAGCCGCGAAGAAAGGCGAAGTTAGGTAACTATTGGATAGAAGCAGCAACGCCACAAGTAATAATTCAGGTATTAACCCGGATTCAGGCAGGACTCCATCTTT
Source organism: uncultured bacterium (assembly GCA_964529445.1). Lineage (GTDB taxonomy): Bacteria > Oederibacteriota > Muellerivitia > Muellerivitales > Muellerivitaceae > CAZGWJ01. Next base: position 26,338 of record CAZGWJ010000008.1, read on the forward strand.
CCGAGGAAATGCACCACTCTATTTACGTGTTTCCTTACTTCGCGACTTCGCGTTGGCTTTGTATTGGTCGTTCCGCGGTATAAAAACAAAAAGGCCGGCCCGGAAAACCGGGCCGGCCTTTGCCACGATGGTTGCGGGGGCTGGATTTGAACCAGCGACCTTTGGGTTATGAGCCCAACGAGCTACCAGGCTGCTCCACCCCGCGTCTGTTTGGCCCCTTCATCGAGGCCCCTTCCTTCATAGAGTCTACCACTACCCCCCCGATCCTCCGGTCCAATTTCTGAGAATGGTGCCGAGACCCGGGGTCGAACCGGGACGGGCTTTAGGCCCGAGGGATTTTAAGTCCCTTGCGTCTGCCAGTTCCGCCATCTCGGCAGTCGCCCCGCAAGGTGCAACAGGATAGTGCCTGCGAGGCTTGAAGTCAATTACAAGAGAGGAAAAGCGGAGGTGTCAGCGGGATAAGGGGCCGAACTTATAGATGATCTCGCCCGGCTTCACGAGATTCAATTCCTCGCGGGCCTGCTTCTCGACGGCGGCGAGATTGGAACCGGAAGCGGAAAGTTCGACCCGATAGCGTTCGACGTCGCCTCTCAAGCGCTCCACATCGCGCGATAGGGTGCGTCTCTCCTGCTGGAGTTTCGCCATCTTCCACAAACCGCGATTGCCGTTCACGAGGAGGAACAGGGACAACGCGACGAAAGCCATCCCCATCCAGCGGGAACGGCGGTTCACCGGGTCTCCCACGGCCTGAAGAATTCCCGCCACGTCCGCTTTCGCTCCTTCTCCGCGAGTTCGAGAACCGACCCGAGGGGTGCGTCCTTAAACGTTATTCTATACCTCAGAAGATGCTTTTCAAGCGCAACGCATTGGAAGGTGAAGAAGAAAACGGGACCGAGAACCGCCCAGGGGATCATCTTCAACCAGAAGGTGAAGGCGAACGCCGAAAGGAAGCCCAAAAGAAGGAAAAAAAGCACGGCCCAGCTGTTGGCCAGGAAGAGCAGGAAGGACCGGTAAACCAGCTTGGGTAGCGGGGCATCCTGGAAGAAGAGAAGGGGCCACTGGTAGAAGGAAGCCCCTGTCCAGAACAGGAGAAACCAGACGGTGATCCCCGTGAGGACCCAGCCGACCACCTGCAGGCCGCCCTGCCATTGGAGGTAGAAGCGGATGTTCAAAGCACCCAGCAGGACGATCAATGCCGAAACCGCCACGAGGACGCATGAGCGGATCGCAAAACGTCCCCACCCCCTGCCGACCTCCCGGAAAGCACCCGTGCCATCCATCATCGTGCGGAACACCGGGATGGCCCAGACCAGGGAATAGAGGGAAGCGAGCAGGAGACAGGGGGCCTGCCAAAGAACGGGAAGACGGACGGCGAAACCAGCGTAGAAATACCAGAGCCCGAAGAACCAGAACAGGTTGTAGAGAAGAAGGCGTCCCAAGTGGTCGTAGGCACGCCAGAACCAGGACCGGAAGACGTCGGGAATGCGGGTGTAGGGTGAGGGATCGGGACCGGACGTCGCATCCGGGCCGGGGACCGGATCCGGCGACGGGATCAGGTGAGTTCCTTCTCGAACTTGGGAATGGCCTTCTTCAATTCCAGCCGCCCGCGGCCCAGGTTGCCATCCAGGTTGATGGCCAGGGCCACGAAGTAGTTCGGCCCCACCATCATCATGATCATGGTGGCCTTGTCGGTGGTGATGAGGATCTCGGTCGTGTTGCCCAGACCGAAGTTCGAGGACGCCTTCATGGCGTTCTTGATGATGGAGGAATACTCCGCGCCGACGACGTTAATGTCGAAGGTCGAATTGTTGGAGATCTGGTCGATGACGATCCCGTCCATGCCCACCAGGCCCGCCCCGATGGCACCCTCGACGCTTGCGACCGTCTCCTGCAGGATCTTCTTGAAATCCATGAGTTATGAACCGCCCCTGTTATCCCGGCGACCTTGAAAGAACCCGGTTAGTTTATCCGAAAAACCGTTGTTTTAAAAAATCTTTTCCAGTTTTTTGACGGCCGGATCCAGCGCCAGCCGCAAAAGGCCCAGTTTTATCCTATCGCTGGCCAGGACGATGAGATGCCCTCCGGGCGTGTTGACGAGGATGATATGTCCGGTCTCCGCGGTGATCAGAACCTGCTGCAGACGGCCCTGACCCAGGCGCTCCGCCGATCGATTCGTGCTGTCGAAGATGGCAGCCGCAAGCTTGCCCAGGCTTGCCGGTTCACCGCCCGTGTCACCCACCGAAACGGCCGGCGAGCCGTCCGGAAGTGTCATCATGCTTCCAAGAATGCCTTCGGTGCCCGCCAATTCCGCCAGGACGCCCTTGACCTGCTCGATCTGCGAGGAGCTCATGGCTCCCGCAGGGACCGACTCCGCGGGAACGGAGGTCGAGGGAGGCGCCGGGGGCGGAGACGTCGGCGCGGGGGCCTGAGGAGGAACAGGGACTGCCTTGATGGGAACTTTTTCCTCCACCATCACATCATCCTTGCCGCCCCCCTGCATCACCTGGAGGATATCCTCGCTGGTGAATTTGGTGTCATCGCCCGTCCTGCCCTTCGCGCCCCGCGCGGCCGCCGGAGCGGGCCGGGGTCCGGCCGCAGGAGCGGAAGCGGCCTCGATATTGTCTTCCTTATGATCCGGCGGCCTCGTGAAGGCGTCCTTCTTCGGTGGCCGGACCGCCTTGGCGGCTTCACCCTGCTTCGCGACCGCATCGTTGAGCTTCTGACGCAGGATCTGATTCTGAGGGTCGGAACCGAGGAGGTCCTGATACACCTCGACAGCCTTGTCGAAATGCCCTTGCTTGTAATAGAGCTCTGCCAGGGTGAGACTGGCGGTGCTCTCCTTGGCACCCGGTCGGCGATCATGGGATGGCTTCTTCTCAGACGCCTTCGCAGGAGCTGCGGCCTTGTTCTCGCCGGCTGTCTTCTCGATGGCTTCCTTCAGGAGATCCTGCACGCTCTCGTCGTCGGGGTTGAGGGTCAAGACCCGCTGGTACTGCTCGATGGCGGCCTGGTAATCCTTCTTCTGCATCAGGACGCCGCCGATGAGGGTGTGCGCCATGATGTTTTCGGGATCCCCTTCCAGGACCTTCTTGAACTCGGCCATGGCATCCTCGATCTTGCCCTGGTCCTGGAGGATGCGCCCCAATACGACCCGGGCGCTGGCGTAATTCGGATGCTTCTCGAGTCCCTTGCGGCAGACCGCGAGCGCTTCTTCGAGATGGCCCTGCTTGCGATAGGCATCCGCCAGCGGGGCGAAAACGAGCGAATCCGCGTTCTCCGCGAGTTTTTTCTTCAGTTCGCCGATCTCGGCGGATGTGGGTTCAGGCATGGGCCGACCGCAATTGGTTTAACACCCCAAAAACAGTCGTTTTCGGGACATTTGAAAGGATGGTAACAACGCCGATTTTTCGAGTCAACACAAATAGGATCCGGCCGCCTTTCGCCTTCTTGTCAAGAAGCATCCGCCGGTAGATCCGCTCCGCCGTCGCCCGCGGGAGGGAGCCCAGTAATCCGGCCCTCCTCAAGAGATCCTCCTGGCGCCGCGCCACTTCGTTCGAACAGAGCCCCAGCCGAAGCGAAAGGCGGGATGCAAAGACCATCCCGATGGCAACGGCTTGGCCGTGCGTATAGGCGCGATACCCAGTGACGGCCTCGAGGGCATGTCCCAGCGTGTGGCCGTAGTTGAGAACGGCACGCAGACCCGATTCCCTCTCGTCGACGGACACGACCTCGGCCTTCACCCGGCTGGAACGGGCGACCAGATCTTGGAGAATCCCCGGCTCGCGGTTCAGGATGCGGTCCAAGTTACACTCGATGTCCGCGAACAAGCGGCTGTCCCGGATGATGCCGTGCTTAATGACCTCGGCCAATCCCGTCCTGAAATGCCGGGGCGCAAGCGTCCGGAGGGTCAAGGGATCCGAGAGGACGGCCTTGGGCTGGTGAAAGGTACCCACCAGGTTCTTGATCCCGGCGAAATCGACAGCGGTCTTCCCTCCGATGGCGGCATCCGTCTGGGCCAACAGCGTGGTCGGGCATTGGATGACGTCGATTCCCCGCATGTAGAGGGAAGCCGCCATTCCGCCCAGATCCCCCAGGACACCACCGCCCAGAACCAGGAGGGCGCCATCCCTCTGGATCCCCGACCTTGCCATGCCGCGAAGGATAGAAAACAGCGTTCTTTCGTTCTTGCGCGCTTCACCGTCGGGGACCAGAAGGACCGAAACCTTCGCGCCGGTCCGCTTCGCCTGTCGGATGAGGGGCGATCCGTGAAGCCGATGGATTCGCGCCGTGGACAGCAGGACCATGTGCCTGGCCCTTGTCACGCGCCCCAGGTGGGATGCGCACCGTTCCAGCAACCCGTTGCCGACAAGGATCGGATAGCTTCGGGATCCCAATCCCACCCGGATCTCGCGCGTCGTCATAGGCGCCCTTTCTTGCCGGAATTCCTCATCGTGCCCTTGACGCGTCGCAGGTTGTAAAAGAGGAGGAAGGCCGTCCCGAAGATGCCAAGCACGACCATGACGGCGTGGAAAATGACCGGCTCCTTCTCGCTGTAGGCCATGATGGCATTCTGGGCAGTGACGAAAATGAACGGCAATCCGATGGTCAGCGGCCAGAAGGAAAGAAGAACGTCCATTTTCGTCGTGGCGACACCACCCTCCCGGGTGCGCGCCATCTCGGACTTGAACTGGAGCGTGAGCTGAATGACCTGGATCATGCGCACCGCCATCGCGCTCCTGTCCGACGCTTCCTCCAGCGAGATGGCCCGGTATTCCCGGACCAGTTCATCCAACCGCTCCGATTTCTCGGCGATCTGGATGCGGAATTGGTGGCCGGTCTCCCACTCCCAATCGAGATGGACGGTCTCATGGAGAACCACCTCGGCGTGAGCCAGTTCCGTGGGATCACCCGAGGAAAGGGCCATCCGCGCGAAGGCCCCCGCCTGCATCTTCCACGCTTCGACGTCATGCGGATTCTTGTGAAGGATCCTTCCAAGGTATTCCGCGGCCAGGGCGTATCGTTCCTGCTTCAGGAGTTCCTCGGCCGCCTTCCTCAAGGCGTGTTCCTCCGTCATCCCGCAAGAGGGACAAACCGCCTCCCCGAAATACTCATTTCTGCAGTTCGGACAGATCAAAGGGATGATCCTTGCTCAAACGGCTCATCAGTTCTTCAGCCACTTCCTCCGGTGTTCGATCGTCCGTCTCGATATGGACAGGCGCCATTTCGTAGGCGATACGACGACTTTCCATCAACTCCCGGATCTTGAGGATGGGATCAGGAGCGGCAGCCAGGATCGGCCTTTCCGAAAGGCGGGCCTTCACGCGATCCCAAACCTGTTCGGGTCCCGCCTTCAACCAGGCGCACCAACCACCCGCCAACAGACGGGAACGGTTCTCCCCGTCCAGCCAGGCCCCACCGCCCGTGGCGATGACCTGCCGTTCCTTCGAAGTCAATTCGCGGACAAGGTCCCGCTCCAGGGAACGGAAGAAATCCTCGCCCTTCACGCGGAAGATGTCCGCGACCGGCATCCTTTCTTTTTCCTCGATGAGGCGGTCCATGTCCAGAAACTGGAATCCCAGCTTACGGGAGAGAAGCCCCGCGACGCGGGTCTTGCCGGAGCCCATGAACCCGATGAGAATCACATTGGCGGGGGTTTTCATGGAAGTCAGTATCCCTTGAGATGCGCCCGATAGGCACGGCAGCGGGCCAGGACCTCCCCCAAGTGGTCGCCCCCCGTTTTTTCCATCAAGGCGTCGGCAAGGGTCCAGGCACAGATCGCCTCGCCGATGACCGAGCCGGCCGGGACGGCGCAGATGTCCGACCGCTCGTACCCCGCGGACGCCTTCTTTTTCGTCCGGATATCCACGGAAAGAAGCGGTTTGCGGAGGGTGGCGATCGGCTTTTGGGCCGCCCGGACAACGACCGGTTCCCCGTTGGTCATGCCCCCCTCGATACCCCCCGCGCGGTTCGTGAAGCGGAAATAACCCCGCCTTCTCGAATGGCCGATTGCGTCATGCACCTTCGACCCCGGCTGGGTTGCCAACTCGAACCCGCGTCCGATCTCCACCCCTTTGATGGCCTGCATGCTCATCATCGCCTGGGCCAGCCGGCCGTCGAGCCGCCGGTCCCACTGCACATGACTGCCGAGCCCGGGCGGACAACCGTCGACCACTACCTCGAAAACACCACCCAGCGTATCGCCCTTCCGGGAAGCCCCGTCGATCAGGCGCATCGCCTTTTTCTCCGCGGCGGGGTTCAGCATCCGGACGGGGGAAGCATCGGCGCAGGCATTGAGCCTCTTCAGGTCGAGGAGGGCTACCTCCGAGGTCGCCGAGCCGATCCTCACAACGTGGCTTTGCACGGTAATCCCTGCGACGGAAAGCAGTTTCCGGGCCACGGCGCCCGCCGCCACCCGCGCGGCGGTCTCCCGGGCGCTGGCCCGCTCCAGGATGTTCCTCAGGTCCGTCTGCGCGTATTTCATTCCCCCCGCCAGGTCCGCGTGGCCGGGCCGGGGACGCGTCAAGACGCGGCCCGGAATAGCCGGGGGTTCCGGGCGCATCAGGGCTTCCCAGGATGCGTAATCGATGTTCTCAATGAACAGCGCGATGGGGGAGCCGAGTGTGAGACCGTGACGGACACCGGAGAGAATGCGGACGCGATCCTGTTCGATGCGCATCCTTCCGCCGCGGCCATGTCCCTTCTGGCGCCGCGCCAGGTCCGTATCGATCTCCACGGCTGTCAGCGGAAGACGGGCAGGAATGCCCTCGAGGATGACGGTCAATCCCTTCCCGTGCGATTCACCAGCGGTCAGATATCGGATCGGCAAGGCGTCCTCCTGGCTTGAAAAAAAGAACGGCGCGGCGGGTCGCCCCGGGACGCGCCGTCGATGGATCCGCCCGTGAACCGTCAGTCTTCCAGGAGGGTCGGGGTGATGAAGATGATGAGTTCGACCTTCCGGTGGGTGCTCTCCTTGCTCCGGAAGAGCGTTCCCAGGAGCGGCAGGCTTCCCAGAAGGGGGATCCTGCGGACACTGTCCGTCATGATATCCCTCATCAAACCGCCGATGACGATGGTATCCCCGTTCTTGACGGTGATGGTCGTGTTGGCGGTCTGGGTGCTGGTGGGAGGGACCCCGGCGACCGGCGGCCCCGAGACGGATTGGATCGTCGCCGAGACCTGGGTGGTGATGCGTCCATCCTCCGCGATGCGGGGAGTCACGTTCAGGTTGATGGGCAGGGACAACTGGTTGATCACCTGGGTGTTGGTGACCACCCCTTCGCTCACCGTCTGGGTCATCGTCGTGTAGACGACCGTCTCCGACGTGGAGATGGAAGCCGCCACCCCGCTGGCCGTGGCCACCCGGGGACGGGACAGCACGCGGCTGTCGGTGCTGGTTTCCAACGCCCGAAGCGTCGCGTTGATGTTGAACCCGCCCCGGACGGTCCCGATGATCAGGGATCCCGCGAAATCGCTGGGCTCCAGGAGGGCGTTGGCGGAGATGCTGGGGTCACCGGAAGTTGTCTTGTTGGCGGTCCATTGCAGTCCCAGGCTGGCGGCCTTCTCGGTGGAGACCTCCACGATGCTGGATTCGATCAGGACCTGCGGCAGGCGCACGTCCAGTTCCTTGATAAGTTCCAGCAAAACGCCCATGTTGCTGGCGGCCTCCCAGATGACCAGGCTCTGGTTGCGGGTGTCGGTCTGGATCCTCCCCTGGGGGGTGAGATAAGCCGTGAGGATGGAGCTGATGGCAACCGGGTCGGCGTAGTTCATCTTCACGATCCGCGTGATGCGGTCGCTCTCGTTGGAATCCAGTTTGAGGTCGCGCATGGTGCGCTTGTACTGCTCGACGTCTGCCGCGGTGCCCTTGAGGATCAGGGCGTTTCGCGTGGTATCCATGGTGGTCAGGACGGCGTTGGAAGCCGGCAGGACCGACCGAACCAGGGTATTGAGAGACGCGGGAGTCATGTTACCCGGGTAGATGATCTCCATCACCTGCGGCATGATGCCCTTGGTGGCCCTCAATTGGGTCGTCGTCCCGATGCGCAGGAGATTCCCCTGCACCTCGTAATCGTATCCACCCGGGGCCAACAACACGGCGAGGGCGTGCTTCAGGGGCACGTTCTTGAGGCGTTGCTGGACCGTCCCGGTGACGCCCGTCAGCATATCCACGTCGTAACCGGCCTCGGTCCCGAGGGCCTTGAGCACGACGTTCAGGTCGGCATCCTCCAGATCGACGGAAACGGTCTTGTTCAGGCTGCCCACCTTCTCCACGGCCTTGTCCTCGGCGGGTGCGTTCAGGGTGACGACCACCTGGTTCAGGTCCTGTGCGATCTGGTGGATGGTGTGGGGCTGGAGGGTCAGCATGATCTCGGCGATCGGGGCCAGCCGGGATCCGATCTCGCGGGATTCCACCATCAACAACCCGCCCTTGGTGAGGGCGGGATCGCCCGGTTTGTGGGTAACGGTCTTCTCCTTGATGTCCAATTTCGTGCCGTGGAGCCGCACGACCAGCTTCTCCGGACGCGCCAGCTTTCGCACCGTGTATTTCACGGGACCGTCGGCTGTCAAAACTACCTTCACGCCGGACTCGGTTTGTTTCATGGACATTCCGATGAGCCGGTTGAAGATGCTCTTCTCCATGTTCGCCTTGGCGGCGGCCTTGTCCCCGGCGGCCTTGGGATCCTTGGTCACGGCAACGGCTTCGTCCACGCTTCCTGAAGCGGTCTTGGCCGCAACGGTCTTCTTGCCGGAAAGGATGAGGGCGAAGCCGTTCTCCATTTCCTCCAGGCGGCCGTTCAAGGCCTTGGGTGCGTCCGCCACCACGCGGTAGACCCCCCCGGGTTGGACCCCTTTTCTTACGCTCACGGCCAAACCGGCACCAGCCGGCAAGGAAGCCGCAACCGAAGTGCCTGGAAAATCGAGGATGTATTTCCCGGGTGCCTTCCGGAAGACCGGCTTGGAGACTTTTCGTCCCGTCAACTCCACGCGGGTCTCGTCCCCCTCCTCCAAAACGACGATCGAATCCACGATGGATTTGACAGTCGTCGAGACGGCCGGCTTCCGGGCCGTCGGCTTCTGGGCGGCCGGCTGGGTCGGTTTCGGCGATGCAGGAGAACTCGCGGACGGACTCCCCCCCAAGTCGATATCGATGGTCTCGGCCGCGAAAACCAGTCCGAGAGAGGCGACAGCCAGGACCGCTCCCAACAGGATGGGATGAAGCATCCTCCGGTTGATTCGGGTCATTTCACGGTCTCCTTTTCGATCTTGGATATTCGATCCTTCGGTCCCCCTGGACCAGGACGACCTCGTTTTCCGTGATATCGCCCACGACACCGTCGACCCTTTGGTCGTCCGCCGCAAAAAGCTTCCGGTTCCTCAGGGTGAACCGCACTGATGAATTGCTCCGCCAGGAGAAGAGGGCCAGCGTCACGTCGCCCATCCGGATGACACCGACGAACTCCAACTCGCTGATCGAAACGTATCGGCTCTTGTCCACGGTCCCCAGCTGTTTGAAGGGATCCCGGCCCTTGTAAACCGGGACATAGGGAGCGTACACGTCGAACCCCAGGAAAGCCGGTTCCGGGACATCGGCTTGCTGGGCGCCGGAGTTCGAAAGAAACCCCACGAGCAGGAACAAGACCGTGAACGACGCGAGCCGGAGGGACTTGGCGTTCATTTCGAAAGGACCCCCTTCACCATCATCTGGGCCGTGAGGGTCTCGTTCTCCGCCCCCTGCATCCGAACAAGATTGAGACTGTCGGCGACCATGTAGACCTCGGCCAGGGACATCCGGTAGAGGAAGGTAAGCAAACCCTGGAAATCCGTGGTGAAACGGACATCGGCCGACATTTCATTGTAGGGGGCGCCTGCGGCGGGTTTACTCGTGGGAAAAGTCAGGCTGGTGAACTTGACGCGGGAACTCTGCTGGATCGAGTTGAGCGCCTGCACGAACCGGGTCGTCTCGAGCTTCTTGGGGATGCGAGATTCGAACCATTCGAGTTCGCGCTGCACGGTAGCCGCCTGCTTCTTGAATTCCGCGTAGCGGGCCACGATGCGCTTGGCCTCGTCCAGGTCCTTCTGCTTCTGGTCCCGCGTCGCGGTGAGTTTCACGATCTCCTGGTTCACGGGCTTCCAGAGGTATTGGTAATAACCGAACAGGATGGCTGCCAGGACCATGGCGCCGAGGATCAGGTATTGCTGAAGGGGCGTGAGTTTCATTTGGGGGCCGCCATGGTGGTCTTGATCTCGTACTGGTACACGCGGTTCGAACCGGCAAGGACGCTGCTGCTCGTGATGGTCAGGGTCGGAGCCGTCAGGAACGCACTGGGCCGGCCCAGGTTCCGGACGAAGATCTCAAGCATCGGCTGGGAAAAAGCGTACCCCCGAATCGTCAAGAGGTTCGCATCCTTCGCCCGGCCCTGGACGATGTCCATGATCCAGACATCACTGGGCATCTGGGACGCAATGGTGTCCAGCGATCCCAGGATCTTTCTCTGCTCGTTGGTCACCGCCTGGGCGACCTTCCGATAACCTTCCAGCCGCGCCTGGCTGGCCTCCAACTCCTTGATCTCCCGGATCTTCTCCTGGTAACCCGCGGACTCCTCGTCGATTCGGGCGATCTCGGCGGTCAATTGCGCCTTGATCCGATAGCGCGTCGAAAGCAACCACCCCAATGCCAGGGATACGGCAAGGAGGGCCAGGACGACATAAAGGACGATGAGGACCTGTTGCCGCCGCTTCTTCTCCTTGACGGGCAATAGGTTGATCTTGATCATGGCCGCCTCAATCCGGTCGCCGCATGGCGAGTCCCGTGCAAACACCAAGCTGGAACTCGCGGTCGGCCAGCTGTTCCGCATCGCGGGTCTTTCCCGATTCGATGTTGCGGAAAACCCCCATGTGCTCGACAGGGATCCCGAGCTTATTGGCCAGGAAACGGTTCAGGTTCTTGAGGCGCGCGCTTCCGCCGCTCAGGATGATGCGTTCGACGGTCTTCTTGCGGGACTGGGTCTCGTAGTAATCGAAGGAACGGCGGATCTCGCCGAGCAGTTTGTTCAGCACGGGAGTCATCGTGTCGGACATGCGCAGAACCCGGTCGTCCTTGTCGGGAAGAGCCGTGAGCGAGAAGTCGTCCTCGTCCACCGAGATGGCCCCGTGGGACCGCTTGAGCTCCTCGGCTTCCGTGAAATCCAGGTTGAACTCCTTCATGATCTCCCGGGTGAAGTCGTTGCCCGCCACCGTGACGTCGCGGGTGAAGCGCGTGGTCGCCCCCTCCACGATATTGACCGTGGTCAGGGTCGCGCCGACGTTGATCAGGGCCACCGTTTCCTCGGAAGGTTCCAGGCGACTGGCCTCGTACGCGTTCTCAAGGGCGAAAGCATCCACGTCGATCAACTCCGGGGTCAGGCCGGCCGCCTTCAGCATCTTTAGGTGCTGGTCGACGATGTCGATCTTGGCGGCCACCAGAAGGACCTCGATCATCTTCTGTCCCTCCTCCTGGACCTCGCCCAGGATCTGGAAGTCGAGGATGACCTGGTCGATGTTGAGGGGGATGTACTGCTCGGCCTCGTGGGCAATGCCGGTCCGGAGCTGCTCGGCCGTCATGAAGGGCAGTTTCACATAGCGCACGATGACCGCGTCCCCGGAGAGGGAGGTGACCACGTTCTTCGACTTGATGCCGCTTTCCTTCAGCATCTTCTTGATGGCCTCGGCCACCATGGCGTTCTTGAGCTCGGGGTCCTTGTTCTCCTGGATGTGCTTGGGAAGGTCGATGATCCCGTAGGCGGTCATCTGCCACTGGTTCGCGGACTGCTTGAGCTGCAGCGCCTTGACGGAGGATGTCCCGACGTCGAGCCCCACGATAGTTTTTGAGAACAGTCCGAGCATCACGCCACCCTATCCAGGAGGAATCCCGCCCCACCCGGCATAAACCACACGAAAAGCGCACCCGCCGCTAGGAAAGGCCCAAACGGTAACTGGGTCTTCCGATGGACCTTGCCGAACGCCAGGAACGGAAGGGTCAGGGTCGCCCCCACTCCGAACGCCAGCAGGACCGCGAGCAGGGAAGGGGCCAACCCGAGCCAAGCCCCAATCCCGGAAACCATCTTGATGTCGCCGCCGCCCAACCCGTTCGGGAACAGGTGGCCCAGGAACAGCATCAAGGCCCCTGCTCCCAGGAACCCTTCGGCAGATCCGAGGATCCCCGATTTCGCCCCTCCCGCCATCATCGTTCCGAACAGGAAACCCGCCCCTATGAACAGGTTGTTGAATGCGTGCGGCAGGATGCGCCATTTTATATCGTTTACGACAAGAAGGACAAGAAAACTCACCCAAAAATAGCTGGCGAGCACCGCCATGGGTTCCTGGAAGATCCGAGCCGAGCCATAGAAAAGCAGTCCGGTTGCCAACTCGACGAGGGGATATTGCACGGATATGGGCTTGCCGCAATGGCGACAACGACCGCGAAGGAACAGATAACTCAGGACGGGTATGTTCTCTCGCCACGATAGGGGATGCTTGCAGCGGGGGCAACGGGAGGATGGGGAGAAAGCGATACTCTCCCCGCTCCGAAGGCGGAGGATACAGACGTTCAGGAAACTGCCAATGCACAATCCAAGCAGGAAGGCGTAGAGAGGCGTGAAGAAGACTTGGATGGGAGCCACTCCTTCCTTCGAAAATCGACGGAGGACGGCCCCCTCAAGGGGCCGCCCCCCATCCCTCGAACTTCAAGAGTGCCTGGTCTTACTCGAACCCGTAGTACGAATACGGGAACCTCTTCGAATCCAGCAAGGTGCTGTTGACGTACACGTTGCCGGTCGTCGAGTCGTACATCCAGCCCGTATTGGCATCCTCAGGGATCTGGTTCACCTGAGCCTGAAAAACGTTCGCCCCATTCGTATTCGGATGAGGCAGGTTCAAAGCGTTACCATCGAACTTGCCCGTCACCTTGACCGGGGGAATCACTTCCAGGTACTGGCTGAATCGGTGCTGTGTGTTTTGATTGGCAACGATGTCGACCGGCCAGATGCCCTCGTGGTCCCCGTAGTAGATCGAAGCCGCCGACTTGAAGCTCCCCAGGTTGCCCTTGGTGGAACCCTCGCGCGACTTCTCCAGCATGTCCGCGAATCGAGGAATCGCGATCGCGGCCAAGATGCCGATGATGGCAACCACGATCATGAGCTCGATCAGCGTGAAACCCTTCTGTTTTAAACGAATCATGAAGCACCTCTTTCTTTTCGGGTTAAGGCGTACCGACTGACCCATCGCCTTCCCCAATGAGATTCTACCGCCCACATCGAAATTTTGTCAACGATCACACGCTAAAAAAGGCCCTTTTATAAGGGCTTTCCTCGAATAACATCCTGGAGAACCGCACCCCAAGCGCCCTTTCCGACGTTCAGACAAGATTCCCGAGCTGGAACATGGGCATGAACATGGCCACCACGATGAACCCCAGGGAGGCCCCCAGGAAAACGATGAGGATGGGCTCGATGATGGAGGTCAAACCCTCCACGGCCACGTCCACCTCGGCCTCGTAGAAATCGGCGATCTTGGAAAGCATGGCGTCCAGGGCCCCGGTCTCCTCACCGACGTTGATCATCTGGGTCACCATGGGCGGAAAAACGCCGGACCGCTTGAGCGGCTCCGTGAGGGTCTTGCCTTCCCGGATGGCCTCCCGGGAAGCCATGACGGCGTTCTCGACGACCCGGTTTCCCGAGGTCTTGGCCACCGTCTCGAGGGCTTCCAGGATGGGAACGCCGGATTTGACGAGAGTGCCCAGGGTCCGCGAGAAACGGGCCACCGAACTCTTGCGCACCAGGGGGCCGAACACAGGAAGCTTCAGCATCATGGCATCCCATTGAAGGGCGCCCACCTTGGTCCGCTTGTAGAGCGTCACGACCACGGCGCAAGCAATGAGGGCCGCGAGCAGGATGAGGGCCTTCGCGGAGGCCAGGAAGTTGCTGACATCGATGACGATCTGGGTGGGGACCGGTAGCTTGGCCCCGAACGACTCGAAAACGTCCTTGAAGGTGGGGACCACCTTGACCATCAGGAAGATGACGATGAGGACGGCAACGGACATGACCACGGAAGGATACATCATGGCGGACTTGACCTTGCCCTTGATGGCCTCGGATTTCTCGAGATACTCGGACAGCCGCTCCAGGATGGCATCCAGGATGCCGCCCTGTTCCCCGGCATGGATCATGCTGACGTAGAGCTGATTGAATACCTTCGGATGCTTGCCCATGGCCTCCGAGAGGGTGACGCCGTTGGAGATGTCGTCGCGGATCTTCGTGATGACGACGCGGAAAGCCTTGTTGTCGGCCTGCTCGGCCACGATGGTGAGTCCCTGCAGGATGGGCATGCCGGCGTTGATCATGGTGGAGAACTGGCGGCTGAACACCACGATGTCCTTCGTGGTCACCCCTCCGCTCTTGAGGGAGTCCAGGAACGCGCCCACTCCGCCCGTCCCGGACGTGGAGATGAGCTCCATCTTGCGGGAGCGCAACTCCGAGGCGATGGCGGCCTCGCTGGGGGCCTCGATCGTGCCTTCGACCACCTTGCCGATCGACGTCTTGGCCTTGTACTTGAACTTGGGCATCGGTTCCCCGTTTCCTTAGATGACGCCTTTCACCATGCGCTGCAGTTCCTTGGGATCGAGCGTCCGGGAGAAGATCTCGTTGTAACTGACCAACTGCTTCTGGTAGAGGTCGTAAAGGGACTGGTTCATGGTCTGCATGCCGTACTCGGCACCGGTCTGCATGGCCGAGTAGATCTGGTGGATCTTCTCCTCGCGAACGAGGTTCCGGATGCCCGCCGTGGGGATGAGCACCTCCACCGAGATGCAACGGCCGGAACCGTAGGCCTTGGGAATGAGCTGTTGGGACAGGATGCCCTGCAGGACGAAGGAGATCTGGGTCCTGACCTGTTGCTGCTGGGACGACGGGAAAACATCGATGATGCGGTTGATGGTCTGGATGGCGTCCACCGTATGCAGGGTGGCGAACACCAGGTGGCCCGTCTCGGCGATGGTCAGGGCCGCGTTGATGGTCTCCAGGTCGCGCATCTCGCCGATGAGGATGACGTCCGGGTCCTCCCGGAAGGCGTACTTCAAGGCCGCCGCGAAGGATTTCGTGTCCGTGCCGACCTCGCGTTGGTTCACGATGCAGGTCTTGTGGGTGTGAACGTACTCGATCGGGTCCTCGATGGTGATGATGTGCCCCTGGGTATTGCCGTTGATCCAGTCGATCATGGCGGCCAGCGTGGTGGACTTGCCGGAACCCGTGGGTCCCGTCACCAGCACCAGGCCCTTGGGGAGCTTGACCAGGTCCTGGACGACGGCCGGGAGCTTCAGCTCCTCGAAACCCCGGATATTGGTGGGGATGTTCCGCAGGGCGCTCGCCACGGCACCGCGCTGTTGGAACACGTTCATCCGGACCCGGCCGACGCCCTCGACCCCGAACGACACGTCCAACTCGTTATCCTTCTCGAATTTCTCCTTCTGTTCGTCGGTCAGGATCGAATAGATGAGCTGCTGGGTGGTCTCGGGGCGCAGTTTCTCGTACTCGGTGGGCGTCATCTGGCCGTCGATGCGGAGCATGGGAGGGGCGCCGGCCGTGATATGAAGGTCCGAGGCCTCCCGCTCGAACATGAGCCTCAACAGCGTGTCGATGTTGACCATGTCAGGTCTCTCCTTGGGGGCGGATCACGCCCGGTGCGTCTGGATCAATCGATGGGATCGTCGGCGTGACAGACGCGCAACAATTCCTCAACCGTGGTCATGCCTTTCAACACCTTTCGCACGCCGCACTCCCGCAGGGTCTGCATCCCGTTCTTGCGGGCCAGGATCTTGATATCCGCCGCGGACTTGCGCTGCAAAACGGCTTTCTTCACGTGCTCGTTGGGCAGCATCACCTCGTGGACGGCCATGCGTCCCTTGTAACCGGTGTTCGAGCAGGTGGCGCAACCGACGCCACGGTACAGGGTGATCGTCTCTCCCACGGCGGGCTTCACCCCCATCTCCTCCAGCACCTCGGGCGGAGGCTCGTAGGGTTCCTTGCAATCCTTGCACACGCGCCGGATGAGCCGCTGGGCCACCACGCAATGCACCGTGGAGGTGATGAGGAAGGGCTCCACGCCCATGTTGTCCATGCGAGTGAAGGCGCCCGGCGCGTCATTGGTGTGCAGGGTCGAGAACACCAGATGCCCGGTGAGCGCCGCGTTGATGGCGATCTCGGCCGTCTCGCGGTCGCGGATCTCGCCCACCATGATGATGTCGGGGTCCTGCCGGAGGAAGGACCGCAAGCCCGCCGCGAAGGTCAACCCGATCTCGTGCCGGGCATGCACCTGGTTGATGCCGAGAAGGTTGTATTCCACCGGATCCTCGATGGTGGAGATGTTGACATCGGGATAGTTGATATGGTGGAGGGCCGAGTACAGGGTCGTGGATTTGCCGGAACCGGTGGGACCCGTCACCAGGACGAGACCGTAGGGCTCCGTGATGGACTTCTCGAACTTGGGAAGGATCTCGTCCTCGAACCCGAGTTTGGCGATCTCCAGGGACAGGTTCGAGGCGTCCAGGATCCGCATGACGATCTTCTCGCCGAAGATGATGGGGCACACGGAAACGCGGATGTCGATCTCTTTGCCCAGGACCTTGATCTTGATGCGGCCGTCCTGCGGCAGGCGCCGCTCGGCGATGTTGAGGGCCGACATGATCTTGATGCGGGAGGCGACGGCGGCGGACAAGTGCTTGGGAGGAGACTGCACCTCGTGCAGGACGCCGTCGATCCGGTAGCGGCACCGCATCGACTTCTCGTAGGGCTCGATGTGGATGTCGGATGCCCCGGCCCGGACGGCTTCCGTGAGCATGAGGTTCACCAGGCGGATGACCGGGGCGTCCTCGCCCGCGGCCTCCAGCTTGGAGATGTCGATCTCATCCTCCTTGTCCTCCACGACCTCCAGGTTGTCCTCCCCCCCTCCCATGGAGTTGAGGATCTCCTGCATGTCGCCGCCGGTATCGCCCGCACCCCCGGCGGCGGCACCGAAATACTTGGTGTGGGCCTCCTTGATCTCGTTCTCGGTGGCGATGACGGGTTCCACCTCGAAGCCGCTCATCATTTTGATGTCGTCGATGGCGAAAACGTTGAGAGGGTCCGCCATGGCCACCGTGAGCTTGGTGTCCTTGCGGGCGATGGGGAGAAGGCAGTACTTCATGGAAAGGGATTCGGGGACGGCGAAGACGACGTCATTGGGGATCTGGCCGACATCGGCGATGCTGACGTGGGGGATGCCGAGTTGGGTGCCCACGAACGCCATGATGACGTCCTGGGTGACATAGCCCTGGCTGATCAGGATCTTCTCGAGACGCCCGCCCTTGAGCTTCTGCTCCTGCATGGCCTCGAGCAACTGGTCCTCGGTGATGATGCCCTCGTCCACGAGCATCTCGCCGAGACGCTTTTTCATGGATTCGGTCATCGTCCACCTCGGGAGGATGCGGGCTCAAGGAAGGCCATGGCCCAAGTATAGAGGAGCCCTTCCCTGAATTCAACGCCGGAGCACCGCCAAACGCCTGATATTCAAGGGTTTTGAAGCTGGCTGGATCCTCTCGTTCACGAGGCCGAGGCGAGGGCGTTCTTCAGCGCCCTTTCCATGACGGCAATGGGCGCCCGCCTTCTTGTCCACCTCCCGAAAGAAAGCGCGCCCTGATGAAGGAGCATCCCCAGTCCCGAGAGGGTTCTCATGGAACGACCCTCCGCCTGCCTGAGGAACGCGGTCTTCCGGTGATACACCAGATCCACCGCCAAGGCGCCCTTCGCGGCCTTCCCGAGGAACAGCGGCGAGGGATCCCCGCGATGCAGTCCGAGCGGCGTGGCCTGGACAACGATGCCGTAACGTCCCAGTTCCCTCTCCGCTTCCCCTCTCGAAACCCCGCACAAGTCCACCGAACGGCGGCGCGAACGCAACAAGCGGAGCAGTTCCTTCACCCGGCGCGGATCGAGATCCATGACCGAGATCCGGCCAACACCCTCCTGGAGCAGTGCACCTGCCACGGCACGGGACCCTCCCCCGGCCCCGACCAGGAGAGCCGAAAGGCCCTTCAAGCCGCGCCGCCAGGGACCCAACGAGCGAAGGAACCCTTCTCCGTCGGTCGAGGTTCCCACGAGTTTCCCTTCCTTCTTATACACGGTGTTCACCGAATCAAGCCATCGGGACACCGGCTCCACGCGGTCCAGATAGGGGATCACGGCCGCCTTGTGGGGCACCGTGACGTTCGCGCCGGCCACATTGCGGATGCGAAGGAGTTCGACGGCCCCGCCCACCGCCCGGGCATCCGCATCGAGCGCGGTGTAGGTCCAGGGCAAGCCCTGCGAACGAAAAGCGGCGTTGTGCATCGCCGGTGAAAGGGAATGTGAAACGGGATGACCCAGGAGGAAAACCATGCGGGATGTCGGCTCGCGACGTCTCATGAGACGGCCCTCATCGGACACCGTAGAAGAAGCGGACCATGGCGGCAGCGGCCAGCCCGGCCGTCTCGCAGCGCAGGACGGGGGTCGGAAGATGCACGGGATGGGCACCCGACTCCATGGCGTCCTTCGACTCGGCGGGCGTCCAACCGCCTTCCGGGCCCACAATGAGCATCACGCTCCTCACGGCTGGATGCGCCTCCAGGACGGCTTTCAACGAGGGCGCCTCCTTCTCGTGCAGGAAGAGGTTGAGATCGTGCAATTTCATCCCTTCCAGGACATCGGTCCAGGTGCCCAGGGAATAGATCTTCGGCACGTCCACGCGGCCGCATTGCCGGCAGGCTTCCACCGCGATCTTCTCCCACCGATCCTTCTTGTGGAGGGCCCCGTCCTCGTCGGGGCGCGAGATGGCCCTCTCCGAGAGGAAGGGCAGGAAGGAGGTGACCCCCATCTCCGTTCCCTGCCGCAGGACCGAATCCAGTTTCGGCCCCTTGGGGAGGCTTTGGGCGAGGGTCAATTGGACGGCGGGCGGCAAGGCCGCGGGATGCCGGGCCAGGACCTTCGCCACGATCTCGCCGCCGGGCAGGGTCCCGAGGGCGAGGTCGTAGGCCGCACCCATGGTGTCGAACCCCTGCAAACGGTCCCCTTCCTTCATGCGAAGGACGCGAGTGAGGTAATGAAGGGTCGAGGGATCGAGAGGCACGACGGAATCGCCGGTGGCGGGACGGGACAGGAAAATACGGGTCGGCATCCTTTCACCTCTTCCGGGAAAGCAGGTCCCGGACCTTGCCCCAGAAATCCGCGAAGATCGGCTGGTTCCTCTCCTCGCTCAGGGACTGGAATTCTTCGAGAAGCCGCTTCTGCTTCCCGCTCAGGTTGACGGGCGTTTCGACGACGACACGAACCATCTGGTCACCCGTGCCGGCATGGCCGGGATTCTTCATCCCCTTCTCCTTCAGGCGGAAGACCTTGCCCGACTGGGTGCCTGCGGGAATCTTCATTTTCACGGGACCGGCAAGCGTGGGAACCTCGATCTCGCCCCCCAGAGCCGCCGTGACGAAGGGCAGGGGAACCTCGACGTGGAGGTCATCGCCGTCCCGCTCGAAGACCGGATGGCGCTCGACATGCAGGAAGATATAGAGGTCCCCGGGAGGCCCGCCCCTCAGGCCGCCTTCCCCCTCACCGCGGATCCTGAGCTTGGAGCCCTCATCCACCCCGGCCGGGACCTTGACGGTGACCGATCGCTCCTTCTCGATGCGCCCGCGACCCGAACAGGCGGCGCAGGGTTTGCCCGGAATCTCTCCCTCCCCGCCACAGCGGTTGCAGGTGCGGGCGATGGAAAAGAAACCCTGGGTCATCCTCACTTGGCCTGATCCCTGGCACTGGGGACAGGTGACCCGTCCCGATCCGGGCTTGGAACCGCTGCCGCCGCAATCCTCGCACGAGGCCAGCTTCCGGATCTTGATCTCCTGGGTGGTCCCGAAAGCCGCCTGTTCGAAGGAAAGGGTCAGGTCATAGCGAAGATCGTCCCCCGCCACGGCCCGGGATCCCCGGGAGCCGCGCCCCCGGCCGCCCCGTCCTCCGCCGCCGAAGAAATCGTCGAAAACGTCTCCGAAGATGTCGCCGAAGTCCACGCCGGCGCCCGGCCCTCCCCAGGTCGCACCGCCCGGTCCTCCGCCCGGCATGCCGTGACCCACCGCGGCATGCCCGAACTGGTCGTAAGCGGCCTTCTTCTGGGGATCGGAGAGGACCTCGTAGGCCTCGTTGAGTTCCTTGAATTTCTCCTCGGCCTGCTTGTCCCCCGGGTTCGCATCGGGATGGAACTTCTTGGCTTGGGAGCGGAACGCCTTCTTCAGGTCGTCGGCGGACGCGCCCTTTTGAACGCCCAGAACCTCGTAATAGTCGCGCTTGTCGGCCACAGGTTTTCCATCCGATTGGCGTTTCTAACGTGAAAGCAAAGAATAGGGTCAAATGGCCCGGGGTTCAACAGGGGTTTTCATGACAAATAGGGAAGGAAACACGACTTCAGGGTTGGCGGTAGATCTCCCCGCCTAAGGCGGCGAAGCGCGCCGACATCTCTTTCATCCCCTCCTGGAGCGCCTGGGCCTCGTCGAGACCCTTCTCGCGGGCGTAACGCCGCACGTCCTCGGTGATCCGCATACTGCAGAACTTCGGTCCGCACATGGAACAGAAATGGGCCGTCTTGGCCGATCCCTGGGGGAGGGACGCATCATGGTACTCGCGGGCGCGGTCCGGGTCGAGCGCCAGGTTGAATTGGTCCTCCCAGCGGAACTCGAACCGGGCTTTCGACATGGCGTCATCCCATCGCTTGGCCGAAGGGTGCCCCTTGGCGAGATCCGCCGCATGGGCGGCGAGCTTGTGGGCCACGACCCCGGCCCTCACATCCTCCCGGTCGGGAAGTCCCAGGTGCTCCTTCGGGGTCACGTAACACAGCATGGCGCAACCCTTCCAGCCGATCAGGGCGGCCCCGATGGCGCTGGTGATATGGTCATATCCCGGCGCCACGTCGGCGACCAGCGGCCCCAGGGTATAGAAAGGAGCCTCGTGGCACAGGACGAGCTGGCGTCGCATGTTCTCCTCGATGAGGTGCAGGGGCACGTGGCCCGGCCCCTCGATCATGACCTGTACATCATGGGCCCAGGCCCTTTTCGTCAACTCCCCCAAGGTCTCCAGTTCCGCGAACTGGGCCTCGTCGTTGGCGTCGTCGATGCACCCCGGCCGAAGGCCGTCCCCGAGGCTGACCGCCACGTCGTAGGCCGCCAGGATCTCGCAGATCTCGTCGAAATGCTCGTACGCGAAGTTCTCGCGATGGTGGGCCAGGCACCAGCGGGCGTGGATCGCACCTCCGCGCGAAACGATGCCCGTCCGGCGCTTCGCGGTCAGGGGAACGTAGCGGTGGAGCAGGCCCGCGTGGATGGTGAAGTAGTCCACGCCCTGCTCGGCCTGCGTAATCAGTGTGTCGCGGTAGCACTCCCAGGTGAGATCCTCGGGAATGCCTCCTGCTCGCTCGAGAGCCTGGTACATAGGAACAGTACCGATGGGCACGGGGCTGTTGCGCAGGATCCATTCGCGAGTGGCGTGGATGTCCTTCCCCGTCGAGAGGTCCATGACGGTGTCGGCGCCCCAGCGGATGGAACGCACCATCTTCTCGACCTCCTCGGGGATCGAGGAGGCGATGGCCGAGTTGCCGATGTTCGAGTTGATCTTGGTGAGGAAATGGCGGCCGATGATCATCGGCTCGAGTTCGGGGTGGTTCAGATTGGCCGGGATGATGGCGCGTCCCCGGGCCACCTCGTCGCGCACGAATTCCGGGGTGGGCAGGGGCAGGCCCGACCCCTTCGGGGCCGACTCGAGGCGCTGGGCCTCGCGCAGGGCCACGTATTC
>CAZGWJ010000009.1:0-46534 GCA_964529445.1 uncultured bacterium
TGCAATCGGTGTTGTCGGCGACGTATCCGAAGGGCTGATCGCAGGCTTCGACGCTGTTGTTGGGATCCCCGTAGCCGTCGTTGTCCCCGTCGTAATACCAGGTTTGAGCCACCCCCTCGTCCACCTCGCCGTTTCCGTCATTGTCCATCCCGTCGCAGATCTCCGGGGCGCCGGGGTAGCAGGTCTCGCAGTCGTCGTTGAAATCGCCCCCCTGGGTGGTCCAATCGGGCCCGGGTTGGCATCCTTCCTGGGCCGTCGCGTCGTTCCCGAAACCGTCCCCGTCGTAGTCGTTGTACCAGGTCGCGTTCACGCCCTCGTCAATGTTCCCGTCGCAGTTGTTGTCCTCGCCGTCACAGACCTCCTCGGCGCCGGGGTGGATGTCAGGCCGGTAATCGACACAGTCGCCCCCGATCAGGGTCCAGGACTGGTAGAACGAGGGGCATCCCTCTCCCAACTCGCCGCCGAAGCCGTCCTGGTCCTCGTCCTGGTACCAGGTGAAGGGTGCTTCCTCGTCGATGAACCCGTCGCAATCGTTGTCCCGCCCGTCGCAGATCTCCGGGGCGCCGGGATAGACCGTGTCATCCCCGTCGTCGCAATCGGGCCCCAGGTCCGCTCCCGAAGTGCCGGAGGGAGGCGGGCCCTCGGAGCAATCCCATTCGCCGTATTCGCCGTTGGTGTATCCATCCCCGTCCTCGTCGACAAAAAGGAACAAGGTGCGGTCGTCCACGAGGCCGTTGCAATCATCGTCCACGCCGTTGCCGCAGATCTCCACGGCGCCGGGATGCACGTTCGGGTTGTGGTCGTCGCAATCGACGTCCGCCCGGTAGCCGTCGAGGTCCTCGTCCGGCCAGGGGCGGTCGTCGCGCAGGACCAGCGTATAGGGCCCGGCGTCCGAGGCGTTGGTGTAGCCGTCGACGATCAAGTAATAGAAACCGGGTCCCAGCAGGACCTGGAGCCGGGAACCCGAGGGGTTCGAGGCGCATTCATTGGCGTCGTCGTTGAAGGCCAGGGTGGTGTCCGCGCCCGAGCAGACGTTTCGCAGGTACAGCGTGGTGTCGAAGGAGGACTGGCAGAGCGAGGCCGTGACGGTGTGGGGTTCCGTCAGCGTGAAGGTGAAGAGGTGGTCGGGGCTGTTGAAACCGTAGCCGCCTTCCCGGAAGAGGTTCGACGCGCTCGAGGTGTCGCCGGGGACCGGGGTGCCGCCGAGGAATCCGGTCAGGTCCGCCAGGGGCGTGAACTCGCACCAGGGCGTGGCCGTGACGGTGGGGGTCGAGGTGATTGTCGGTGTGAAGGTCGGTGTCGCGGTCTCGGTGGGCGAGTCGGTGGGGGTGGGCGAGAAGTACACCCGGCAATAGGAAACGCTGACCCCGTATTCCTCCGGCATGGGTTCACCTTCGAGTTGGCCGGGGAAGGGGGCGGCCTGGGACGTCCTCAGCCCCTCGTCGGAGCCTTCCTCGTTGTAAGCCGCGGAACAACCGCTCGTCCAGAATGCCAGCCAGTAGGTCCCGGGGAGGAGGACTTGTCCCGCGAAGGGGGCGGAAATGACGCCGGAAAAACCGGGCGGAACGGTTTGGACCGAAGTCTCGTGGAGCAGTTGGAGTTCTGTGTCGTAGAG
The DNA here is from genome assembly GCA_964529445.1 of uncultured bacterium. Classification (GTDB taxonomy): domain Bacteria; phylum Oederibacteriota; class Muellerivitia; order Muellerivitales; family Muellerivitaceae; genus CAZGWJ01. The sequence goes on from CAZGWJ010000009.1 coordinate 1,616, forward strand.
GGCGCCCGCGAAGGATCCGCCGGAGGAGGAGACGATGGACAGATCGAAGGAGGAGATCAGGACGGTCTCCCCGAGATGATAGGCGTTGGCGCGGACCTGGGTCCCCGGATCGGGGTTCGTGGTGCCGTTGCGCTCGCTCCCGAAGGACCCGTTGCCGTCGCAGAAGAAGGTCGGCGTGACCGTGAAAGTGGCGGTGGGCGATCCCGGTGTGGGCGTGGGGGTGGGAGTGAGCGCGATCGGGCAATAGAACCCCTGGATCAGATAAAGGCGTTCCTCGATGGGATAGGAGGACCAGGTCGGCGGGAACCCGTCCGTTTCGTCCCAGGTGGCGGCCTGCGGAATGGTCGGGACGTTCAGGACCCCGCCGAGCAGGCCGGACTGGGTCGAGTAGATGCTGGTCGTGCCGAGCGCCTGGACAGCCAGCCAGTAATGGCCGGGTTGCAGGACGGTCCGGGGAAGCACGAGATCGACGGGCGCGAACAGTCCCGGTTCCTGGGGAGGCAGGCCCTCGGCGATGTTCGATTGGATCAGAAGCGTTCCGGGAAGCCCGCCCTCGTCCGAATAGACCGCGGCCTGGAGGCGCGCGCCGGGCGCTCCCTCGGTGTAGAGGGTGCGGATGCCGCGGATCTCGACGGGTTGAACCACCTGGGTCCGGTAGGCGAAGGTGCCGTCGCCGACGATCTGTCCGGTGGCCTGCACGATCGACCAGAATTCGCGGACGTCGATGGGGACGAAGGTCTCCACGAAGGGCGGCAGGATCTGGAATCCGCCGCAGAGATGGTTCGTGGGGGTCGGGGTGAAGGTGGGGGTCACGGTGAAGGTCGGGGTCGGCGTGGGGGACAAGGTTTGCGTGGCCGTGGCATAGGTGCCGGGTTCCAGGGGGCAGAGTTCGGCGCGGACGCAGGGTTGATAACCGTCCATCTCGCCGGGGAGATAGGGATCGGGTTCCCACGAGGAGGGGAAGGTCCCGAACGCGTCCCAGCCCTGGGCGACCGTCGGGAGGCCGGTTTGGAGGAAGCTCACCCCGGGATTGGAATCCGCCTGGAGCGCGATCCAGTAATGGCCAGAATAGAGAAGGGTATCGGGAAGATCGAGCCGGTTCCATCCCTCGGTACTGAAGGCGATCCCGCTCGTGAGAAGAAGGGAACCGATGGCGCCCCCGGCGTCCGAATAAAGGGCCATCTGGACGCGTCCGGATGGATCGGAGACATGAACCGAGAGGCCGATGACCCAGGAATCCTTGCTGAGCTGGAACCGGGACGCGACGGCGAATGCGTTGGGGAAGGAAAGGTTGTCGGACGTATAAGTGCCGATCCCGAAAAATGTGGGGGAGGCGCATCGGGCGGGTTCCGGGGACCAGGTCGGTGTGACGGTGGGCGTGAAGGTTCGGGTGAAGGTGGAGGTCCGCGTGTTCGTGGGAGTGGAGGTGAGTGTGGGCCGTTCCTCGAACGGGCAGATGGCGGCGTGGATGGACCAGAGGGAAGTGCCTTTCAGGCCGACGGGAAACACGATGGGGAAGGAAGCCCATGAGAAGGCGGCATAGGCCTCGGACCCGGCGACGCCCGGCGCGAAGGAGGGCGAGCATCCGGATTGGGCCTGGAACGCGAGCCAGTAGGTCCCGGCGGAAAGATCGGTGTCCGCGACATCGAGCGTGTTCCAACCCGTGACGGCCGCCTGGGGAGCGGATTGCACCACGAGCTCGCCCGGGTTCCCGGCGTTGTCCTGGTAGATCGCGGCGCGAACCTCTCCCGCCGCACCGGCGAGATGAAGGTTCAGGGCGATGACGCGGGCCGGGACATCCAGGGCGTATTTCGACGCCTCGAGATAACCCTCGTAGGGCACGGAGTTCGGGGCGACGATCGTGGAACCGAAGGAGGCCGCGCAGGACGGCGGCGTGACCGTGTAGGTGGGGGTATCGGTGGAAGTCGAGCTGGGAGTCGGCGTGAAGGTGGAGGTGAAGGACGGCGTCGAGGTGGCGCTGGGCGTTGCGGAATGCGTGAAGGATCCGGTGAAGGTGAAGGTGTGGGTGAACGTGAACGTGTGGGTGAAGGTGAAGGTCGGGCTGAAGGAGGCCGTGAAGGTGTGGGTGGCGGTCGGGCTGAGCGTGGGGGAAGGCGTCGAGGTGCAGGGCGTGTCACTGGCGACGTAGCAGGGCGTGTCCGTGGTCGTGGGAGTCAGGGTCGCGTTGATGACCCAGACGGTGGTCGGGGCGGAGGCGGGGGGCGTGGGGGCGGCGGATTTCTTGCAGCCCGCGAAACAGGCGAGAAGGGTGAGTGCGGCGAGAAGGGTCAGGATGGTGGAACGGGATGCCGGTTGCATGGCTCTCTCCGGAAGGGGATGCCCCCTTCCGGGAAAATCCGTTCAGGCGCGCTTCAGCACCGGAATCTCGCGGAGGAAAGGGGTTCAGCGGATTATACCGTGACGCGCGGGGTGAAGGTTTCCCAATCGAAGGGTTGGGGGGGGCCATTTTCGGCTCGCTTTGAAGGAGCCCCTCCGACCGGGAAACGAGCTTGGCCCGTTCAGGCGATGGGAGAAGGAAATGACCGGGTCCCCCGACCCTCGGTGGCGAGGGAGGGGATGCGTCTTGATCCGGAGAACGAAGCGTCATGCTTCGCGTTTCCGCATTCCCCGCGTCAGCGGTCTTGGACCGGTCGGGAGAAAATCCTGAATCGCGTCCATCCGACCGGGATACGAAAAAGGGGAGACTACAATTTTGTCTGGCGCCGCGCCCGATAATCTTAAAGACAATTAATGGAAAACGTGTCCTTTTAAATCGCCTGGGCTAATATGTTGCGTCCACGCCCACCGAACCTCTCCTCTTCATTTCTTCATCGAGGTGTCCTTTGGTTTCCAATCCGGAGATCCTGGAACGAGCGAAGAAGGACAAGGCCATCTACGTGAACCTTCAGTTCACCGACATCCTCGGTTGCCTGAAGGAGATCTCCCTTCCCATCACCCGCCTTGCCGATGTCCTGAAGACGGGGGCCTGGTTCGACGGCTCCTCCATCGAGGGCTTCGCCCGCATCCACGAGAGCGACCTCTACCTCAAGCCGGATCCCGCGACCTATGCGGTCATCCCCTGGCTTTCCTCCCCGGAGGGACAGACCGTCCGCCTCATCTGCGACATCCACGCGGCCGACGGCAAGCCCTACGAGGGCGACCCGCGCGGCATCCTGAAGCGCACTTTGGCCCGCGCCCGGGAGCAGGGCTTCGTGTACAACACGGGGCCCGAGCTCGAGTTCTACGTCTTCAAGGACGTGAACGGCAAGCCCGCCCCCATGGATGGCAACGGGTATTTCGACCTTCCCACCGACGAGATGCACGTCCTGCTCCGCGAGATCACCGGGCACCTTGAGCATTTCGGCATCGAGGTCGAGGCCTCCCATCACGAGGTGGGGCCCGGCCAGGCTGAGGTGGATTTCAAGTATGGAGAGGCCCTCGAGACGGCGGACCGCCTGCTGACCCTGCGTACCGTCGTCAAGGCCATGGCCCAGCGCCGGGGCTTGCGGGCCACCCTGATGCCCAAGCCCATGATGGGACTGGCCGGCAACGGCATGCACGTGCACCAGAGCCTCGCGGACCCGAAGTCGGGCAAGAACCTTTTCCACGAGCCCAAGGACAAGTACGAACTCTCCAAGGTCGCGTACCAGTTCGTCGCCGGGCAATTGCGGCACGTGAAGGGGCTGATGGCGGTATTGTGCCCCACGGTGAACTCGTACAAGCGGCTCATCTCCGGTTTCGAGGCCCCCGTCTACATCTCCTGGGCCCGCATCAACCGATCGGCCCTCATCCGCGTCCCCCGCTGGTTCGAGGGCAAGGGCAACGCGGCCCGCATCGAACTGCGCTGTCCCGACCCGGCGGGCAACCCCTACTTGATGTTCGCGCTCATGCTCGCCGCCGGCCTCGACGGGATCCAGAAGAACCTCCACTTGAACCCCGCGGTCGAGGAAGACCTCTACGAGTACGACGCCGAGAAACTGGCCAAGCACAACATCGATACACTGCCTTCCTCCCTGTTCGAGGCCATCCGCGAGTTCAAGGAGGACTTCCTGACCAAGGAAGTCCTGGGGGCGCACCTGTTCAAGCAGTACCTCCACATCAAGCAGCAGGAATGGAAGGAATACAAGACCCAGGTCACGGCCTGGGAGGTCGAGAAGTACTTCGACCTGTAGCGTTCAGGATGCCCATCCGCCTCGTTTCGCGGGGGCTTCTCGTCGGTCGTGTCGTTCGTCGTGGGGCTGGTTGGACCGCATCACGGGTCTCACTAAAACATCCGGGTGGGGTCCCGGCCCCTGTTCGTGGCAGGACGGGAGGAGCGTCCAGGTCGGGACGTTCCCCACATCAACAGCTCAATGGAGGAAGTGCCGATGGCGGACAATGCCAAGACGTTCATGGAGAAGGTCGTGCGGGAGAACCCGGGTGAGCCGGAGTTCCACCAGGCGGTCGAGGAAGTCGTCAAGTCCCTGATGCCCTATATCGAGAAGAACCCGAAGTACCTCAAGCACAAGGTGCTGGACCGGTTGGTCGAGCCGGAGCGCGTCATCCTGTTCCGCGTCCCCTGGCTGGACGACCGGGGGGAAGTGCAGGTCAACAAGGGCTACCGCGTCGAGTTCAACAGCGCGATCGGGCCCTACAAGGGCGGCCTTCGCCTGCACCCGACGGTCACGCTGGGGGTCCTGAAGTTCCTCGGCTTCGAGCAGGTGCTCAAGAACAGCCTGACGACGCTTCCCATGGGCGGCGGCAAGGGCGGTTCGAACTTCGACCCCAAGGGCAAGTCGGACAACGAGGTCATGCGCTTCTGCCAGAGCTTCATGACGGAACTGCAGAGGCACATCGGCCCGGACACCGACGTTCCCGCCGGGGACATCGGCGTGGGCGGGCGCGAGATCGGCTACCTGTTCGGCCAGTACAAGCGCCTGCGCAACGAGTTCACGGGCGTTTTGACCGGCAAGGGCCTGAACTGGGGCGGCAGTCTCATCCGGCCCGAGGCCACCGGGTACGGGCTGGTGTATTTCGCCCAGGAGCAGTTGAAGACCCGCAAGGATTCCTTCCAGGGCAAGACTGTCGCCATCTCCGGCTCGGGTAACGTGGCGCAGTACGCCTGCGAGAAGGCCACGGAACTGGGCGCTAAGGTCGTGTCGCTCTCCGATTCGGCGGGCACGGTGCATGACCCGAAGGGCATCACCCCGGAGAAGCTCGCGTTCGTGTTCGAGTTGAAGAACGTGAAGCGCGGACGCATCAAGGAATACGCGGACAAGTTCGGATGCACGTACATGGACGGCAAAAGGCCCTGGGGCATCAAGTGCGACATCGCCCTTCCTTGCGCCACCCAGAACGAGGTGGACAAGTCCGACGCCGAGATGCTGGTGAAGAACGGCTGCATGTGCGTCTCCGAGGGCGCGAACATGCCCTCGCGCCCGGAGGCCATCGACGTGTACCTGAACGCGAAGATCCTCTACGGTCCCGGCAAGGCCGCCAACGCGGGCGGCGTGGCCACTTCCGGCCTCGAGATGTCCCAGAACAGCATGCGTCTGAACTGGGGTCGCGAGGAGGTGGACAAGCGCCTGCACGAGATCATGGTCAACATCCACGAGAACTGCGTGAAGTACGGGAAGCAGGGCGACTTCATCAACTACGTGGACGGCGCGAACATCGCCGGTTTCACGAAGGTCGCCGACTCGATGATCGACCAGGGCGTGGTCTGATCAGATGATTCGCAGGCCCGACCGGGGAGTGCGTTCCCAACCTCCCCGGACGGTGACGCATCAAGCCCCTTCCCTCGAAAGAGGGAAGGGGCTTTTTTGTTGTCGCACGGTGGCGGTTGCTTTATCCCCGATATCGGCTAGAATCGCGGGGAAAGAGCCATCGGAGGCCCGCCATGCAGAAGAAGCCCATTTTCATCACCCAGGCCGACTTGGACCGCCTCCGGGCGCGCTTTCAGGGCGATCGGAGCACGGACGTCCAGGATTCCGGGTATGTGAAGAGCCTCGAATCGGAACTCCAGAGGGCTATCGTCGTTGATGCGAAGAGCATTTCCAACGACGTCATTACGCTCCGCAGCCGGGCGGTCCTGAAGGACCTGGACAGTGGCGAGGAGTTGACCTACACCCTCGTGTATCCCGAGGAATCGGACCCGTCGAACGGGAAGATCTCCATCCTGTCCCCGGTCGGGACGGCCATGCTGGGATACCGCGCGGGGGATCTTTTCGAATGGGAGGTCCCGGGCGGGGTTCGGCGCCTGCAGGTGCTCCGGGTGGAGTACCAGCCCGAGGCCGCGGGGGATTTCCACCTCTGACGCCGGGACGGGGAAGGAACGATCGAGTCGCACGGAAAGCCCCCGGGTCGAAAGCCCCGGGGGCTTTTTGTTTCAAGCCCTCGTATCCTTCCTTTTGAAGGCCCTGGTCTGTTGTCATCCCGAGGGACTGAACCGAACTATTCGAAAACGACCGAAAGGATTTCAGGTGGCCTATCATTCTTGCCGAATTCATCGTTAAACCCACCGCTTCACGGAGGTCGACGGCTAAAATTGTTCCGCCACATATCGTTTCAAATCCATATAATTCGACCCGTTCCATCAGCCGTTCAACTGTCGCACCAGACCATCCCGGGAGCCGTACTCCATGACCCGTCGCTTTCTATTCGCTCTTTTGACCCTCGCGCTCGGAATTATTCCTGTCGCGTGCAGCAAGTCGAGCAGTCCTTCGGCTCCTCCAGCCAACAATCCGCCCCCGCCCCCTGCGGACACGGCCACGTTCACCTTCACGCCCGTTCCAACCGGGTCGTACACCATCACGTTCACCTCGACTCCGACGGAGTCGCCGACCGCCACCTTGACGGTGACGAGCACCCCCACGGGGGTGCCGACTTCCACGGATACCTTCACGCCCTCGGCGACCGTGACGCCGACCCCTTCGTTGACGTATTCAATAACTTCGACCTTCGTCCCTTCCACTTCAACCCCGACTCCAACGACGTCGCAAACACACACGCCGGAGCCCCTGGCTACCTCAACGCCGACGAATACAATGACGCCTACGGAGTTTCTTACTGCTACTCCTACATTTTCACCGTCCTCCACGCCTACGGACACTTCCACCTCGACGCCTTCGGAAACGCATACCTTCACGTGGACCAGCACACCGGAACCGCCTTGCGTATATCCGAATGGATGGTTCTTTGACGCTTCCACCATGAATTGGGGCGTCCAGTGGACATCTTTCGATGCGCCAGTTCCAACACCGGCCTGCCAATCTGCCCCACCGCCAGGATGTTTCCCGGTGAGTCTTGACTTTGATGGGAGTGTGGGTGCACCGTCGAACGGATCTCTGATCGTGGTTGCCGACTTCACCAGCGGATACCAAAGTGCCAGCCTTGGAGATTTCCTCCCGGCGCCGTCGGACATGACAGGTCGATCGGTTTGTGTCCGGGTAAGGCTTGACACGAACGCCGAAATTTGGGCGCATGCGTTTGTTTTATCCAGTGGATACGCTTATGCGTGCGGCCTATCCGTGACTCTTCCGGTTGGGGAGTGGGTCAACCTCCATTTGGATGTCTCTGTGCCCAGTTTCAACAATGCGGGATATGACCCATCCGGAATCATAGAAACCGGAGTGACGATCGGGTCGAGCAACGCCGGGTCGGTAACCCTTCATGTGGACAGTTGGTCCTATTCGGGTTCCGCCATTCCGACACCAACCAGGACCCCGACGGCATCCCCGACACCGACCATCACTCCCACGGCCACACCCTGGTTCCTGCTTATCGACGATCTGGAGGATGGGGACAGCCAGGTCGTGTTGAACCAGGGTAGGGATGGGTACTGGTACACCTACAACGATTCGACGGGTGGGGCGACCCAATGGCCGACTTCCTTCGTTCCGGCGTCGGATGGATACGCGGGTTCCGCGTTCGCGGCGCGGACCTACGGTTCCGGATTCACCACTTGGGGCGCAGGGATGGGATTCGACTTCGTGAATGGAGCGAGCTACGACTTCCAGAGTCGCGGTTACACCGGTATCCGTTTCGTGATGCGTACCGGGGACGAGACCGGGAACGCCTCGGTGCGGTGCAATCTGCCGTCGGTCCATACCCTTGCGACGGCCGAAGGAGGGGATTGTACGGGAACTTGCGGGGATCATTTCGGCGCGGACTTGGCGCTTTCGACTTCCTGGACGCCGGTGACCCTCTTTTTCGCCTACCTCACCCAGGCGGGTTGGGGAACGGAGGATTCTTTTGATCAGACACGGGTGAAGGGTCTCCAGTTTCAGTCCGGGACGGGTACGCCCGCAGGTCAGGCCTTCGATATCCAAGTGGATGACCTCCAATTCATCGATACGGCGGCGATCCCGCCCACGGCCACGGCGACCCCGACGGCGATGATCTGCCAGCCCTCGAGCGTCCAGACCCTTTATGCGTTCGAGAGCGCCACCGATTGCTGGTTCCTGCAGGATGCGTCTTTTGTGACGGGATACGGCGTGAGTTCGGAGGTGGCGCACGGGGGTTCGAAATCACTGGGAATATCGATCAATAACATTTCCGGGTTCGCAACGTCGGTCGGTGTGAATTTGTCCTACTCGCCGGTCCAGGATCTTACCGGCCGCCTCATTACCGCGTGGGTTTACGTGGATGCGTCCCTGGCGGCCTCGGATTGGACGACGGGCATCATCGCTTACGACCTGACAGGGCCGGATTGGGGGAGCGCGGTTTGGGAAGGTTCCTGGATCAGCGTGAACTCGGGCGCCAGCCCGCTCAATGTCGGAACCTGGTTCCCGGTCACCCTGACCGTCGGGACCGACCCCGAGGCGGTGCCGGGGCAGGTGCTTCAGATCGGATTCCAGTTGGCCGATGTTCCGGCTGGTGCGGTTGGTAACCTCTATATTGATGACATACAGGCGCTTTGGGTTCCGACGGCCACCGCGACGGCAACCCATTCCGCGACCGCGACGCCTACTTGGACCCCGACGGGAACAGCGCCGCCATCCCATACGGCCACCGTTACGCCGACCCGCACATATACCCGGAGCGCTACGCCCACGAAAACACGGACGAATACTGCATCGGCGACCCCATCGCCTACGCGCACACCGACGAGGACATGGACGGCGACCGCGACATCGACCCGTACTCGCACGGCAACACCCACCCCTACGCTGTCGTTGTGCTCTGCAGTGGATAATTGCGACCTCACCTTCACGACTTTCGGGAGCAACGGTGGCGGTGGCTGGGTGGTCGATACGGCGACCGCCCATCGCGGCGGGTCAAGCGCCCGATCGGGTGCGGTGACCTATACCGGCAGTCCGAACCAAACGACGACATTGCAGACTTCGGTGACAGGGCCGGCTCTTTTGACCTTCTACTGGAAAGTGGATGGCAATTCGGCCGTTGCTCTTGTGGTGGACGGTGTCCAGCAGGCCCTTGGCTCCAGCACGGTTTGGGAGTATTACAGCATTCTGTTGGCGAATGGTTCCCATACGATCCAATGGATATATCAGAAGGGACCAGTCCCGTCCGTGAACGGATGGGTGGATCGGATCGTGATCGTCTATTGCCAGGCTGTGTGGGGTGCCTATGGGGAGGGTAACGGTGATTTCCACAATCCCTTTGACGTGACGACCGATCCGACAGGTAACGTGTATGTAACAGATTTAAACAATAAACGCATCCAAAAATTCACCTCATCGGGTGGATATGTAAATCAATGGCCTGTTACGAACTCCTGGGGACTGGCGGCGGATTCGACTTTGCTATACACCTCGATTTATAGCGGCTTAATACAGAAGTACACTTTCCAGGGAACATACGTCACCCAATGGGGTGCCGCGGGTTCCGGTAACGGGGAGTATCTGCATCCTCGGGGGGTTGCCGTGGTTTCCTCGGGTAGCGTGTATGTGGCGGATTATGAAAACCATCGGATCCAGAAAACATCGACATCCGGTGCTTTTGTGACCAAATGGGGGGCCAACCTAGGGGATGGAACCTCGGGCAGCGGGAATGGTGAATTCAGATATCCGTCCGGGGTTGCAGTAGATTCGCACGAGAATGTATATGTGGCCGATACGGATAATAGGCGCGTCCAAAAATTCACTTCATCGGGAACTTATCTTACACAATGGGGATCGGAGGGCGTGGGGAATGGCCAGTTTGATAGGCCCTACAAAATTGCTGTTGATCAAGACGACAACATCTATGTTGCAGATACATATAACAACAGGATCCAAGTGTTCGATTCAGAGGGTGCCTATTTGACCCAGTGGGGTTCGTACGGAACGGGTGTTGGGCAGTTTTCTTATCCGATGGGTATTACGGTTGACGCGTCAGGGAACATCTACGTTGTGGATTACGGGAATAATCGTGTTCAAAAATTCAGGCTTTCCTTCTAGGTGGGTGTTAGTGTGGAATCTTCCGTGAACTAGTTTGTTTGCGTCTTGTGCCAAGTGAGTGAAAGGGTTGGTTTATCTCTTGGACTGGATCGCCCTATAATGACCGCATGATCGTCTCCGAGACCGCCGTCGGCAAGCACCGGGTCGTGGTGATGGACCCACCCATCTTGAAACCGGCGACGCCGGTTTTGGTGGGGCTTCACGGGCTCGGCACCAACGCCGAGGACTTCATGGATCTCGCCCAGATGATGGACCTGGGGGATTGCCGGATCGTCCTGCCCGACGCACCCCTCCACCTTCCCGGCTACCCGCCCGGAGCCTATGCCTGGTACGACTTCGAGACCCACGAACGCTCGGGGATCGAGAAATCCCGCGACCATCTTTTCAAGGTCTTCGACCGATTCCTCGACGATCCCAACGTGCGTCGTTTGGATGGTGCGCCCAAGACATCCCCTCCGCTGATCGTGTTCGGTTTCTCCCAGGGCGGGGTGATGACCCTGGAATCCGGTCTCAACTATCCCGGCAAGATCGCGGCCCTCGTCTCGATGAGTGGGTACATGCCGGACCCGGGGAAAACCCTCGCCGATCCGAAACTGCCCAAGGACACGCCCATCCTCGTCATCCACGGCACCTACGACGACGTGGTGCCGGTTCAGGGTTCGCGGGAGGCCGTGAAGGAATTGGAACAAGCCGGGTACAAGCCGGAGCTGCGGGAGTTCGAATACGCGCACCAGGTCAGCGAGGAGTCGCTGGAGACCGTTTCTTTCTTTATTCAAAGGGTCTTGAAACAATAAGAGCGGTTCCTGCAGGGGACGGGTCGATGATCCGACCGAACGCTTATCAGAGACCCCCATAGCCTCGTCATCACAGGTCTGATCTCGTGGCTGAAAATCATTGAATAAAAGGGATAAAGGGTAACGGATCCCGGTACGACGAGGATGGTGTAAAATAGCCCTATTCATCCCATGGAGGCCCGGCATGCGAAAAGCGATCCTGTTCCTGGCAGTGACGGTTCTGGCGGTCTTGTTCCTCCAGGCCTGCAGTAAGGACCAGAATCCCTTCTCGTCTTCGGACACCCCAGCCCCCACCTCGACCTTCACCGTGACGCCGACCGGGACCTGGTTCACCCCGACCTCGACGCCTTACCCCTCCACGACGTCCTGTCCCTATTCCGCCCTGCCCATTTTCTTCGGGGGCAACGCGATTACCATTTATGGGGATACCTCGACTGCGTCGAACATCTTCGACAGCCAATGCAACGCCTTGGCGGGCGCGCCGGACATCCTTTATTACCTGGATGCGCCGGGGCAGAACCTATCCTTCGAGGTGGTATCCGCCTGGGATTCCACCTTGTGCGTCCGGGCCAGCGTGTGCGCGGGATACAACTGCCTGACCTGCGGTGGCAGTGTCACTGGCGCCGTTTCCTACACGCCGGCGGGTCCGGTATATCTCATCATCGACGGATTGAATCCCGGGCAACAGGGGGCCTATGAATTGAGGATCCGTCCTTTCGTCGCGACGGCCACGCCGACCGCCACCCGGACCCACACGTTGCAGTATACGGCGACTCCCACGGCCACGCCGACCCATACCCCGGTGATCACCAGCACTTTCACCCCCAGTGCCACGCGGACGGGGACTCCCACGGCGACCCGGACACCCACTCCCACCTACACGCGCACGAACACACCGCCCCCGGGAACGATCACGAGCACGCCGACCGTCTGCTCGACGAAAAGTTTCGTCGGTTACGCCACGGTGGGGGTCAATGCCACCTACGCGAATTACGCCTGGGCCTGCGCCATCACGATCGCCCAGAGTTCGACCGCCTATGCGGTCAGTCTCTATTGCCCCTCGGCGACCAACGCCCGAGCGGCCATCTACGGGGACAATGCCGGGAGCCTGACGCCGCTCCTGGTGGAGTCGGCCTCCGTGCCGGTCGTGGCCGGGTGGAACCGGATCCCGCTGACCGCGACGGGTTTGCCGGGTCCGGCCGTCTATTGGCTGGCCCTTCAGACGGAATCCGGGGCGGTGAATTACGCGGCTGTGACGGGTTATCGTTACGCGATCCGGAGCAGCCACGCTTATGGTCCCTTCCTGAGCACTTCCTGGAGCACGTCCCAAGGGGACGCCTTTCCCATACGGGTGGAACTCTGTCCTTGATGACGGGAGCGGGTCATCCCGTGACGGGACAGGGAAACGATCCGTTCACCGGGAGGGATGGCCATCCGTGAAAAGATGAAGATGTCGCAATTGGGGTTCCGATATTTAGTCATCGGTTTATCGTTTTTCGGTATGACGATTTCCTGTCGGCCGGGAACACAGGTTGTACCCGTGGATCCGAAGGCCGAGCCATTCCACTACGAGTTCAAGGGCGCCCTCGACGAGACCGTCTGGGAGAAGGCCCGTTATACCTTCGAGGGCAACGCTTGCGTCAGCGATCCGGACGACGTCGTTCCCGGGCCCGATCACCTGGCCCTCCGCGTCCGCAAGATGGAATCGCCCCGCGAGAACCGCGTGTATTCGGCCGGGGGTCTCCGCTCCCTTCGCCTCTTCACCTACGGCACCTTCACGGTCTCGATGCGCGTTCCCATCCCTTCCGGCACCGTGGGTTCCTTCTTTCTCATGAACCCCTGGCAGCCCGGGCGTTGGCTCCACAAGGAGATCGATTTCGAGTTCCTCGGAAAAAGCCGCCACGCGGTGCAGGTGAATCTCCACCGATTCTGGGCCGATACGGAAAGCGCGGCGGGGAACCCCTTCGTGTGGGAAGCTCTCTTCGATTATGGGGATGATTTCCACGAGTATACGGTGGTCTGGAAACCCGACGTCGTGCAGTGGCTCGTGGACGGGAGGATGATCCACGAAAGCCGGGAGAACGTCCCCGACGAATCCCTGAACATCCTGATGAACTTCTGGATCCCCGACCCGAAGGTTTCCTGGGCCGCGAACTGGGTGGGGACGTTCGACGAGAGGAAGATACCGGCGCAGGTCGAATACCGGTGGGTGAAGTACACACCAACCGAATAACGGAAGTTAGCCCATTCGACTCCTTGCAGTCGCTCAGGGCGCGGCGACTGGGACGCCGCGGAGTGAGGAGTGAGGAGTTTTTCGGGCAACAGCAGTTTGAAGTGGTAAGTTGAAAGTGATTATTTAACTTCTATCTCGGCCGAAGGCCGCTCAGGGAAGGTTCAGTGGCAAGCCAGCAGGCGCAAACCTCGAACCGGCTTTCCGGTACAGGGGCTTTGCGGATCGGGGGTTGCTGAGCGCTTTCACATGCAGGGTTTCCCAGGCGAACCCCCCCTTCCGGCAGAGGAACCTCGCCCGGGCGATCAAGGAGAACGCTCTCCGGTCCTGGCCGATCAGGAGCAGGATCTCCGCGAAACCCAGCAGGGCGTAGACCTGGCCCCTCGTGTCACCCGTCTTCAGGAAAAGCTCCTGAGCCGAACTGAACAACGATGCGGCTTCCTCCAGCTTCCCTTCCATCTTGTGGGCCGTTCCCATGGACCAGATCGTATACGCGTAGCTGACGATGTCACCGATCCGGCCGTACAACTTCTCGGCCCGTTTGAAGTAGACCAGGGCCGTCTTGAAGTCCCCCTTCATCCGATACACGTTCCCGATACCGCAATAGGAATAGGCCGTGCCGAACAGGTCCTTCCTCTTTCGCATCAGGACGTTGGCCCTGCGGTAGAAGAGGGAGGAGGCGGCCAGGTCGCATCTCATGCGGGCGAGTCCGCCGATGGCACAGCAGGTGTAGGCCTCGCCTTCCCGGTCGCCTGACGCGCGGAACGCGTCAAGCGCGGCCTTCAATTCCACCCAACCCCGTTTCAGGTCCCCCGCGATGCGATAGGTGCCGCCCAAGGCCCAATGGGCGAAAGCGACGCCGTCCAGGTCCCCATCGGACTGGTAATGCTTCAGCGCCCGCTTCAGGAGGACGAGGGCCTCGTGGGGACGGCCCACGCCGCGCAGGGCGAGGGACAATCCGGTCCTGGCATCCATGGAACGGGGGGAGGAGACGCGATCGTAGAGGGCCTGGGCCCTGCGGTAATCGGCGATGGAGGACGTGAACTTTCCCTGGAGGCGGCACACGTCGGCCGCGCCCAGAAGGGCTTCGGCCCGGTCCAGGGGGGTCAGACCACTCAGGCGCAGAATCGCGCGATAGGTCTTCTCGGCTTCCTGGAAACGGGAAGTGCGGCGAAGGGCTTCGGATTTCCTGAACAAGGTTTCGGTCTTCATCGGTCACCTGGAACTTCGAATGTCCCCCGCTGGCGGGGATGAATGACAATGTATCCGTTTTCCCTCGGCAAGCGGTTTAAAACTGACAGAGGTGGGGATTTTTCGCCGCCCGCCCGCTTCAAGCCGATTAATTGCTGGAAGTCGTGACGGGCCTTTCCTAGAATGAACAAGTTCCAAAGATGCCAATCGAGGTGATCGGGCGGGGCGATCCGGCCTCCCGTCCTATTCCTTTGTTGGGTCAACCGTTTTTAGCCGTTTTTAGGCCGGCCATTCGTTCGTCAAGGAGTCCGCATTTGGCTACCATCAAGGACGTCGCCAAGAGATCCGGTGTGACCATCGGCACCGTGTCCCGAGTGCTCAACAACAAGAAATGGGTCAGCGAGGATTGCCGCAAGCGCGTCCAGCAGGCCATCAAGGACCTGCATTACAAGCCGCAGGCCCACGCGCGGCGTCTGCGCCAGAAGCACTCCTTCGTCTGGGGCGTCATCGCGCCGCACCACGCCGCCATCTTCAGGAGCCCTTTCTTCGCGGACATCCTCGCGGGCATGGAGGAGGTGGCCGCCGAGCACAGGTACCGCCTCTTGATCCATCCCCTGAGCGAGGCCGCGCGGGCCCAGGTCTCCTACCGCACGCTCCTGGGCGACGGCAGCGTAGACGGCATGTTCGTTTTGAACGCCTGGTCCACCGACGTCTCGGTGCGCGAACTGTCCGAGGCCAACGTTCCCTTCGTGCTGGTCAACGGCAAGATCACCGGTCACGAGGACATGCCTTACGTGGGCGTGGATAACCGGGGCGGCGTCCGAAAGGCGCTGGAACACCTCTACGAGCAGGGACACCAGCGCATCGGGATCCTGAACGGCCGCATGACCACGACCAACGCCTTGGAGCGTTTCCAGGCCTACCAGGAATTCCTCGCGGAGAAGAAGATGGATTTCAATCCCGAATGGGCCGCCGACGGCGAGTTCGAGGAGGCCGGCGGATACCGGGCCTGCCAGAGGATCTTCTCCTCCGTGCGGCTCCCGAGCGCCCTCTTGTGCGCCTGCGACTTGATGGCCATCGGTGCCGTCCGAGCGCTCAAGGAGAAGGGCCTCACGGTTCCCGGCAACGTGTCGGTTGTCGGGTTCGACAACATGGAGGAGGCCATCTACCACGATCCTCCGCTGACCACGGTCGCGTTCTCGGCCCAGGATATGGGTCGCATGGCCGCCGAGAAGATGGTGAAGCTGATGTCGGAGGAGGGGCTCATGGAAAAGGTCTCGGCCCTGTCGGGGGAACTCATCGTGAGGGAATCCACCCGCAAGGTCTAACAGACCTTACGGAGATATAAGATAGAAAATAGAAGTTAGAAGATCAGGTGGCCCGTGGGACCGATCATCCCGCGGGCTTTTCCTTATCATTGATTTGAGGGCTTGATCTGCGCCCGCCCGTCGCACTAGGTGCGACGGCGAGGTCTCGCCGAAAGCCGCTCCATCCCATCTGCCCTGTAGCGTGACGAAGTCTCTGCTACAGGGTTCATCGGTGGCCTGTCCTGAGCTTGTCGAACGAGCCAAATTGCCGTTCGTCGTGGCCGTATCGGAACCCGTCACCGAAGGTGTTCGGTGACGAGGTCTCGCCGTAGGCGGATCCATCCCACCTGCCCTGTGGCGTGACGAAGTCTCTGCTACAGGGTCCATCGGCGGTTAATAGGGCAGTTCTCCGCGTCTCCGTGGTGAGCGTTTTCGTGCCTTTTGTGCGGGGCTTGGAATCGGGGCCTCTCTTTCCTATACATAGTAAGAACGCCTTCGCGGTAAAATCGTCCCCGAAGCGCATCCATTCCCTGTCCCCGGAGTGCCCGTGAAGCGCATCCTCCTGTCCCTGGCCCTGCTCCTGTCCGCCGGCGTCCTCCGCGCGGTCGTTCCCGACCCCGCCCCCCTCGACGTGAACAGCGCCTCCGTGGTCCAGTTCAAGGGTTATCCGTCCCTGGATCCGGTCCATGCCGGGGCCGTCTTCACGATGGCCCTCGAGATGAACATCAAGGACGGGTGGCACCTGAACGCCCG
Source organism: uncultured bacterium (assembly GCA_964529445.1). Lineage (GTDB taxonomy): Bacteria > Oederibacteriota > Muellerivitia > Muellerivitales > Muellerivitaceae > CAZGWJ01. Next base: position 18,270 of record CAZGWJ010000009.1, read on the forward strand.
CGAGGGGCTGCCGGAAGGTTTCATCCCCGTCGAGTGGCGCCTGGAGTCCGGGGCGCCGGCGTCCTTCGAGGGAAGCGTGAAATACCCGGCGGGGCACAAGCGCACCCTGGCGGGCATGAAAGAGTCGTTCCCGGTCTATGAGCGCCGGGTTTTCCTGAAGGCCGACGTCCGGTTGTCCCGCACGGCCGCGCCCGGGGCGGTCAAACTGCCCTTTCGCGTGAAGGTGCAGGCCTGCAACGACCAGTTGTGCCTGGCCCCGGCCGAGATCATGCTGTCCATCCCCGTGACGGTGGCCCCCAAGAGCGTTCCCACCAAGCCCGCCTATCCGGAGATCTTCCAGGGTGGCCTTGCCGCGCAGGGGGGCGGCCCCTCGGAAGAGAACATCATCGCCCGCTTCCTGAAACAGCGCGGATTGCTCGTCACCTTCCTCGTCATCTTCCTGGCCGGGCTCGCGTTGAACCTCACGCCCTGCGTCTATCCCATGATCCCCCTGACGGTCTCCTATTTCGGCGCCCAGCGGGCCGAGAAGGCGTCCGTGGCCTTCACGCGCGCCGTGGCCTACGTGCTGGGCATTTCGGTCACCTACACGACGATGGGAGTCCTCGCGGCCTTGACTGGCCGCATGATGGGAAGCGCCCTGCAATCCCCGGTCACTCTGTTCGTCATCTCAGGGCTTCTCGTGGCCCTCTCCTTCACCATGTTCGGCTTCTATGAACTGCAGATGCCTTCCTGGCTGGTGAACCGGCTGGGCGGGGCGGGGGCCAAGGCGGGAGGCCTTGTCGGCGCCTTCATGATGGGCCTGGTCTTCGGGGTCGTGGCCGCGCCCTGCGTGGACCCCTTCTCGATCGGCCTTTTGACCTACGTGGCCGCCAAGGCCGACGTGGTGCTCGGGTTCGCCATGTTCTTCACGCTCTCGATGGGGTTGGGCACGCCCTACCTTGTCCTGGGGTTCCTTTCCGGCGGGATCTCCCGCCTGCCCAAGTCCGGTGTGTGGATGCTGTGGGTGAAGAAGGTCTTCGGGTTCATCCTGCTCGGCATGCCCCTCTACTTCCTGAACACGCTGATGCCGGAAGGGATGCCCCGTGTTCTCACGGCCTTCTACCTGCTCTTCGCGGGCGTGATGCTGGGCTGGGTCCTGGCCGAGAAAGGCGTGCACCCGGTCTTCCGCAAGGTGCAATGGTCCGTCGGGCTCCTGCTCATCGTCCTTTCCGCCGTGACCTTCCAGATGTGGCCCCGGGCCGTGAAACTGCCGTTCCTCCCCTACGAACCGGTCATGGTGCGGAAGGCCGCGGAGGCTGGGCGCCCCGTCCTCCTGGACTTCTCGGCCGACTGGTGCCTGCCCTGCAAGGAACTGGAGTTGAAGACCTTCCCCGACTCGCGCGTGCGGAGGGCACTGGAGGGCTGGGTGCTCCTGAAGGCGGACCTTACGAAGTTCGGCTCGCCCGAGGTGGAGCGCGTGATGAGCATCTACCGGGTCGTGGGCGTTCCCACCCTGGTCTTCCTGGACGAGGACGGAAGGGAAGTGGCGGCCGCGAGGGTGAACGGGTTTGTTTCCGCCGAGGAATTGCTTGAGAAGCTCAAGCAGGTAGCGAACGAACGGACAAAACCGTAGTGGGATGCTGAAAAACCCCGACAAGGGACCGGGCGTGAACCCGCATCGTCGGCGTTTTCGCCCATATGAAGTTTTTCCGTTGATGGATGAGTTCCAGTGGGCGGGGCTATAATGCCCATGGGGAGATCGACATGATCAAGAACATCGAGTCCTGGAACGCGTGGGAGTCCGAATGGAAGCGGCACGAGCCCGTGGATGTCGGGCGGAACCTCCGGGTCATGGACGCCATGTATGAGGAAGCCAGGTCGCTGGGCCGCCTGAGTTCCCCCGATCCGCTGGAAGGCCTGGAGAGGGATATTTCCTACGCGAAAGCCATCAATGTTCGAATCTCTTCTGGGCCGCATCGCACGGGAGCTTGATCAGCGCGCCATCCCCTATATGGTCATCGGGGGTCAGGCGGTTCTCGTTTATGCCGAACCTCGATTCACCCGTGACATCGATATCACGCTGGGTGTCGGCCCCGACCGACTGGACGATATCCTGGGCTTGGCCCTGGATTGCGCGTGGAAGGTTCTGGTCGATCCTGCACGCCCGTTCGTCGAGAAGCACATGGTCCTTCCTTGTGAGGAGTCCTCGGGCATCCGGATCGACCTGATCTTCTCCTTCTCCCCCTATGAAGCGCAGGCCCTGGAAAGGGTCCGCCGGATCGAGATGGACGGACAGAACGTTCGTTTTGCCTCGCCGGAGGACCTGGTGGTCCATAAGGTGATCGCAGGAAGGGCGAGGGATCTGGAGGACGTGGCGTCGGTCCTCCGAATGAACCCCGGATCGGATCTCGCCTACATCCGCCATTGGCTGGGTGTCTTCAGCAGGGACTTGGGCAGATCCTACGTCGAAAGGTTCGAGGAAACACTGCGGCGGTCCGAATAACACGCGTAATCGTTCCCGCTCGTCCCGATCCTTTCAGGGTGTCTTCGACTCCATCGTCACCGCCGCGGACTTCAATCCCGGCGATTCGGCGATCAGGCGGATGGTACCGGGCTTCTCTCCCGCCCCCACCAGCACCTGACACAATCCATGGAAGGCTTTCCTCGCGCTGGCCTTGTCCGGCTCATGGCTGGACGGATCCCCGTTGCCCACGCCCGCGACCGATCCTGGTCCCTCCACCTTGAAGGTCACCTTATTCTCCGCGGTCTGTACCAGGCGATCCTGGTCATCCAATATCGAAACGGCCACCGGCATCACGTCCCCGGCATTCGCGATCATCCCGTCCTGATAGGGCTCTAGGCGGATCTGGGCGGGCTTGCCCGTGGTCTCCACGCTCGTTTCGGCCACCACCTTGTTCTTCACCCAGGCCTTGACCGTGATCTTTCCGGGTTTGTACCAGACCCTCCAGGAAGCGGCCCCGTTCTTCGGCACGTCCTGGAAGCCCATGGACTCATCGTTCACGAGGAGTTCCACCTCGGGGTAGTTGGTGTGGCACCAGACCTCCACCTGCTGTTCCATCTTCTCGGGCCAGTTCCAATGGGGAAATAGGTGAAGGACGGGCTTGTCCCCCCACCACGCTTTGTAATACCAGAAGTTGTCCTTGGGGAAGCCGCACATATCGAGGATGCCAAAGTGCGAATTGATGCAGGGCCAGGAGTAGGGCGTGGGCTCGCCGCGGTAATCGAATCCGGTCCACACGAAGGCGCCGGCCATCCAATCGCGCTCCGCGATGGAGCGCCAAGCGTAGGCGGCCGTGGAGGACCAGTTGGTGTGGTTGACGTCGTAGGCGCTCACGGTGCCCTTCACGCGGTCGGTGACGTACTCGCCCCTCGTGGAGACGGTGCTGGCGGTCTCGCTCCCGTAGAGGGGGACCGTCGGATGATCCGCTCGGTAGGAGTCGTAGACGCGCTGGTTGTAGTTGAAACCCTGCACGTCCAGGGCGTTCGAGAGGCCGTCCCCTCCCCAGCCGTAGTTCATGGCGGCCGTGACAAGGCGCGTGCGGTCGTGCTTGAAAAGCACCTTCTTCATGGCCTCCGCCCGGCGGCGGCCCTCGGCCTTGTCCTGCAACGATTCCTCGTTGCAGAGGGACCAGAGGATGATCGAGGGGTGGTTGCGGTCGCGCAGGACCATGCTCTCGACCTGCCCCAGGATGTCCTCCGTGTCGCCCAACCGGCGGTTCTCGTCCACGACCAGCATGCCCAACCGGTCGCAGGCGTCCAGCAGTTCCGGGGCGGGGGGATTGTGGGCGCAACGGTAGGCGTTCGAACCCATTTCCAGCAGTTTCTCGATGCGGAACGCGAAGAGGCGGTCGGGCACGGCGACGCCGACGCCGGCATGGTCCTGGTGGTTGCAGGTGCCCTTGAGTTTGACGGGCTTCCCGTTCAGGAAGAATCCCCTGTCCTTGTCGAAGCGAACAGTGCGGATGCCGAAGGAGGTCTCGGTCGAGTCCGCCGTACCGCCCTTCCGCTCGATGCGCGTCACGGCGCGGTACAGGTTCGGGGCCTTCAGGTCCCACAGGACGGCCTTCGCCAGCGTCCCTTTCTGGGTCAGGGATTTTTCGGCACCGGGCTTGAGGGTGAAGGGCGTGTCGAGGGTCAGGACGGTCCTGCCTTGGGGATCCCGGATCTCGGTGACGAGCCGTCCCGAGGCCGGGGAGTTGGAACGATTGGAAAGCGTGGTCTCAACGGAGAGGGAAGCGCCGGCTCCCACGGGCTTGGAGATGACCTGGACACCCCAGGGCTTCACGTGGAGAGGGTCCGCCTTGTTGAGCCAGACATGGCGGTAGATGCCGCCGCCTTCGTACCACCAGCCTTCGGCTCCGCGCGCGTCCACGTGGACGGTCAGGATGTTCCGGTCGCCGTAATTCACGGCTTTCGTGATGTCATAGCGGAACGAGGTGTAACCGCTTGGATGCCTTCCCAGCAGTTTTCCGTTGAGCCACACGCGGCTGTCGCGGTACACGCCGTCGAAGTCCAGCCAGAGGACGCGGCCCTTGTCCGACGCGGGGACCTCGAAGGTCTTGCGGTACCAGGCCATGTCCTTGGGCAGAAACCCGTGGGAGCCGTCGCCCTTGGGGTCGAAAGCGCCTTCCACCACGAAATCGTGGGGCAGTCGGACCTCCCGCCATCCCTTGTCGCTGAAGGCCACCCCGGCCACAGCCGGGACCTTTTCCGGACGGTCGGGGCTGAGCAGTACGGCCTCCTTGATGTAGCCCGGGGCGTAGATGTTCTGCACCAGCACCACCACGCGGTTGGGACCACCCTCCTTCCAGGCCGAGTCGAGGGGCACGGAGAAGGGATCGTTCCATCCTTCGTGATGGATCAATTTCTTCCCGTTCACCCAGACCGTGGCGTTGTCGTCCACGGCCACGAAATGGAGGATCCGCCGGGGGCCGGCGAACTCGGGCAGGTCCAGCACGAACCAGGCGTAACCGGGTTTGCGGTCGAAGACGTCCTCATGGTTCTTGGCGGGTTTGAAGCCGCCTTCTTTCCAGGCCGCCTCGAAGGCGGCGAGGGACTCGACGTCCGGTTTGTCCTTGCCGACGACCCTGCACTTCCACCCGTGGAGGATGAGGCCGTTGTCCACCTCGTTTCCGGGAAGGGGACCGCGATGGAATCGCCATCCGGCGTCGAAGTTCAGTCGTTCACGGGGGGTGATCTCCGAGGCCAGGGAGGGGGCTGAAAGCATGAGGGCTGCCAGGACCAGGACCCAAGATCGCATGGGATTTCCTTTAAGGAAGGTTTGGGATTCGGACAAGGAGATTCTATAGGTTGCCGAGGGGGATTCAAAAGCGGATTATGGGCGGATAGGGATGAAAAGGGTTTCAGCGAGCTTGAGTGTATCCTCTGAAGTGTCAGCATGACCAATCGTTGTAGGGGCGGGTTTCAAACCCGCCCCTACGAAAACGCTGGGATCTTGCACGAGCCACAAATTAGCGATGAGCATCAAAACAATACATAGAGGTTTCGGTTCACTGCCGTCCAAGACGTTTAATTGAAATGGTTCGAGTGCTGTTAAAAGCGTATTTTGGACAAGAGCGGACAACCAACGGCGAAAAAGCCCCCCTCACCCTACCCTCTCCCGCAAGGGGAGAGGGACCTGTTGTTTTCCATTATTTTTCCACAAATTAACTTCGCGGCTTGGCGACTTCGCGTTGGCCGTGTATTTTTCTTGGACAAGAGTGGTTTCGGTTCTCGTTTTTCATGGCATTCATGAACCTTAAACCTATTCCTTCAACCGACCCTTGAAGAACGCGCCCGACGTCGTCGGGGCGTAGGCGTCCCAACCCTTGAACAGCGGCATCGGCCAGCCGGGCAGGTCGCAGAACACGAAGGCCGTCCACGACATGCCCTTTTTCGCCGCGAAGTCCGTGATCCTCCTGCCGAAATCGTCGTCCCCCCGGTAGGTGCCGGGCATGATCTTGTCATCGGGGTCGTAGCCGAATTCCGTGAGCATCAGCGGGTGCTTCGCGGCGAGGTAGCCGAAACTCCGCTCCCAGTTCTCTTCCCAGGGTTGTGGCGCGTGGCTGGGGTACACATGCACGGCGTAGACGGTGTTCTTGTCATCGATGGGGTCGGCCCCGACGTCCTTCAGGTTGTAGGACCAGCGCACCCCGCCCACGATGGCGATGGCACGGGGGTTCGCCCTTCGGATGACCTTCACGAGACGCTCCGCCATCGGTTTCCACTCGGCCCATTCCAGGCGGTTGCCGGTGTATTCCAGCCCCGCCGGCTCGTTGAAGATCTCGTAGAAGGCCACCGTCGGCTCCTCCCGGTAGCGCTTGGCCGCGGCGGTCCAGAATTCCGTCATCTCCTTCTCGTCGGTTTTCATGTAGACGGCCCAGGGCTCCTGGAACTTGCCCTTCACCGGGTCCCCGATCGAGTGCCAGTCGATGATCACGTAGAGTCCATGTTCCCTCGACCAACCCACGGCCTCGTCCAGGGTCCGGAAGGTGGCTTCCGCTCCGCCGCGGCGATAATCGATAGGTCCGATGGGGATGCGGACGATCTTCGCGCCCCAGGAGGCCATGACGGCGAAGTACTCCGCGTTCCAGCGGCCTACCCTCCGGAGCTCGGGCGGGTTGCAGATGCAGAGTCCCTTCAAGATGACCGTCTTCCCCTGGGGGTCCACGATGCGGTTGCCCTCGACCTTCAACCAGGGGAGTTCTTTGCCGTCGGTGGCGGTCGCTTCGCGGACCTGGTGGGTACAGGAGGAAGTCAGGGCCGCCAGGAGGAAGAGGATCAGGGTTCGTTTCATGGGTCACCTCCGCAGGATCGGTAGGGGCACTGATTGGACTTGGCTTTCCCGATGGCGGGTCATTTATTTGGGCGTTCGTATCCATGTCCTTTTTCCCTCCCCCGCTTGCGGGGGAGGGAAGGGAGAGGGGATCGTTGTTCTTGTGGTATGTTATTCGCATTATGAACGACTTCCTGAAAACCTGGGGTTGGGACGAGCATTTCGCGGAACAGTGGCGCAAGATGGACCCCCCGGCCGCCCTGGTGCCCGCCCGCATCGTGGCCGAGCACCGGGACCTCTATCAGATCGTGTACCCCGAAGGGGAAGCGACGGCCCGTCTGGCCGGGCGCTTCCGCCATGCCTCGACCCTGCGTTCCGACCTTCCGGCCGTGGGGGACTGGGTGGGGGTGGAGATCCCTGCCGATGCCCTGGATGCCGTCGTCCAGATCGTCCTGCCCCGGCGCACCTCCTTTGCCCGCAAGATCCTCGGAGGCCGGCACGAGGAACAGATCGTCGCCGCGAACATGGACCGGGTCTTCCTCGTCACGGGCCTGGACGGCGACTTCAACATGCGGCGCATCGAGCGCTACCTCGCCCTGGGGTTCACGAGCGGCGCCACCCCGGTGGTCGTTCTCACCAAGGCCGACCTCTATGAGGGCGTGCCCGAACTCGTGGCCGAGGCCCAGGCCCACGCCCCCGGCGTCGATGTCCTGGCGATCAGCTCGATGACCGGGGAAGGGATGGACGCCTTGAGGAAATACCTGGTCCCCGGCCGGACGGTTTCCCTCCTGGGGTCCTCGGGCGCGGGGAAATCCACCCTCATCAACCATCTGTTGGGCGAGGAGCGCCAGGCCACGATGGAGGTTCGCGCGAAGGACTTCCGCGGCCGCCACGCCACCACCCATCGGGAACTGTTCCTGCTTCCGGGCGGATCGCTCATGATCGACAACCCCGGGATGCGGGAGATCCAGTTGTGGGCGGCGGACGAGGGCATCGACGAGGCCTTTCCGGAGATCCAGGAGCTCGCCGAGAAATGCCGCTTCAGGGACTGCCGCCATGAGCAGGAACCGGGATGCGCGGTTCGGGCGGCGTTGGAGGGGGGCGCGCTCGACGAGGGCCGCTTCGAGGGGTACATGAAGCTCAAGAAGGAACAGGCCTACATCGCGCGCAAGACGGACCCCAAGGCCCGCGAGGAGCACAAGAGGATGCTCAAGAGCCGGAACAAGAGCCTGAAGGACGTTTACCGGTTCAAGGGGAGGGAATAGAAGAACGGATATGTGTGAAAGGTTTGAAAAGTGTGAATGGGACGGCAAGGCGGAAAGATTCGGCGCCAAAACAGGCGCCTCGAGTGTGAAAAGTTTGAAAAGTGTGAATGGTGAGAAGGGAAGAGCGACGAATTAACTGACACGACACAGCAAGAAAATGCAGTTTTGTGGAATTGCTATGGGTTGTCGAAGACCCTGAGCGATGGCGAAGCCATCGGTCGAATGGGCCACGTCGGCCCATGAACAAACAACGGGCCTTCTCGCAATGACAGAATGGGGAGTATTACTTGAAGATACGCGAAGCGACCGGTGCCGACTTCCAGGACGTTTGGGACGTCGAGAGGCGCGCCTTTTCCACCGACTCGGAAGCCGTCCTCGTCAAAAACCTCCTCGCCGATCCCACGGCCCAACCCCTGATCTCTCTTCTCGCCTATGAAGACGGGAAAGCCGTCGGTCATATCCTGCTCACGAAGGCGATGCTCGATACCTCGCCGGAACTTCCCTGTCTCATCCTGGCCCCCTTGGCGGTCGTTCCCGAGTTCCAGAAGCGGGGGATCGGGACGGCCCTGATGAAGGAGGCCCTTCGCCTGGCCGCCCTGCGGGGTGTGGACCGGGTCTTCGTGCTGGGCCATCCCGGCTACTATCCCCGGGCCGGTTTCAGGAACGACGCCGAAGCCCTCGGTTTTGAGGCGCCCTATCCCATCCCGGCAAAGCACAAGGCCGCCTGGATGGTGGCGGAACTCCTGCCCGGGACGATCGGGAAGGTCCGCGGGAAGGTCCGCGTCGCGGACACCCTGATGAAGCCGGAATATTGGCGGGAATAGAAGACGGTCTTTGGACTCCGTCTATCCGTCCCGGTGTCGGTTATCCGATGTATTTTTTCCGCCCCGCCCCGATTTCCGATTGTGCCGGTATACTTGGCTTGGGTTGTCACCCCCGTCGTATCGGTGTGCATCCCATTCATCTGTGGCTAAACCGTCGTTGTCGGTGGGCGGGATATGATCGAGGAATCCGAGATCATCCGAAGGGTGCTGGCGGGGGATCGTGATCTCTACGCGGAACTCGTGCGCGCCCACCAGGCGCCCCTCTACCAGATGTGCCTCGCCTACCTGAAGGACCCTCATGCGGCCGAGGAGGCCGCCCACGTGTCCTTCATCAAGGCCTACCGGAATCTCGCCTCCTTCCGGGGCGGTTCCGCCTTCCGGACCTGGCTGACCCGCATCGGCATCAACCATTGCAAGGACATCCTCAAGAAGCGCCGCCGGGACCGCACCGATTCCCTCGACGGGATGATGCAGGACCTGGTGAGGATGCCGGTATCCCTCGTCCAGCCGCCGGAGGAGCCGTCGTCCGGCCTCCAGGTCCCGCCTGCGGCCTTGGCGCTCCTGAGCCGGGGGGAACGGGCGGTTTTCGAGGCCGTGGCGAGAAGGCCGGAGGCGGGGTATGACGAGATCGGGAGGGAGTTGAAATTGAGCCGGGACGGCGTGAAAGGCCGCCTCAAGAGGGCCCGGGAAAAAATCCAGTCCTACCTGGGCCGGAGCGGCGTCCAATAGAACGGAGAGAGGCCATGGAACACGAACACATCATCTCGCAGGCCTGGGATTACCATTCCGGGCGCCTGGATGCCGCCGAGCGGGCGGTCGTCGAGGGGCACCTTCGGGGTTGCCGCGACTGCCGCGAGCTTTACGGGCGTTGGAGGCTCGTCGAGCCGTCGGCGGGGTTCCTGGAGCGCGTCATGGCCGACCTGCCCGCGGCCGCCTCGTCCCCGATCAGCGAATCGTGGCTGCGACGGCTTCAGCTCTGGGGAACGCTGGCCGCGGCCGCGCTGGTCGTGGTGGCTTTCTGGCGTCCCGAGCAGGATTGGCTCGATGCCGACCGCTCCTTCGCCTGGTACCAAGCGGGCGATCGGGTCGTGGGGGAGCGTCACCCGGGAGGGAGGCCATGAACCGCTTCCTCCATTCCAAGCGGGGCATCCTTTTCATCTTTCTGCTGGGCCTGGCGCTCGGGGCAGGGGCCATGCGACTCTACTTCACCCGCACCATTGGCGCCTGGAGCCCGGCCGACCGTTTTGCCGCGAAACTCGCGAACGACCTGGGACTCGACGCCGAGCAGCGCAAGCGCGTGGAGGGCGTCCTGGCCGACCAGAGGAGCCGCATGGAGGAACTCCGGGCCCTCTGGAAGGTGGATGTGCGTCTTTTGGCCCGCGACGGGGAAGATCGCATCGCCGACATCCTGAGTTCCTCCCAGATGGACGTCTACATGAAGCAGCACGACGAGATCCACGGACGCATGGTGCGCTTCCTCTGGATCACCGACAGCAATCCGACCGCCATCGCCGTCGCCCCGCAGAAGTAAGGCGCTGGTTCAGCGATCCCAATCCCCTCTCCCCTTGTGGGAGAGGGACAAAGGGTGAGGGGTGAAGGCCGCCAAACCTTATTTTCCACTTTCCATTTTCAATTTTCGATTTGCCGAATCGGGGAGGTTGACATGAATCGCGGGATACTGATCGCAACGCTGGTACTCGTCGGTGCCGCTGGTCCCGTTCGGGGATCGGTCTTGCAGGACTGGACCGGCTTCGAATCCCGGAAGACCGTGGGCACCTTCGTCGACGAGAAGGGCACCAAGATCGATTTCGCCCAGGCCGAGGGGCCGTCCGCCGGGACGAAGGCCCTGAAGATGAGCGCCTCGATGGTCGAGTGGGGAGGCGTCTGGAGCGACGTGAAGGGCGAACTCGCCCGGACCGGGGCCCTGCGCTTCAAGGCCAAGGCGTCCGCGCCGGGAGTGCTGGAGGTCGGCTTGACGGACGACCGCAAGACGCAGTTCGTGGCCTGGATCCGCATCTTCTCCGAGGAATGGGAGGAGTTCACCCTGCCCCTCTCGCTTTTCGCGCGGACGAAATACCCCCTGCCGGGTTCCGTGCCGGATGCGGCCATGCGCTGGGGGAACGTCGTGAGTCTCCAGTTCGCCCTGCGTACCAGCGGCACCACGACGTACTGGATCGGGCCGGTCGAGTACGTGGCAGGGCCGGTCAAAGCCGCCACGGGGATGCCCAAGCATGACGTGCCGAAGGGCACCCTCGTGGTCCAGGATTTCACCCTGCTCGACAAGAAGGCGTACGGACTATTCACGGACGGAAAGAGGACATCCATGGCCCTGGACATCGTCCGGGATCCCGACGCTCCGGGTCGCATGCAGGCCGCCTGCCGCTACGAGTTGACGGAGGGCGGCTGGTGCGGGGTCTGGGTGCGCTGCGGGGACGAGTGGGAAGGGCAGGATTGGAGGGGATCGAAATCGCTGGTGTTCACGGTGTACAGCCGGGAACCCCTCTCCTTCGAGTTCGGATTCAACGACGTGAACGAGAACGCCTACATCGCGCTGGCCCCCCAGACGAAGGGAACCGGTTGGGAGACCCTTTCCTTCCCGATGACGAGTTTCCAGTTGAACCCCTTCTACCAGCCGCCCGGCGCCCAGAAGGGGGCTCCCCTGGACCTGTCCCGCATCGAGACCTTCAACATCGCCCCCAAAACCACGGGCAAGCACGAGTTCAAGTTGAAGGAAGTGCTGATCCGGAAGTGACGGTTCATGAAAGAATCCATCGAGGTCGCCGTTTATCTTTGAGAACGGGATGGTTAAGTCGTAGAATGTACCATTCCATCAGGGGGTGGTTTATATGATGCGTTTGATTGCTTTCGCGCTTTGCTTGGCTGGTATGATCGGGTTCCAACTTTCCTGCAAGAAGAAGGACACTCCCGCGGCTCCCATCGTGGTCCCGGCCAATACGGCCACCTTCACGGCCACTTCGACCCCGATCGACACATCCACCTCGACTCCCACCGAAAGCCCGACCTCGACATTGACCTTCACGGATAGTCCCACGCCTTCCGACACGCCGACCGTGCCACCGACTTCTACGCCCACAATGTCTGCGACAGTTACACACACACCGACGCCGACCACCACGTGGACTCCCCTCGCAACCTGTGCCGCTCCGGTCACCTGTGGGCTGGTTTCCTCGACATCGTCGGGTTCCGGGGTTTCCGGGGTGAAGCTTTCGGTGACACAGTACAACCTGTCCACGCCCGGTACCGTGTATTCCATGCGTTTCCGGGTCTTCGGCTCGATCGGGTCGGGAAGGGCGGGGATCTACACGGCGACCTCTCCCGCCACCCTGTTGGTTGAGAGTGATGTGACTGGATTCCCGGTGACGAACATCGGGAACTACAGCGTACCCATGATACCGAACGTTTCCCTGCCGGCCGGGGATTACTACCTCGCCGTCATGACTCAGGGTGACGGGGTCAATAGTCTCACCTTCACGTTCCATTCCCAGACTGGTAGCACGGTATACAGCAATACGGGCTATTCGTGGGGGCCCCTGCCTTCGACGATCAACATTAGCGGGTGGGGCTCGAACGGTAGCGTTGCCGGGAACGTGGAAGCCCTCGTTTGTCCTTGAATCAACGAGTGCGTTGAGCGCCTTCAACACGCCCGATCGGGATTCGGTCGGGCGTGTTCTTTTTCGGACAGGTTGCTATTCCCCCAGTTTCCTCAGCAGATCGAACGTATAGAGCCCGGTGGCGTGGCCGTCGCTGAAGGCCAGCCTCAGGGCGTAGCGGCCGACCGGGTCCGCCCCCGTCAGGCGCACATCCAGGGGCACGTCTCCGGGTTGAAGGGTCCTTTTCCCGGTCTTCTCGTCCACGCATCCCGCGCAGGGGCATTGCGTCCGGAGGAGATGCGGATTGTAGGACAGGGTTTTCCCGCCGCTGAACTCGATGCGGATCCGCTTCGGGTCCTTCGTGTCGATCCTCACGGGAACGGATTCATCGGCGCCTTCCGCGTTCGTCCTCGAGATCTGGGCGGCGCAGGCCCGGGCGAGCTCCAGATAGGCGCGACCGGCCGGGCTGTCGGGACGGACGGTCACGACGGGAAGGCCCGTGTCGCCGGATTCGGCCACGGCGGGGTCCAGGGGCAAGGCGCCCAGGAAGGGAACCTCCAGTCCCTCCGCGAGCCGCTTTCCCCCGTCCCGGGAAAAGACGTCGGTGGTCTTGCCGCAATGCGGGCAGGTGAAGCCGCTCATGTTCTCCACGACGCCCAGGATGGGAACCTTCACCTGGCGGAAGAGGGCGAGGCCCTTGCGGGTGACGCCGCTGGCGGTGGCCAGGGGCGTCGTGACGATGACGGCGCCGGTCAGGGGCGCGGATTGCGCGAGGGTCAGTTGGATGTCACCGGTCCCGGGTGGAAGGTCCACGAACAGGTAGTCGAGATCGCCCCAAGCGACGTCGCCCAGAAATTGCTGGAGGATGCCGGAGGCCATGGGGCCGCGCCAGATGAGGGGGGAACCCGGCTCCACCAGCATCCCCATCGACATGAACTTCAGGCCGTGCTTCTCGAAGGGCCGGATCTTGCCGTCGGTCCCTCCCGAGACCTCCCCCTTGCCCTCACCCATCATGGGCGGGATGGACGGGCCGTACACGTCGGCATCCAGCAGTCCCACCTTCGCGCCCTCCTTCGCGAGGGCCAGGGCCAGGTTCAGGGCCACGGTGCTCTTGCCGACGCCGCCCTTGCCCGATGCCACCGCGATCAGGTTCTTGACCCCCGCGAGTTCGTCCGAAAGGGAGGGCCCCGGCGCCGGTTTCACCTTGGCGGTCATCTTCACGTCCACCTTTTCGACGCCGGGCAGGGCCGCGACGAGTTTTTCGGCCTGGGAACGGAATCGTTCCTTCACGGGGCAGGCCGGGGTGGTGAGTTCGATCGAGAAGGAAACGTGTCCGCCCTCGATGACGAGGTCCTTCACGAATCCCAGGGATACGATGTCGCGCCCCAGGTCGGGGTCCTGGATGGCGGACAGGGCTTGAAGGACGTCCTTTTCGGCGGGGGGCATAAAGGCTCCTAGTCTTGAATGAGTTAGGTCTGGATCGGAACCGAGCGTTCCCCCCTCACCCGACCCTCTCCCTCAAGGTCGAGGGAAAAAGGGGTGGGGGGCACAGGGTACTCCTTGGGATGGGTGTGTATCCGGGTCCGATGAGGATACCATCGGTTCCGGGCACCGTAAAAGCAAGAGCTGTCGGAAAGACCTGACCCAAGATAATACACATCCAACGCGAAGCCGCGAAGCCGCGAAGGAAGATCTGAAGATGAGAACGACTTCGGCGATTTCGGAATCTATCCTGAGTCGTGGCTTTGGATCGTCAATTCCCCAAAACTTCGCCGTTCTTCGCGGCTTCGCGTTGGCTTTGAATTTGTGGGAAATCCATTGGGTCCATATGAAGATGCTAAATGAACGCTTATTTTATCGCGAAAACGTGTAGAATACCCTTTCGGCGCGATATCGATCGACACTGAGAGGAGGGTCCGATGAAAGCCGTCATCATGGCGGGCGGGTTCGGCACCCGCATGAGGCCCCTGACCGTCAACCTTCCCAAACCCATGATCCCGGTCGTCAACCGGCCCATCATGGAGATCATCGTGGATCTCCTCAAACGGCACCGGATCAAGGACATCATCAGCGTCGTCTTCTTCCAACCCGCCGTCATCACCGAGTATTTCCAGGACGGATCCTCCTTCGACGTTTCCATGCAGTACCGGTCGGCCGAATCGGACCTGGGAACCGCGGGGAGCGTCAAGAACTGCCAGGACCTCATCGGCAAGGAACGTTTCCTCATCATCTCGGGCGACGTGCTCACCGACTTCGACCTGACGGCCGCCCTCAAGTTCCACGACCAGAAGAAGGCCAAGGCCACCATGATCCTGACGCGCGTGGAGAATCCCCTCGCGTTCGGGGTGGTCATCACCGGCCGCGACGGCCGGATCGAGCGGTTCCTCGAGAAGCCCACCTGGGGCGAGGTCTTCTCCGACACCGTCAACACGGGCATCTACATCCTCGAGCCCGAGGTCCTGGACCTCGTCCCGAAGGGCGCGGAGTTCGACTTCTCGAAGGACCTCTTTCCCCTGATGTTGAAGGAGGGTTTGCCCATCTTCGGCTACACCGCCACCGGCTATTGGAAGGACATCGGGAACCTCGACCAGTACCGCCTGGCCCAGCAGGACATCTTCAACGGCAAGGTGGAACTGGAGATCCCGGGGAAGCGCCTCAACCGGATCGGCCGCGAGATCTGGGTGGGGGAGGGCACTCACGTGGACCCCTCGGCCCAGCTTTCGGGGGCCGTGGTGATCGGGAAGAACTGCAACATCGGCAAGAACGCATCGATCGCCAACACCGTCATCGGCGACGGCTGCCAGGTCGAGGAGGGCGTCCAGCTCTCCAACGCCATCCTCTGGAGCAACGTGTCCATGGGCGCGCAGGCCCAGGCCAAGGAATGCGTCATCGCCACCGGGACGGACGTGGCCGAGAAGGCCTCCGTCTTCGAGGGGGCCATCGTTTCGGACAACTGCACCATCGGCCGCGAGGCCGTCATCCGGGCCTCGGTGAAGGTCTGGCCGCACAAGGTGGTCGAGGATGGGGCGCGCCTTTCCACGTCCCTCGTCTGGGGCGACAAGTGGGCCCGCTCGATCTTCGGCGCCTACGGCGTGTCGGGGATGGCCGGCATCGACTTGAATCCCGAGTTCGCCTCGAAACTGGGGGCGGCCTACGGGGCCTCCCTGCCCCAGAGTGCCACGGTCATCACCAGCCGCGACATCCACAAGACCAGCCGCATGATCAACCGCGCCCTCATCTCCGGCATCCTCTCCTCGGGCGTCAACGTGCACGACCTGCGCGAGATCCCGATCTCCGTGGCCCGCTATGCGGCTCCCCGCCTCGGGGACCTCGGCGGTCTTTATACGGCCCGCAGTCCCTTCGACGCCCAGAACGTCGACATCAAGTTCTTCGGGCCGAACGGCTTGGCCCTTCCATCGAGCAAGGAAAAGGGCATCGAGAACCTGTTCTACCGGGAGGATTTCCGCCGGGCCCTCATGGAGGAGACCGGTGACCTTTCCTTCCCGCATCGCGTCCTGGAGTATTACCAGGAGGGTTTCCTGAACGCGATCAACGCCAAGGCCGTCGCCGAGCGCAAGCCCAAGGTGGTCATCGACTACGCGTTCTCCTCGGCCTCCCCCATCTTCCCCCAGCTCCTGGGCAAGCTGGGCTGCGAGGTGGTGGCCCTCAACGCTTACATGGACGAGACCAAGCTCACCAAGACGCCGGAGCAGTTCCAAGCGGCCCTGAAGCAGGTGTCGGACATCGTGCCGACCTTGAAGGCGGATTTCGGCGTCATGTTCGACGCGGGCGCCGAGAAGATCTTCGTGGTGGACGAGAAGGGTCACCTGCTGTCCGGCTCCGAGATGCTGGCCTTCTTCCTGAGCTATACCTTCTCCCGGCAGAAGGGGGCCGTGGCCGTGGTGCCCATCGACGGCTCGCACACCCTGGACGACATCGCGAAGCGTCAGGGCGGGAGGATCCAGCGCAGTCGCACCTCCTACTTCTACCTCATGGAGGCGGCGGCGCAGAAGGACGTGTCCTTCGCGGGAGAGCCCGACGGCGGCTACATGTTCCCCTCCTTCGCGCCTTTCATGGACGCCATGATGTCCACGGCCAAGATCATGGAATGCATCGCCCTGGAAGGGAAACCCATGTCCCGGTTCCTGGAGGGCCTTCCCCGGACCCACCAGGTGTCCCTCGAGGTGCCCTGCTCGTGGGAGATGAAGGGAACCGCCATGCGGACCCTCCTGGAACAGACGGCGAACGAGAAGCGGGACCTCATCGACGGGATCAAGGTGTACAAGGACGGTGCCTCGGTGATGATGCTGCCCGACTCGGACAAGGCCTGCTTCCGGGTGACGGTCGAGGCGGGGTGCGAGAAGGACGCCCGGTCCCTCGCGGACGAATACGCCGCCCGGATCCGCGCCCTCCAGGGATGAGGCGCTCCCGACGCCGCGATTCCCGCCCCGGGGGCGCCGCCGAACATCGGCCGCTTCTTCCCCTGCTGTTCCTGGCGGTCCTCGTCCCCCTCCTCCTTTTCTTCTGGCAGGGCGATCTCGGCTGGAACTGGTCGGATGAGGGCCTCCATTGGTACCAGATCCGACGGGTCCTTCACGGGGAAACGCCCTCCGCCGACCTGCACGCCTACGCCCCGGGCCGTTACCTTTGGGGGGCCCTTTTCGCCGCCGTCCGGCCCGACTCGCTTCTTGCGGTCCGCTTCGCCGCGGTGCCCTTCATGATGCTGGGCCTTCTGGCCGGACTGTGGGTCCTCAGGCGCCAGGTCGTCGTTCTTCGGGACCGGGTTCTGCTCTCCCTCGTTCTGGCGCTCTGGATGTTCCCCCATTACAAGGTCTATGACGGAGCCGTTTCGCTGGTCGCCGTGGCGGTGGCCGCGCGCCTCGCGGAGGCGCCGGGAAGGGGGAACTGCCTGGCGGCGGGTGCGGCGGCCGGCGTCTTCGGATTCATCGGGGAGAACCACGCCCTCTATTCGCTCGCGGCGTTCGCGATGCTTCTGGCCTTGATCCGGTTCCGCGACCCGAAAGTGCGGCTCATCCGCGCCTTCTCGTTCCTGGGGGCGGGTTTCCTGATGGGGTTGGTCCCGTACGGGGTGATGGCGCTCCTGCGCCCCGAATCCGGGGCGATCCTCGCCGAGCGCTGGGCTTATCTTCTTTCGGTGCGGGCGGGGAGTCTGCCGACGCCGGTGCCCTGGCCCTGGACGCTCCGCTTCCAATCCCCGGGCTGGGACTTCGCGGCGGCATTCGCGCGCGGCGCGGGATTCGTCCTCATCCCGCTCTTCCTCCTGGGCGTCTTTGTCCGCGCTCTTCGCACCGGAAAGGGATCTCCGGCGGCCGTCGTCCCGTCCTTTCCAGCGGCCGTCGTGGGACTCGTGTACCTCCGCCACGCCTTCTCGCGGCCCGATCCGGAGCACCTGGCCCAGGGTAGTGCGCCATTCCTGCTGGCCGCCGCGGCGGTCGCGGGCGGCGTCCCGAGGCGCTGGAAGCCCTGGGTCCTGCCGCTGCTCCTTCTTTATGCGCTGGTGGCCGTGGGGGCGGAGCATCCGGGTGTCCAGGCCTGGCGCGAGGCCAAGACCTCTCCCCGGGTTCCCCACCCGGTCGGCCGGGATGTCCTGCGGCTCGACGCCAACACCGTCGCGGGACTCGAGATCGCCGACCGCGTGGTGAAGGAGATGGTCACCCCGGGACGGACGCTTCTCGCCATGCCGGCGCTGTCGATGGTGTATGCGGTGCACGACCTGCCCTCGCCCATCCGCGGGACGTACTTCCTCTTTCCGTCCGGGGAGAGGGTGGAGCGGGCCATGATTGCCGAACTCGAGCGGGAAGCCCCGTCCTGCGCCATCCTGGGTGATTTTCCCATCGATGGGCGGGAGGAACTCCGGTTCAGCCGGACCCACCCGGTCCTGTGGGCGTGGCTGATGAGCCGCTATGAGCCCGTCCTTCGGGAGCCCTTCTGGGCGCTCTACCGGCTCTATCGGTTGAAACCCTGAGGGGAGGGGTTCCCTTTATCGCCCGGGGAACATAGAATGGTGCGCCATGGACCAGATCCTCTTCTTCACCGGCTTGAGCTTCCTCGTGGTCGGGGTGGCCTTGAACGTCTTCCTTTTCACGAACTATTCGCGCCGCCTTCTTTACACCCTGGAGCAGGAGGAGAAGGCGATGCAGGAGAAGGGCGATGCCGCGGGGGCCCTGGCCGTCGGCGAGGAGATCGTCCTCCTGCGGGTCCTCACCCCCCGTTACGCCCGCTTCTTCCTGAGGGGCGGGTTGGTCCTCCTGGCGCTGTACTTCTTCCTCATGAAGCTTCTCCCGCGCCTCGCAGGATAAGATCCCTTCGGGAAGATGGAAAATCGAAAATAGAAGTTAGAAAATGAGGACCCGCAATCCTTTTGTTTCCGCGTTTTTCCGCCATGTTCTTCACGATTCGACCTCAACGCGCAGCTTAAAAAGGGCCTATCTTCGCGACTTCGCGTTGGACGTGAATTGATTCGGGAGTGTTGCGGGTTTTGAAAACCCCCTGAATCGTGTATCATTCCACCCTTCGTGATTCGTCGACGCCTGGAAGGATGCCATGCTTTCGGTCAACAACCTCACCCTCCGTTTCGGGAACAAGACCCTCTTCGATTCCGTGACGGTCAAGTTCAACCCCGGCTACTGCTACGGGCTCATCGGCGCCAACGGGGCCGGAAAGACCACGTTTCTCCGGATCCTATCCGGCGAGATGCAGGCCGACGAGGGGGAGGTGGCCCTGGACCGCGGCGTGAAGATGGGCGTCCTGAAACAGGACCAGTACGCTTACGAGGAGCACAGCGTCCTCGACACCGTGCTCATGGGACGGGAGGAACTCTGGAAGGTCCAGCAGGAGCGGGACGCCCTGTACGCCAAATCCAAGCTCACGGACGCGGAGGGTCACCGGGCCGCGGAGCTGGAAGCCGAATTCGGGGAGATGGACGGGTACACCATCACGGCGAAGGCCGGGGAACTGCTGGAAGGACTCGGCATCGAGACGGAGAAGCACGAGTGGAAGATGAAGCAGTTGGCCGGGGGATGGAAACTGCGGGTCCTCCTGGCCCAGGTGCTCTATTCCAATCCCGACCTGCTCCTCTTGGACGAACCCACCAACCACCTCGACATCAAGTCGATCGACTGGCTCGAGGATTACCTGAACTCCTACGAGGGCACGATCCTCGTCATCAGCCACGACCGGCATTTCCTGAACCACATCTGCACCCACATCGCGGACGTCGACCGCCAGAAGGTCACCATTTACACGGGCAACTACGATTTCTTCGTGCACGCCAGCCAGCAGGCCATCGACACCAAGATGAAGGAGAACGAGCGCAAGGAGAAGCGCATCGCGGAACTGAAGGAGTTCATCGCGCGCTTCTCCGCCAACGCCAGCAAGAGCGCCCAGGCCACCAGCCGCGCCAAGCTCGTGGAGAAGATCGAGTTGGAGGAGATCATCCCCTCCTCGCGGCAGTATCCGCGCTTCACCCTGAAGGCCAAGGAGGCCTCGGGCAAGGACATCCTCACGGTGCGGAAGCTTTCCAAGTCCTACGGCAAACAGCAGGTGCTGAAGGGGATGGACCTGCTCGTGGGCCGGGGCGAGAAGATCGCCGTCCTGGGGGCGAACGGGCTCGGCAAGACCACCTTCCTCAAATGCCTGCTGGGTGCCTACCATCCCGAGTTCCCGGTGCTCTACGACCTCTCGAAGAACGGACACCCCTCCGACAAGGGGAGCGTCGTCAAGTGGGGCACCACGGTGCGCCTGAGCTCCATGCCGCAGGACGCCCGCGAGGAGCTCACGCGGGACATGACCATGCTCGAATGGCTCCGGCAGTACGTCCCCCCCACGGAGGATACCCAGTCATTGCGGGCCACGTTGGGACGGATGCTCTTCTCGGGGGAACAGCAGGACAAGAACGTGAGGGTGCTTTCCGGCGGCGAGTGCCAGCGCATGATGCTGGCGCGCATGATGGCCGAGGGGGGCAACGTCCTGATCCTGGACGAGCCCACCAACCACATGGACCTGGAATCCATCGAAGCCCTGTCGAAGGCGCTCGACGAGTTCGACGGCACCGTGTTCTTCTCCAGCCACGACCAGGACCTCATCTCCAAGGTGGCGACCCGGATCATCGAGTTGAAACCCGACGAAACCTTCACGGACTACGCCGGCCGTTATGCCGATTACCTGGCCTCCCAGGCCAAAAGGACCGGCCGGGGAAAAGGGTAGGATGATCCCTCATCCGGCTTTCTTCCCCGAGAGGGGGTGAGGAGAATTGTGTTTTCCTTGTTGTTCCCTCGCCCGCTTGCGGGAGAGGGCAGGGTGAGGGGGACGATGCAGTAGGTTGTCCATAGGCACTGCGCTATAATGACCTTTCCTTCTGGATCGTTCCATTCACAAGGGGGTATCCCATGAAACGGATCCTGTGCCTGTCTTTCCTGCTTCTCCTGGCCGGTTGTTCGGTGGATCCTTCCAAACACGAGAACCTCGGTCCCCCGCAGGTCGTCGTCACGGCCTACGCCCTGGCCGTGAAGGGGGACCTGCCCGGCACCCGGCCGTATTTCAGTTCCGCCGTCCAGCAGGCCTTGGATTCGGGGACGACCCTCGAGAAGGTCTGGGAGTTGAGGACGCTGAAGGGGATGGTGAAGGCCATCAACGTGAGCAACCAGAAGGAGGCCGGGAAGGACACGGTCATCATCGAGGGGCACGTGGTCCTGGAATCCGGCATGATCCAGGAGATCGAGGAACTGGTGGTCAAGCAGGGCAAGGTCTGGGTCATCGAGGGCGTGAATCCCAAGTTCACGCCGGGCATGCCGGAGGGGATGGACGGGGGCGGATCGACGGAGGCCGCGAACGAGGCGGCCCAGGAACTCGGAGGAGAATGAAATGGCGGACGAGCATCTTCAGCGCTTGAGGAACACGGGCCGGAACGACGACTGCCCCTGCGGATCGGGCAAGAAGTACAAGAAGTGCCACCTGCGGGAGGACGAGGCGATGCAGAGCCGTTCCCTGCAGAAGGCGGCCGAGGAGGCCCTGAAGAAGGCGAAGAAGGAGGGCGGGAAGGAGGATCACACGCCCCATCACCCGGAGGTCAAGCACGGCCGGGACGGGCAGGTGATCAAACCCCACGGCCCCTCGGGCAACGTGGCCCGCCAAGTCAGCGCCCCCCGCAAGGTCGGCTCGGCTTAGCGACCCGGGTTAGAAAAGTATGAAAAGTGTGAAGGTGTGAAAAGCGAAAAAGGGGATGCCAAGGGCTGGTCTGAAGAGTGTCCGCCGCAAAAGGTGCGGCGAGATCTTGCCGTAGGTGGATGAAGGGGATGACCCGACGCAAGCGGCGATACTTTTCAAACTTTCAAACTTTTCGCACCTTCAAACGGATTTATATCAAGCCATATCCAGGAACGTATACCCCTGGCATTTCCTCTGCGTGTATTCCTTGTCCCAGGCGCTCTTGAAGAGAACGACCGCCCGGTCCTTCCCATCCTTCAACTTGAGCACCGGCACCGGAGCGTCGAAGGATTCCATCTCGCCCTGCACCCAGGCACTGCAGGTGTAGGGCAGGGTTTCCAGCACCGTCTCCACCCCGTATTCGCCCTTCAGGCGGTATTGCAGGACGTCGAACTGCAGACGCCCCACCGCCGCGATGAAAAGGTCCAGCCCGTTCCAACTCCTCATCAACTGGACCGTACCCTCCGCCGTCATCTGGGTGAGCCCCTTGTCGAACTGCTTCCTCTTGCCCACGTCCTTCGGGCGGATGGAACCGAAGACCTCGGGTTGGAAGGAGGGCAGGGGTTTGAAGTCGAAGCCGCCCGCGAGGGAGATGGTGTCGCCGATGGCGAAGGTCCCGGGATTGATGACCCCCACGATGTCGCCGGGGAAAGCCTCATCGAGGGTGTGACGGTCCGAGGCGACCATGCTGTGGGGGCGCGACAGGCGCACCTCCTTGCCGAGCCGATGGTGTTTCACCACGAGGTCGCGCTCGAACCGTCCCGAGCAGACCCGGAAGAAGGCCGTGCTGTCCCGGTGCCTCGGGTTCATGTTGGCCTGCAACTTGAAGACGTAGGCCGAGAAGGGGTTGTCCACCGGATCCACAAGGGTTTCCCCGCCGTCGGGGAGGTCGGCCAGGCGGGCCCCCGGGGGAGGGGCCAAGTCCACGAAGGCATCGTAGAAGTTCTCCACGCCGAAGTTCGTCAGGGCGGAGGCGAAATAAACCGGCGTGACCCGTCCGGCCAGGAACTCCTCCCGCGAGAAGGGGTTGCCGGCCTCCTCAAGAAGCTCCAACTCGTGCCCCAGCCGCTCCCGCGTGTCGGCGCCCAGGAGGGCGCGGGCCTCCTCGCCGTCGAGAGGAAGCCGTTTCATGGCCGCGCGGTCGGCGCCGCCCACCGAGGTCTTCTCGAAGGCCACCAGTTCCTTCGTGGCGCGGTCCACGACCCCCGTGAAGTCGCGGCCGGAACCGACCGGCCAGTCCATGGCCGCGGCCTTGATGCCCAGGACCTGCTCCACCTCGTGCATGAGGTCCAGGGGATCGCGCGCGGGCAGGTCCATCTTGTTCATGAAGGTGAGGACCGGGATGCCCCGCAGGGCGCACACGGCGAAGAGCTTGCGGGTCTGGGTCTCCACGCCCTTGGCGGCGTCAATGACCATGATGGCGGAATCGGCGGCCGTGAGGGTTCGGTACGTGTCCTCGGAGAAGTCCTGGTGGCCCGGCGTGTCCAGCACGTTGATGACCGAGTCCTTGTAGTGGAACTGCATGGCCGAGGCGGTGATGGAGATGCCGCGTTCCTGCTCCATGCCCATCCAGTCGGAGACGGCGGTCTTGCCGCCCTTGCGGCCCCGCACCATGCCCGCCGTGCGGATCATGCCGGAATACAGCAGGAGCTTCTCCGTCAGCGTGGTCTTGCCCGCGTCCGGATGGGAGATGATGGCGAAGGTGCGGCGCTTGGCGGTCTGCGCGCGGATCTCGCCGCTGTTGGGGGTTTCGGGGGCGCTCATGGGATGGAAAGATTAACAGACCGCAGGCGCGGCCCCAAGCCTTTGTCGGGAATATTCCGAAAGGGCGGCCTGTGTTGTCGCCGATTTTTTCTGCTATCTTCGAATTTCGACCCCCTTCCCCCGCACACCACCCCAATACCGGAGTGCCCCGATGAAGAAGCACTTTTTCGCCCCGTTCCGACCGACGACCGGGGAGGCGCGGTCTTGAGCGGCCACGGCGAGGGCGCCCCGCGCGACACGTTCTGTTTGGCCTGGGACCAGGCCCATGGGGCCAAACTGGTGGATTTCCACGGCTGGCGGATGCCGGTCTCCTACGGAAAGGGCATCCTGTTCGAGCACGAGGCCTGTCGCAGCCGCGCCGGGCTTTTCAACATCTCCCACATGGGGCGCGTCTGGGTCACGGGGCCCGATGCGATGACCTTCTCCAATTACGCCTTCACCAACGATCTCACCCGCACGGCCCCGGACAGCGCCGAGTACGGCATGCTCCTGAACGAGCGGGGCGGCGTCATCGACGATGTCATCCTCTACAAGGAAACGCCGGAGCGGATCTTCTGGGTCGTGAACTCCACCAACATCGGGAAGGACGTGGCCCAGTTGAGCAAGCTCGCCGCGGGGCGGAAGGTGGCCATCGACAACCTTTCCGACCGCACGTCCATGATGGCCCTTCAGGGCCCCCTGGCCACGAAGGCGCTTGCCTCCGTCGTGAAGGGCTGCGACCCGGCCGCCCTGCCGTATTTCTCCTTCGCCCAGGGGACCATCCGGGGCCACGCGGTCGTGGTCATGGCCACCGGCTACACCGGGGAGGACGGCTACGAGATCATGGTGGATCACGGCGGGGCTCCCGACGTGTGGGATTCCCTGGTCTCCCAGGCGGAGGTCGAACCCTGCGGTTTGGGCGCGAGGGACTCCCTGCGGCTGGAAGCGGGCCTGCCCCTTCACGGCAACGAGATCAGCGAGAAGACCCAGCCCACCGAGACCTTCCTGATGTGGGCCGTGAAGATGGACAAGCCGGGCGGATTCTTCGGGAAAGAAGCCCTGGTCCTGGACCCGCCCCGGAGGCTGGTCGGCCTCACCCTGGAGGCGGCGGGCATCCCGCGGGAGGGATATCCCGTCCTCTCCGGCGGAAAGGAGGCGGGGGTCGTGACGAGCGGTGTCTATGCGCCCACCCTGAAGAAGGGGATCGCCCTCGCCTTCGTGGACAAGACGTTCCTCGACGCGCCCCTGGCCGTAAGCATCCGCGGCAAGGCGGTCCCGGCCGCGAAGGCCAAACTGCCGTGGTACCGCAACGTGACGAAGAAGAAAGCGCCCAAACTGCCCTTGGTGTGAAAAGTTTGAAGGTTTGAAAAGTGTGAAAAGGGGCGACTGCCGGCAATATCGGAGATTCCTCGTTCAAGCCACTCGGAATGATAGAACGGCTGACTCGGGGTCAATCCCATCGGTCATGAGGGAATCGATCCTGGCGCTTTAGCTTTATCGTTAACCTTTTCACACATTCAAACTTTTCACACTTTTCAAACGTTCGATCCGTGTTGGAAAAGCATGAAACGGCCTTTGTTTTCTGCTATATTCAACGGGTTTCAACGCCATCCCCTCCCATCCGACGCCTCCCCCATCCACCCGATTCTTGCGTGCCGGCATCATCCCATCCAGGAGCCTGCGAATGAAAAAATACGCCCCCACCCATGAATGGTACGACGACCTCGGCGGCGGGAAGATCCGCGTGGGCGTGAGCCGTCACGCGGCCCATGAACTCTCGGATATCGTGTTCGTGGAACTGCCGGACGTCGGCAAGGCCGTCCCCGACAAGGGGTCCGTCTGCGTGCTGGAATCCGTCAAGGCCGTCTCCGACGTGTACGCGCCGGCGGGGAAGATCGCCGAGGTGAACGAGGCCCTGCGCGAGAAGCCGTCGCTGGTCAACGAGGATCCGGAAGGCGCGGGGTGGCTGGTGACAATGCAGTTGGACAATCCCGGCTCCCTGGGCGGGTACTTGACTCCCGAGGATTACCAGGCGTCGCTCGAGAAGAAGTGAAGGCGATTTGAGCCGCAAGCGACGGACTGCCTCTTCCCGGGCGGTCCGTTTCTTTTTTCCATTTTCGGGGGTTGTCGTACGGTTTTCTTGATTAAACAACAACTTCGCGCCTTCGCGGTTTGCCCGGAGCTTGCCGAATGGGCTTCGTGTTGGATGCAAAGTTGATGGATCGGTGGAGGTTTTCATGCCCTACATCCCCATCAGCCCGGAGGACGAGAGGAAGATGCTGGAGGTCATCGGCGTCTCCTCCGTCGAGGACCTTTTCAGGGACATCCCCTCCGCCGCCCGCCTGAAGGACGGCCTCCCGCTTCCGCCGGGCATGTCGGAACCCCGCTTGAAGCGGCATTTCGGCCTCCTGGCCCGCAACAACCAGCCCGCCACGGGGCGGCCCTGCTTCCTGGGAGCCGGCGTGTACAACCATGAGGTCCCCTCCTGCGTGAAGGCCCTGGTGACCCGGCCGGAGTTCGTGACCTCCTACACCCCCTACCAGCCCGAGATCTCGCAGGGGACGCTGAGGTCCCTCTTCGACTACCAGACCTATCTTTGCGAGCTCACCGGCCTCGAGGTCTCCAACTCCTCCCTCTACGACGGGGCCACGGCCGTCGCCGAGGCCGCCTGCATGGGCTTGCGCGTGAAGCGCGGGAAGGGGCCCGTGCTTCTCTCGCGGGGGTTGAACCCGGAATACCGGGCGGTCGTGAAGACCTACCTCGACCCGAGGGATATCCCGACGCTGGAAATCCCCCTGAGGGGAACGGAGACCGACCTGGCCTCCCTCGTGCCAGCCTTGAGGCCCGACAGCGTGGTGGTGGTGCAACAGCCCAACTTCCTGGGTTCGGTGGAGGACCTCGCTTCCATCGCGGCCGCCTGCAAGGAGAAGGGCGCCTACCTGGTCGTGGCCGTGACGGACGCCCTGAACCTGGCGCTGTTGCCCAGTCCCGGGTCCCTGGGCGCCGACGTCTGCGCGGGTTCGGGGCAGTCCTTCGGGAATCCCATGGCTTTCGGCGGTCCCCATGTGGGTTTCATGACCGTGAGGATGGCCGACATCCGGCAGATGCCCGGCCGGGTGGTCGGACGGACGGTGGATCGGCTCGGACGGGAGGCCTATGCCCTGACCTTCCAGGCCCGGGAACAGCACATCCGTCGCGAGAAGGCCTCCTCCAACGTGTGCACCACGCAATCCCTGATGGCCCATTTCGCATCCTGCTTCCTTCACCTCAAGGGGGGGGCGGGGGTCCGCTCGGCGGCCACCCAGGCGGCCGCCACGGCCCATGCGCTGGCCATGGAGCTCACGGCCATCCCCGGGTTCAAGGTGGAAACCTCCCGCTATGCCAACGAGATGGTCATCCGTCCGTCGAAACCGGGGTATGCCGATTTTCTGGCGGAGTGGGGCATCGTGGCTCCCTTCGACCTTTCGGCCGATTACCCGGAATTCAAGGATTGCGTCTTGGCGGCCTGTACGGAATTGACCACGATGGAGGACCTGGAGGCCTTCGTCTCGGCCAGCGCCGAGTTCGCGGGCAAACCCCGGCCCGCCCCGGTGCCGGCACTGCCCGTCCAGGCGCCCTCCTGGATCCCGTCACGCCCCGAGCCGCGGATCCCGGCCCATTCGGAGATCGAGACGGTGCGCTATTACACCGCTTTGGCCCGCATGAACTACGGCGTGGACGACGGGTTCTATCCCCTGGGTTCCTGCACCATGAAGTACAACCCCAAGGTGAACGAGGAAATCGCCTCGGGCGAGGCCTGGACCGAACTGCATCCGAACCAGCGGGAGGAGGAGGTCCAGGGGGCCCTGCAGGTCCTCTGGGAAACGGAGCATTGGCTTTCGGTGGTGACGGGCTGCGCGGCGGTCACTCTCCAGCCCGCGGCGGGCGCTCACGGCGAGCTCACGGCCCTGATGATCGCGCGGAAGTACTTCAAGGATCGTGGCGAGGTGGGGCGGCTGAACGTGATCGTGCCCGAGTCCGCCCACGGCACCAACCCGGCATCCGCGGCCATGGCGGGTTTCAACGTGGTGAGCGTGCCTCTTGATGCGCGCGGCAACACGGACCTCGCGGCCCTGAAGGCGAAGGTGGGAAAGGACACGGCCGTCCTGATGCTGACAAATCCCTCGACGCTGGGCCTCTTTGAGGAGCAGGTCGCGGAACTGGCCTCCTTGGTGCACGATGCGGGGGCGCTCCTCTACTACGACGGGGCCAACATGAACGCCATCCTGGGCCTGGCCCGTCCCGCCGACATGGGGTTCGACCTGGTGCACCTGAACCTGCACAAGAGTTTCGCGACACCCCACGGTGGCGGCGGCCCGGGCAGCGGGCCGGTGGGCGTGGCGGCGCACCTCGTGCCGTACCTTCCGGAGCCGCGCGTGGCCCGGGAGGGGAACCGCTATTTCCTGAAAAGCGGCTCGCCGAAATCCATCGGGCGCGTCAAGTCCAACACGGGCCAGTTCGGCGTGGTCCTTAAGGCCTGTGCGTATTGCCTGCGGTTGGGCCGGGAAGGCCTGGAGCGCGTAGGACGTTACGCCACCCTCAACGCCAACTACGTCCTTTCACGGCTGAAGGGGGCGTATCCCGTGGCCTACGACCGGACCTGCATGCACGAGTTCGTCCTGGACCTGGAACCCCTCAAGAAGCGTTTCGGCATCTCCGCGCTGGACCTGGCCAAGCGCCTCATCGATCACGGCTATCACCCGCCCACCATCTATTTCCCGCTCGTGGTGCACGAGGCCGTGATGATCGAGCCCACCGAGACCGAGACGAAGGCCACCCTGGA